>JBBDWZ010000129.1:0-31911 GCA_040902615.1 Gemmatimonadota bacterium | reverse complement strand
TTATATCGCGATGGGGGTGCTGGCACTGGTTGCGATAGTCCCATTGATAGCGCGGCTCTCACCGCTTACCCTGGTCTGGCTGGTCGCGGGCGGCCTGATCTACACGGTTGGCACCCTGTTCTACCACAACGAACGAATTCCTTACGCACATGCGATCTGGCATCTGTTCGTCCTGGCCGGGACCGTGTGTCACGCCATTGCGATCGGCACCCAGCTCTAGCCGGGCGGTGCCCCTGCGGCCAGCGAATCTGCATATAATCACTGCTCTGACAATGTGTTAGCGAGTCGTCGAGACCGTCCTCGGGCACCGCGAAAAGCCATCAAGCTGGCGGCGGTCCCCCATGGCCAACGACTATATCGCAGGATGAGTGAACCGTCTTCAACTCGGGGTCGAATGATTCACGGAGTAGCGGGTGAACCGGATCCGGAGCTGATGGAAGTGCTCAATGCATTCCGTCGTCTACTCCGGGCACTTCGCGTTGCAGCGGGTGAAACGCAAAGCCGTTATCAGGTCAGTCCGGCGCAGTTGTTCGTGCTCGAAGAGCTGAACGCGGCGGGCAGGCCGTTGTCGATCACCGAGCTCGCCAACCTCTCGATGACGGATCGCAGCTCAGTTGCGGATGTGGTCGAAAGGCTGGTTCAAGCCGAATATGCCACGCGCGAGCGTTCGGCCGATGATCGTCGTCGCGCGGAAGTCCGCATCACGCCGGCCGGGGCAGCGCTGGCGCGGTCGGCTCCGCCCGCGCCGGGCCTGCAGCTGCTCAATGGACTCAAGGCACTCTCCGAAGCAGAGCTCAAATCATTGTCGCTGGGAATGACTCGCCTTCTGGCGGAAATGGGGCTGGTCCACGGCCAAGCCGGTTTCATGTTCGAAGACGACAAAAAGGAAATTCCGCCCGACCAGGCATCCAGGCATTCCTCCAGCTAGTGAGGCGAGATGACGAGGCGTCGGCTGCTTCGGACAATGGTCATTGTGATACTCGGACATTTCGGGTCGGTCGCCGCGACCGCCGCGCAGTCGAGTGTCACCCGATATGTCCGCTATCAGCATAACAACCGGACAGCGTACGGAATCCTCGAGCAGAACACGGTTCACGAGATAAGCGGAGACCTGTTCGGCACCCATCGGCGGACGGGTACGACAGTTCCGCTTGCTCAGGTGAAGCTGCTCGCACCCGTGCAGCCGTCCAAAGTGATTGCGGTCGGACTCAATTACAAAAGCCACCTCGCTGGTCGCCCCGTAGCGGCCTATCCCGGCCTGTTCGCCAAATATCCGACTTCGATCATCGGGCCGGATGAGAACATCGTGAAACCGGCCGATTCCAGGAATCTGCATTACGAGGGTGAGCTGGTCCTCGTGATTGGCAAGCGGGCGTCCAAGGTCAAACCGGAGGAAGCGCTGCAGTACGTTTTTGGTGTAACCGCCGGCAATGATGTGAGCGAGCGTGACTGGCAGCAGGCGGATCTGCAGTGGTGGCGCGCCAAGTCGTCGGACACATTCGGGCCGCTCGGTCCCATGATCGTCAAGGGATTGAACCCGAACGACCTGCAAGTGATCACGCGGCTCAACGGCGAGGTGCGGCAACAGGAGCGCACCCGCGACCTGATCTTCAACATCGAAACGATCGTCAGCTATATCAGCCAGTACGTGACGCTCGAGCCCGGTGATGTCATCTTCACGGGCACACCCCAGACCACGCGGGCCATGCAGCCTGGTGACGTTGTGGAAATCGAGGTTGAAGGCGTCGGGATTTTGAGGAATAAGGTTGTGGCGGGGAAGGAATGAACGGAATAACGGATTAAGGGACGAGAACGACTACGACCACGACTACGACTACGAGTACGGGGTCAACACATCGGGGCGCTTCGAGTGCGGACCCGGTTTTGAAGGGTTTGTACAGTGGGCGGAGTCGGACAACTGAAGGCTGTGCGGCACAGGGGCCGGCCTCCTGCTCTATCAACGCCCACGGGATTGGAAGCCCGTAATCATAGTCGTAGTCGTGGTCGTAGTCGTTCTCGTCCGTTGATTCGTTCATTTGTTTGAACAACTAACACCAACGTCTCACCCTGTGTCCTAAGGTTCTGAAGCTCGAAACAGACGTTCTACTCTCCTCCAAACCAGGTACATATGCGAAGTCACTCAATGCGAGCGGCAGTCGCGCTGCTCATCGTGGGCGGCTGTTCCCAGACGCCTGCGCCGGCCCCGGCGCCTACTCCGCCACCAGCAGCACAACGGCCGCAGCCTGAAACGCCGCCATCGACGGATCCGCCGCCCACGGGCGGACGGGGTGGTGGTGGGGGTCGAGGCGGTGGTCAGGGCGGACAGCAGGGTGCAGGTGAGGCGAATCCTCAGCCTTATGCCCGGGTGGTCACCTCGGAAGCGCAGACGCGCGTTGGCCTGTTCAAGACGCATCGCATAGGCTCGCGTCTGCTGTTCGAGATTCCGCGCGCGCAGCTGGGCAAGGATCATCTGGTCGTGATGGAAATCGCGAAGACCGTGCTGGGTGCAGGCTATGGTGGTCAGGCGGTAGGCAATCGCGTGTTGCGGTGGGAGCGCCGGGATAACCGCATCTTCATCCGCACCGTGTCATACAGCGCGCAGGCGGAAGCGGGCACGCCAGAAGCGTTGGCAGTAGAGAACGCGAACGTGAATCCGATCATAGCGGCGATCAATATTGAAGCGTTCGGCCCGGACAGCTCCATCGTCATTGACGTGACCCGCCTGTTCACCAACCCGCTGCCCGAGCTCGGACCGGCGGGCCGCATACCGGGCAACCTGGATGCGACGCGCACCTGGATCGACAAGGCAGTGCCGTTCCCGGACAATGTGAACGTGAACTCGACGCTCACATACGCGCAGGCCGCTGGTGGACGCGGTGGCGCCGGGGGCGGCGAGCAGGGTCCAGGCGGACGCGGCGCAGGTCCTACCAATCCGTCGAATACCATCGTGTTCAGCTGGAGCTTCCACAAGCTGCCCGAGCAGGCCATGATGGGCCGTCTCTGTGACGATCGGGTCGGCTACTTTGCCGCGCGCTACACAGACTACACATCGGAAAACGACCGTGTGCGCGAGCGCTGCTACATCGCACGTTATCGGCTGGAGCCGAAGGATCGTGCGGCGTATGCGCGCGGCGAGAAGGTAGAGCCGGTCAAGCCGATCATCTATTACATCGATCCGGCCACGCCTAAGAAATGGGTGCCGTATCTGATCGAGGCGATCGAGAGCTGGCAGCCCGCTTTCGAAGAGGCCGGCTTCAAGAACGCGATCCTGGGCAAGGTTGCACCGAACGATCCCGACTGGTCACCGGAAGATGCACGCTACTCGGTCATCCGCTGGCTGCCGTCCACGACCGAGAATGCATCGGGCCCGCATGTTCATGATCCGCGCAGCGGCGAGATTCTGAACGCGCACGTGCAGTTCTACCAGAACGTGCAGAACCTGCAGAATTCATGGTACTTCACGCAGGCCGCTGCCACCGACCCGCGCGCGCGCAAGTTCCCAATGCCCGATTCATTGATGGGCAAACTGCTGGGCTACGTGGCCGCACACGAAGTCGGTCATACCCTGGGCTTCCAGCACAACATGAAGGCGAGTTCGGCGTATCCGGTCGATTCGCTGCGCAGCGTTTCCTTCCTGCGGCGCATGGGCGGGCACACGCCGACCCTGATGGATTATTCGAGATTCAATTACGTGGCGCAGCCGGAAGACAACATTCCGCCGGAGCTGCTGATCCCGCAGATCGGTCCCTACGACAAGTGGGCGACCAAGTGGGGCTACGCGGTTATCCCCAATGCGCGCACGCCGGAAGCCGAGCGTCCAATGCTGGATGCGTGGGCCCGCGAGCAGGATGCCAAGCCATGGCTGCGCTTCTCGACCTCGGGCAGCGGCGGCACCGACCCCGGCGAACTGACTGAAGCCGTGGGCGATGCCGATGCCGTGAAAGCCACCGGTTACGGGCTCAAGAACATCAAGCGCGAAGTTGCGTACCTGATTCCAGCGACCGTCAAGCCGCTCGAGGGCTACGACGATCTGGCCGCCCTCTACACACGACTGGTCGGCCAATGGCGGACCGAGCTGAACCACGTGACCAATGTCGTGGCCGGCGCGAATTCACAGGAGAAGTACGGCAGCCAGCAGGGCGTGCGCTTCGAGCCAATTTCCAAGGCACGTCAGAAGGAAGCCGTCGAGTTCATCAATGAGAACGCGTTCAAGACGCCGACTTTCTTCCTGGTGCCCGACATCCTCGGGCGCATGGAGCCGACCGGTGCCGTTGCGCGCATCATTCAGGCGCAGGCCGGGATCATGAATTCGCTCCTGCAGAACGGACGCCTGATTCGTCTCAGCGAATACGAGCACGTGCTGGGCGGAGCGAATGGCTACGGACCGCTGGAGCTGCTGCGGGATGTGCGGAGCGGCATCTTCACTGAGCTGCGCACCAACAGCGAGATCGACGTGTACCGTCGCGGACTGCAGCGGGCCTACGTCGAGAACCTGAACGACAAGATCAATCCGCCAGCACCGGCACCGGCCGCAGCCGGCCGCGGCGGCGGCGGTGGCGGCGGCCGTGGGGGTGGCCCGCCGCAGCTGGATCCCAAGCTCTCCGATCTCCAGGCCGCCGTACGCGCCGAGTTGAAGGCGCTGGACGAAGAGATCATGCGGGCGCTCAGCCGCCGGCAGGGCATGGATAAGGCGCACCTGGATGATCTGCGGTTCAGGATCGACCAGGCGCTCAAGAACAAGGGACAGTTGCTGCCGGTGACCACCTGAGGCAACGAATTAACGGACGAGCACGAGCACGACCACGAGTACGATTGACGATTACGGGCTCCAGCCATTTGTGTGCGGCCACCAGAATGCGGCAGCTCATTCAGTTTGGAGCCCGTAATCGTCAATCGTACTCGTGGTCGTGCTCGTGCTCGCCGTTGATCCGTTCCGGAATATCCGTAGCATGACTCGCCGATCCGCCGTTCTGCTTTTCATCCTCATCACTGCAATTCGGCCCCTGGCTGCATGGGGGCAGGATCTGCCTGGTGGGCGCAGTGTCGATGTCGATTTGCAGCGTGCGCAGTTCAACGCGCTGATGATCAAGACCGTCCGGGAATTCAACACAGCCTGGCAGAACGCATGGCCGGTCGTATCGAATGGCAATCGCCTGGCTGATCACTACAACGCCGAGGCAACGCTGCTGCAGCCGGGCGGCGCGCTGATCTCGGGTCAGCCCGCGATCCGCGCATTTACTGATTCGCTGCGGACGCAGGTCCGCGATGCGACGCTCGCATTGATGGACTACGATGCGAGTGAAGGCATCGCGTATTACTACGGCTCATTTCAGATGTCGCCGCGCCAGCCGACCGATTTGGATATCACCGGCCAGCATTTCACGGTGTTGAAACGCGAGTCGAAAGGGTTCCGCATCCGGGCGCAGCTGTTGATGGCCAACGAAGGCACCTCCGCATTGCCGCGGTTCCCGGCCGCGCATCCGGGCGGGCCTCTCACCGTCACGGCCATGTCGAACAAGGGTACGGTCGACCGGTATCGCTCGGCGAATGCGCTGATCCACGCACTACACCAGGCCTGGTCACGGTCGGACAGTACCGCATTGCTGAGCCTGTTTCACGGCGATGCTCTGATTCAGCTGCCGGGACAGCAGGCTGGCAACAGGGGTACACAGGCGCGTCGCGACCTGACCGGGTACATCGCGCGATCGGGTGAGCTGCACATGGTCACGCTGGACTTTGAAGGCGCAGGGCGCATGAGCATCGTGATCGGCAGGTATTACCTCGAGGTGACCGGTGGAACCAGTGTTGACGGATACTTCGGGCTGGTCATGACCGGATACGGGGATGATTGGAGGATCCGCTCGCTGGTTTTTAGCTGACCAGTCCGGTTCACCTTCCACAGCGTGATGCCGCCGTAGACGATCGAGCTGTCGGTCGCCACCGCAGACAATGTCAGCACTCGAGAATAATCGGCTTCCTGCTGCCGCATCAGCAGCACGTATTCCGCTTTCGATTCGATAACATCCTCCGGTAACGGCGATCGGAAATAGGTCGTCACGTAATGCCGGTAATCGCGACCGAGCAACGGGAGCGTGAGCTCGGCATTGACTGCATTCAGGATTCGCGCGGCCGGCAACTGGTCGACCACTGCCGGAACCCCTTTTCGGCCGGGTGGCATCAACTCACTGTAGGTTGCGGTCGCGCCTACTTGAATGGCCAGTATTGCGACCGTTACAGCGTAACACCCGAGCGTAATCACCTTCAGCAGGGGTGAGCCAAAGCGAGACCAGGCCTCGCCGATCCAGTCAAGAGGATCGGAATCAGACCAAATCGCGCGTACAAACTTCCCGTGCTGAGCCACTGCGCAAACAACACGACGGTGATGAGCCAGAGTGCCACCGCGGGCCGGCGGCTGCGCCAACTATCGAGCATTGGCATCAGGATGAAGGCGGGTAGCGCAATCGCCGCGAACATGAGGCCGATGCCGTCATCGTAGTACCTTCCGGTGAAGCCGAATTCCCTCCAGGGTAAGAACAGATAATGAAGCGGTGACGCCGGCAGACCGGGTTTGGGTGGCACCAGGTAGTCCATACTCACGCCAGGCAACGCAACCATGCCAACCCGAAAAACTGGATTGCCGTGCTCGATGGCGTTTCGGATGTACCAGTAGCCTGAGCAGATGACGGCAGCGAGCAGCAGTGCAGTGAGGCCTCTGATTGGCGTGCTATTCGACTCGGCTTTGACCGACGGCAGCAGATGCCAGGCGACCGTTGCCACGATCAGTACAGCCACTGGCAAGGCGGTGTACTTGGTGCCCGCGGCCAGTCCGAGACTCGTGCCCAGTGCTACCAGCAGAACGGGCTCACGCGTGCGAAGCCAACGCAGCAAAAGGAAAACCGCGACCAGCGTAAACAGGCTGGCCATCGTGTCTGAATAAGCGGTGGCCATGAGGTTGACCATGACTGCGCACGAGCCGGCGCAGGCAGCGGCAATGAGCGCGGCGGTCTCCGTGTGCTCGAGCTCGAGACAAATGCGGTAGATCACGTACACGCTCAATACGCCGCCGATCAGCGCCACGACGAATACGTAGTTCGGCGAACCGAGCGCTAGGAGCCAGCGCACCAGAAGCTCGAAATTCCCCGGATAAAAGTCGGTGAGTGACACCTCCGGCCCCCGATACAAGCTCGAATCGGTGAGCCAATGTGCGGCAAGCGGTACATGGTAGGACCAGGAATCGAAGCCCTGCAGCGCGCTGACGCCGCACCACCAGACCAAAGCCATGAGAGGCAGCAGCGGTACGAGTACGAGAAACCGGAATCGTGAGCGCTCCACGTCCGTAGTCGCCTCGATCTGCGCGGCTTCTCTCGCGCGTGCTCGCAATCGTCTGATGAATGCCAACGCCAACACACCGGTAAAACCGACGCTCAGCGCGAGCAGCGCCAGCGTTCCGAGTCTGCCCTGCCCGTCCGGCCAGAGTACCGCAGCCACGAACAGGGGAGGCACCAACGCGGCAGCGAATCCATAAACCAGCACGACCAGTCCGCCGCCGCTGCCCGGGTAAAACAGCCATCGAACCAGCAAGCCGAAGATCGCGCAAACCGTCCCGAGTATCACGAGCTGAATCAGGCCAACGCCCGAGACGGCCGCGGGAAACAGGTCCGGCCAACCGAATTTCTCGTAATAGGAGCGAAACAGCTGAAGACGATACGAAACAGCGTTGAGCTCGAGCCTGAGGTACGAGCTGGCAGCGAGGTAGATGAGTGTCGAGGCGAGCGCGGTGCAGGCGATCATCAACGCATCGTCGGACGTGCCGACAAATTTCCGCAACGCTCGAGTGACAGTCAGGCGGGATCTGGGAAGCCCGATTGCCGGGTGCACTAAAAATCGACGAAGTATCCGAGCATGAAGCCGTGACGCGTGTATGCGCTCAGCTTCCGCTCCAGGTCATACCGAGCTGTGAAACCGCTCGAACCGGTGGCCCACACCTGGGTGAACCCGAACGCGCTGAGGCTGGTGAATCGCACGTCGAAACGTGTCACCGCAATCGTCTGATACGCTTCACGGCCGGCCCCGATACCGCCGCCGAACCAGGCCTTCCGCTCGGCACCATATTGACCACCGGCATTTCCGGAGGTCGACAGGTCTCCGCCCACACCATCGCGATTCACGCGCAGCACACCACTGAGGATGAGCGGACCCCGGTACAGAATCGAACCAAGCGAAGCGATTTGCATGTCCGATTCGTCGAACTTGATTTCCGTGACTCCGATGTTCAGCACCAGACCCGGTACCGACGGAATTGCGAAGAAGGCTGCGGCATCGGCTCGCAGGCGCGGCATCAGCTCCACTTCGCCGAAGGGCGCCGTGCTCATTCCCACAATCGTGTAGAACCGATCATTGAAGACGATATACGAGCTCAGGCCGACGCTCTGCTGACTGCCCTCCGGGCGCGTCTGTGATGAAACATCGAGCACCGGCGTGAAGCGTTTGCTGCGGTACCATAACCGTGCGGTGGCGCCGCTCCAGTGGCCGTAATCGTTTGACAGCGAATGGTAGAACGGCAGCAGCTCAACCCGAAATGCGGGCGCCTGCTGCCCATGGGCGGGAAGCACCGCACTGGCAGTCGATACCAATAAGAGAACCGCGCTTCGCACTCTCCACACGGCGGCGGACGGATGCACGATACATACCCGGGCGTCGGCCAAGGCCCATCTGGATGATCTGCGGATTCAGATCGACCAGGAACGGATTCACGGACGAGCACGAGCACGACCACGAGCACGAGTACGATTGACGATTACGGGCTCCAGGCTTTGTGTATTGCCGCGCAGGCATTCGGCAGCTCATTCTGTTCGGAGCCCGTAATCGTGTATCGTGCCCGTGCACGTGGTCGTCCATTATTTCGTTGGGTAGCTCCCTGCATCCATTGATCATAGGTCCGTGCATGAAGCGCATCGCGATCACGTTGCTCTGTGGCGCACTGGCGGCTTGCGATCGCCAAAGGGAACCATCGGCTGGCGCGGATTCGACCGCAGCGTATCGGACGCAGGACTCATTGGCGTTTGCCGCGAGTGGCGACGCGCTGATCGCGCGGTGGCGGGCGCGGGTACCCGATAGCGTTTTCGTGCGCAAAGGGGCGTGCCCGTTCGAGTGCTGCGGTTATACGGAGTGGGCTTTGCGGGATTCCGCCGTGGTCGTGATCGAGCCGCGCCGGGGTGCGGCCACGGCATTCGTTCTGCCCGATAGTACGCGTTTCATGGCTGATTCAGGTTTTGTGCGCGTGACCGATGTACAGCTGATCGTAGTCGGTGATACGAATCGATCAGCGTCCGCATGCGGCACGCTTCCTCCCCGGTGACACCATGGTCGTGCTGGATTACGTCGGTGAAGGGCGCTGGAAGGTCTTTTACAAGGACCGGATCCTCGAAGTCGAAGGCTTTTGGGGCGCGGAGCAGCCAGGGCCGCCAGTGGCCGAAATGCTGGGCCGCTATTCCAGCGAGTGGTGGGCGCACATCACGATGAATGATGGCCGCAAAGGCTGGCTCTTGATCGTACCGCCGATGAGAGTGATCGGCGCGGACGGTTGTGGCGGACCGCCGTATTGGATCAAGTAGGTCGGATTGCGGATTGCGGATTGCGGATTGCGGATTGCGGATTGCGGATTGCGGATTGCGGATCGCGTACCTGCGCTAGGAGGCACGATCTGGGGGCGCGCGTAGTGGAGCGCGGTGCTGCGCCTGGAGCGCGGTGCTGCGCCGGAACGATTCTGCAGCGCCTGTTCGCGCAACCCGCGGGCGCGCGTAGCGGAGCGCGTTGCTGCGCCGGAACGATTCTGGAGCGCCTGTTCGCGCAACCCGCGGGCGCGCGTAGCGGAGTGCGTTGCTGCGCCGGAACGATTCTGCAGCGCCCATTACGCACCAGGTGGTGGGGTTGGATGTGGAGGGGGTGTGTGAATCACCCGCGCGAAGCCTAAGAGACGGCGCAGCAACGCGCTCCGCGTCAACAGCGCCCGCCTCACCACCAGGATGCGTGTCCAAGAGACGGCGCAGCAACGCGCTTTCGCAGCACGTCACCGCGATCCGCGATCCGCGACCCGCAATCCTACTTCAGCAACCCGGATTCGACTGGGTCCAGCCGATCGTAGACGTTGCCCAAGATGTTCACCATCAGGAGGACCTCACCGTACAACGCCGCGATAAACAGCAACGCCCCCGGCACCACGCCATAATTGCCCCATTTCAGAGCGGCGCCCGCGAATACGATCGAGCCGAGAATGAGCGGCGGAATCAACGCGATTGTGAACATGAGGATCGAACCAAACAGGTTCATCATCTGCGCGCCCATGAATTCGACGCCGCCGGGCTGATCACTGCCGATGCGGCTCCATGCGGGAATCCACAGCGCGATCCCGTTCTGGATGCCGAGTGCGATCGCATTGAACGCCGGCAGTGCCAGGACGGCGGCCAGGGCGCCAGCGATGACCAGCGACGCCTGCGGCATGCGACCCGAGAGCAGCACGAGGATCACACCCGGGATCAAAAGCGCGACCTGCGCTGCGGTCATCGCACTGGTTGACCCGGCGAGCTGAGCGGCGACCATGCGCGCGCCGCCGATGGGCAACGTGCGCAGCAACTGGATGTTGCGCAGGTCGTTACGCAGGTCATTGCGGAAGCCGAGTGGTCCGAGAACCGCGATCAGGCCAGCGAATCCGAGATAGACCAGGCCGGCGACCAGCAACGCAAGCGACGACCCTTCCTCCGTGAACACGATCACGCCAAACAGCGCCGCGAAGCAGGTGACCGCAATCGGAATGAAGAGTGAAAAATTCCGCGTGTAATAGAGAACATTCTTCCAGAGCACGGCTACCGCGGGCTCGCCGGTCGATCCGAGTGGAAACCAGGGTGGCTTCAGCTTCTTCGGGCGGGTGCGATCGTACAGCGAAACGCGCTTGCCGGAGCGGACCGCCTCGACGATTGCGGCCGTGCGCGTGGCGGCCTCGGCGGCGCTCTCTTCGAAGGCGACGCCGGTGCGCATGACCCAGATGTAATGTGCGACCAGAACCAGCAACGCCAGCGCGAAGGCACTCAGCCATTCCACGGTCTCCACTGCCAGCATTGGCTGCAGCACGATGCGCAATGGTGCCAGTGCGATGCTGGCGGGCGGCTGAGTGAACGCCTCACCGAGTATGACGAACACCTTGCCGACATCGGCGCGCAGGGGCGGCATGACCTGCCAGATCGACCAACCCAGCGCAGCCACCCAGGCCACGAAAACGAGCAGAGGCACGCGCAGCCGTCGCCAGCCGGCGAGTCCGTGCTGCTTCGCACTGGTATGCACCAGCTCGGCGCCTACCTGGTGCAGGTTCATGGTTGTGAACAGCACCCACGCGGACGGCAGGTGAACCCACCATGGACCGGCCGCCCTTTGCGCAAACAGCGTCACCAGCAGTGATGTGAAGAGAATCGGTGCCTGCGCGCGCAGCAGCTTGAACTGGATGAGCTGACGCCGCGTCAAAGGCGCCGTGAAGAGCAGATTCACATCGGCCGGCGTGAAGTTGAGTGCAAGACGGCTCCCCGGCCCGAGCCACCACCAGATGACCAGCAAGGCAAGATAGAACGGTGCTGCGGCGACCAGGCCGGCCGGCCATTCGCGTTCCGCGCGCGGTGGGCCCGTGCCGAACAGGGCGGGTCCGCCAAACGCGAAAAAGAAATAAGCGAGACCGAAGAGCAGCGCGATCGCATAGCGTGGCGATCGCAGGCGGGCAACTCTGCGTTTGATCTTGTTGCGGAAGTCGATGCCGATGAAATAGAGGAAATGCCGGATCATGCTAGGTGGTCAGGGCGAGGAAGATATCCTCGAGGCCGCGTCCGGCCAGCTCGGGACGGCTCGCGGCGATCTCTTCCATGGAGCCGGCGGCGACCAGCTTGCCCTTGTGGATCACCAGAAGTCGCGTGCAAAGCTCCTCCACCAGCGACAGCAGATGCGAGCTCAGAATCACGGCCGCTCCACGTTCCGCCTGCCGGCGTATGGTCAGTTTCGTGCGCTTGATGGCGCCCGGATCGAGTCCGGTCAACGGCTCATCCAGCAGCAGCGCGCGCGGATCGTGAATCAATCCGCAAGCGATGGCCAGCTTCTGCTTCATTCCGCGAGAGAGCTCCGCAGGCAGCACGTTGCGTTTGTCACTCAGCTCGACGTCCTCGAGCAGTGCGTCGATCTGCGACTTCGCGTCGGAAACCGAATGGATGCGAGCCATGAATAGCATGTGTTCCAACACCGTCAGGTGCTCGAACAACTGCGGCTCATCCGGCACGAACGCGAGCGCGCGTTTGGCCGAGACGGGATCGTTGAGCAGGTCGTGACCGGCAATGTGAATGCTGCCGCGCGTAGGCCGGATGATGCCCACCAGCGAGCGCAGCGTGGTCGTCTTGCCCGCGCCATTCGGGCCCAGCATGCCCAGCACTTCGCCGCCCTGCACGCTGAACGAGAGTTCGGTGACCGCAGCGAAGTCGCCGTAGTATTTGGTGAGGTTGGAGACTTCGATCACCTGGCGGACCGCCTCCCCGCTTTAGTCGGTTCGACCCATTTCCGCATTGTGATGACCCCAATCATATGGTTTTTCGCCTCCTAACAGCTTGCCAGGCCTGCGGCGACCGAAACGTGGCAATGTCTTTTGCTCCCCTGTAGCAGGAGCATGCTCGAACGAGCCAAAAGGGGAAGCGGGGAGGCGGTCCGCCGTTAGCCACCCACCGCATTTTCGCGCAGCACCTCGTCCAGCGTATCTGCAAGTCGATCCGCATCTTGCGCGGTGAATACCAGGGGAGGTTTGATCTTCAGCACGTTGTGATCGGGACCGTCGGTACTGATCAGAATGCCACGTTCACGCATGCGATTCGCCACGTAGGACGCACAATCACCGGCGGGGGTACGCAGCTCTCGATCGAGGACCAGCTCGACGCCGGTGTAGAGTCCGCGCCCGCGCACATCACCGACGATCGGATGGCGAGTCGATACATCGCTCAGTCGATTCAGCAGGTGTGTCCCGACCTGCAGCGCATTCTGCTGCAGCGCTTCGTCTTCGATCACATCGAGCACCGCCATGCCGACCGCGCAAGACACCGGATTCCCGCCAAACGTATTGAAGTACTCCATGCCGTTGGCGAACGATGCCGCGATCGCTGGCGTCGTGATCACGGCGCCGAGCGGGTGACCGTTGCCGATCGGTTTGCCGATCGTGACGATGTCGGGCACGACACCCTGGGTCTCGAACGCCCAGAAGTGTGAGCCGACGCGACCCAGTGCGGTCTGCACTTCATCGACCACACACACGCCGCCGGCTGCGCGAACGTGCGCAAACGCGCCGGCGAGGTAGCCGTCGGGCAGCACGATCTGGCCGCCGCAGCCGGGCAGTGGCTCCGCAAAGAACGCCGCGAGACGCTGACCGCGGGCACGTATACGATCGATGGCACTGTGCACTTCGTCAGCGTAGCGCTGGCCGGTCGCAGCCGCCGAACCGCGATACCGTCCGCGATAGGAATCCGGCAGTGGAACTACCTGCACGTGATCAGGCCGGCCGGCGCCGCCCTTCCCATTGAACTTGTAGGGCGACAACTCGATCAGTGCGGTGGTATTGCCATGGTAGGCGCCGTCCAGGACGATGACATCGTGCGCGTTGGAATGTGCACGCGCGAGGCGCAGCGCCAGTTCATTGGCTTCGCTGCCGGAGCAGACGAAGTAGCAGACCGTCAGCGGCTCGGGCAGCGTCGCGCACAGCCGCTCGGCATAGCGAAGGATGTTGTCGTGCAGGTACCGTGTATTGGTGTTGAGCACGGCAGCCTGGCGCGCCAGCGCATCGGTTACGTGCGGATGACAGTGACCGACGTGGGCCACGTTGTTGACGGCGTCGAGGTAGGGCTGGCCGTTCGCATCAAAGAGGTGCTGCATCCAGCCGCGCCGGATCGTGAGCGGCTTTCGATAGGCGATGCTGAGCGAGGGTCCGATGCGAGCGTGCCGCTCGGGCAGCAGATCGCTGATGCGCGGGGCCGGCGCGACCTGTGGCAGTCGTAGAACGAGGTTGGGATCCGGCGATATCGAGAGGAAAAGCTCGCGCTCACTCGGCCGCGCAACGCCGGGGAACTCGCCTTTACGGCCCAGCAGATCGGTGATGATCTGAAAGTGAAGGTGTGGAGCCCAGCCGCCGTTGACCGTGGCAGCGCCCAGCGTAGCTATGCGATCACCGGCCTTTACCAAGGCGCCTTCCTTCAGTCCAGCCAGTGACTCGCGGGATAGATGCCCGTAAAGCGTGTAGAACGTCAGACCAGGTGAGACGTCGTGCTGGACGATGATGGTCGGACCGTAGTCGAGCGGGCCAGCATTATCACGGAAGGAATGCACCACGCCATCGAACGGCGCGGCCACCGCGGTCCCGGCCTCGGCGAACAAATCGATGCCGAGGTGAAACGTGCGCCAGTCCGGCCCTCCATCGCTCGCGCTTTGGAACGCCGGTGCCGTATACCAGGGTCGCGCTTCATCGTAGCGGCCGATGCCGGCGGTTGCGCCTTCGACGGCCAGTCGACCAAAGATCGCAGCACTCCAGACATTCACATCGGCCACGCCCGCAACATCGCCGAACTCGAGACTGCCCACGCTGAAGTCGAGCACGAGCGCGCGGGAAAGATCAACGTCCGGCAACACGTTCGCCGCGCGACTGCCGTTATCGGTCAGCCATGCAGTGACAGTAGCCGACTTGCTCCCTCCCTGATCCCCGATCCCTGATCCCTGATCCTCGGTCCCCAATTCGCGATCCGCAATCCGCAATCCGCGATCCGGCGGCACCGGCTCGAGCCCGCACGCATCGCGGAAGCGATAGTGTGCGTGATTCACATGCACGGCATCGAGCTGTTCGAGCAGCGCCCACGCGGGTGCCTCGCTGATCGACAGATACTCGTTGTCAGGCTGGGCTTTGCGCTGGACCGCCGCCAGGGTCACGCTCAGACCGAGGCGACCGATGATGAGCGGGAATATTGCTTCGATCTCGCGCTCAGGAATGGGGAACGCTGCGTGGTAACCCGCGATGACGTGCGCGGCGGCGGCCAGCGGATCCGCCTTGCCCAGCATGCAATAGGTTGCCGCAATCGCAACTTCGGCGATGGTCCACGAGCACAGCAGATCGCCGAAGTCGATGAGGCCGACCACTCGAGTCGGCCGGAATGGCGCCAGGAGCGATGGTGGATCGACGATGATGTTGTAGTCGTTGCCGTCGTTGTGAATGACGCTTTGCCTGAGGCTGGTCAGGAGCGGTTTGGATCGCTCCAGCAAACTCAGAATCGATTGGACGCGGGCACGGCGGGCGGGATCGTCAAGTTCGGCAATGTAGCGCGCGATGACATCGGTCGCCTTTCGCAAATCCCATTGCAGCTCGCGCGCGGCCGCAGCATGCTCGAAGCCCTGCAACTGGCTATCGAGCATACCGAACAGCACGCCAACCTCGCGCAACAAATCGGGCGAATGCGGACGTACCGTGGCCAGAGGTTGACCCGGCAGATACTCGACCAGGCGGGTCCAGTGCTCGGCGCCGTGCTCATCGCGTGCGGATACCAACACGCTCCCGCTGGTTGCCGCGCGCAGCCGCGGAAACCGGTAGGAGGTACTCGCGGCGTGCAGTCGCTCGAGCACCTCGTTCTGGCACTCGAGCAGTGCGCGATCTTCTCCGGCCTGCGCCAGCTTCAGCACGAACCGTTCACCGTGCGTGGTAGTGAGCCGGAAGTTCTGATCCCGCTCACTCGGCAACGGCGCCGCCTCGGCCTTGAGCCCGAAGATCGTCTCGGCCATGGCCGAGGCGGCGTACGCAGGAAAGCGAGGCGGACGATGTTGCATTGCCATGACGGGACGTTGTGGGCCGGAACGCAGTGGCGCAACCCGCCGCCCGGCCCGTGGGCGGCTAGCGACGAGCGAGGAGCGACCAGCGACGAGAACTGCGCCAGCGGCCCCGCTTTCGGCCAGGTCACCCTGGTACGCACGGTAACGCGCATATCAGCAGAGATCTGTCCAACACGCGCCCGCTGGGGCAGTTACTCGTCGCTCGTCGCTCGTCGCTCGCCGCTCGTCGCTCGCCGCTCGTCGCTTCCTTACATTGAGCCGTTGGTCGTATTCATTTGAAGGAGTGCTGGATGTCTGAGGGTTGGATCGGTTTTGTGTCTATTGGCCAGCCGGATCAGAAAGGTGCGGAGTTCATCGTTCGGTACGCCGTAACCGGCGCTTGCAACCCACGAGGTTGAGTCGCATGGCAACAATCACGGTCGATCCGCGCTATACCGTGAATGCTGTGAGCGTCACCCGTGACCCGGAGTCATGGGTGCTGCCTACCGTGCTGTTCTCCTCCAGCTGTATCCTGATTGGTGCGTTGTGGGACATCTCGTGGCACATGACGATTGGCCGCGACTCGCTGTGGTCTCCGCCGCATTTGCTCGAGCAGTTTGGAGCGGCCGCAGCCGGCATTACCTGCGGCGTGTACGTGCTGTGGCTGACTTTTGCGGCACCGGAGGACGCGCGTGCGCGCACAGTGCGGTTCTGGGGATTCCGCGGGCCGTTCGGCGCCTGGGTCTGTATCTGGGGCGCATTCGCCATGATCGCGTCACTGCCGTTCGACAATTGGTGGCACAACGCGTACGGATTGGATGTCGAAATCCTGAGTCCACCGCACGCTGTGCTCATGACCGGTATCGGCGGCATTCAGATCGGCGCGGCGTTGTTTGCACTGGCGGCGCAGAACCGCGCGGATGCGGCCCGGCGGCGCCGATACGGTTGGGCCTTCACCTACGCGTACGGCGTGCTCATCCTCATGTTCGCGCTGGGCGGCTACGAGTATATCGCCTACGCCAACGAGTGGCATCGCTCGGGCTTCTACGTCATTGCCGCGTGTCTCTTCCCGTTCCTGCTGGCTGGCGTAGCCCGCGCCTCGCGTTTACGCTGGCCAGCCACAGCCGCGGCCGCGACCTACATGGGCCTAATGCTCGCGACTACCTGGATCCTGCAGCTCTTTCCAGCCGAGCCGAAGCTGGCCCCGATCTACAATCGCGTGGATCACATGGTGCCGCTCGCTTTTCCGCTCGTGCTGATCGCGCCGGCTCTGATTATCGATCTGCTCCACTCGAAATTCGGCGATCGCGCCGATTGGAAGCTGGCCGCCCTCATTGGTATTACGTTCGTAGCTGCAATGCTGGCCGTGCACTGGCCATTCGGCGAGTTCATGCTGTCACCTGCCGCACGCAACTTCTTTTTTGCCAGCGATCAATGGCCCTACATGTACCGCATGGATGAATGGCGGCACGAGTTCTGGCGGATGGATGCGCGCCTCGAGGACTTCTTGCGCGGGATTGGCCTGGCGGTGGTCTATGGCATCATATCCGCGCGCATCGGCCTGGGCTGGGGGAATTGGACACGACGGGTGATGCGGTGAATCGAGTGACGAGCGAGGAGCGACGAGCGACGAGAGGCAAATGCTCACGTAAACGTCCGTTGATCTGTTTGCTGACCGTATTCCTCGTGTGTTCTGCACATGTGGGCAGCCCGGATGTGTGGTACGATGGCCCGGCGGGCCCCTACAGCATTCGCGTGCTGGTTCGGCCGCCCAAGGTCGTACCGGGCCTCGCGGATATCATGGTTCGCGTGCGTGGCGGCGCGCAGAGTGTGCGGGTTGCGCCGGCGCGCTGGGATACGGGGGCGGAAGGGACGCCGCCACCGGACAGCGCACAGCCGGTGCGCGGCGATCCCGAACTGTACCACGCTCAGCTCTGGCTCATGGCGCGGGGCGCGTATCGCATCGTGGTCACGATCGACGGTGTGCACGGGCCTGGCACGACGATCGTACCGGTCATGGCCACGGCCGAGCAGCGGTTTGCGGTGCCTTACGGACTGAGTGGTTTGCTCATATCAGCCACCGTGTTCCTGTTTTTTGGTTTGATCACGCTCGTGGGCGCGGCGGTGCGTGAATCGGTACTGGCACCTGGCGATGAGCCCGGCGAGGGTCGCAAGCGTGGCGCGCGGGTGGCCATGCTGGTGGCAGTGCCGGTTGCCGTACTGCTGCTTTTCGGCGGCTGGATGTGGTGGAATGCGGTCGACAATGCGCATCGCGAGCTGCTGGATCGACCATGGGACGCGATGGCAACGGCAACCGGCTCGTCAGCCGGTTCGCGTTTGCTCACGCTCGAGATCACCGACACCATCTGGACCCGGCGGCACAGCGAGCCGCTCGCTCGCCGTTTTCCGCAGAATGCGCTGCTGCCCGATCATGGCAAGCTGATGCACATGTTCCTGGTGAGGGAAGGCGATCTTGCGGGCTTCGCGCATGTGCACCCCGTGACCCGGGATTCGGTTCGGTTCACTGTGGCTCTGCCGTCACTGCCGGCAGGCAATTACCATGTCTTTGCCGATCTCGTGCACGAGAGCGGTGCCACCCATACGATCGTGGCGCGGGCTACACTCGCGGACTCATCATCAGCCACAGGGATATCGCCGGTTGCTGATCTTCCGGCTGCCGATCCCGATGATGCAGCCTGGACCGGTCCCGCTGTTGGTACGATGACCAGTCCAACTACCACTCTGGCATCGGGCGCGACCATGCGCTGGTCGATACCGCAGCGGATACGGGTGGAGCAGGAGACCGACCTGACGGTCGAGGTCGTCGACGCGCAGGGCGCTCCGGTCCCATTGGAGACGTACATGGGCATGCCGGCGCATGCAATGATACAAAAGGACGATGGCTCGGTCTTCGTGCATCTGCACCCAATGGGCACGATCTCAATGGCCGCGCAGCAGGCTCTCCGCGTGGCGCGGGACAAGGCCACGACCATGTCGCACGGCGCTTCGGCGGCGGACTCTCGCGTCACCTTCCCGTACGCGTTTCCAAAGCCGGGCCGCTATCGCGTGTGGATCCAGGTGCAGCAGAACGGGCGGGTCATGACGGGTGCACACGACCTGACCGTGATCGCAAGCGAGTGAGGCCCGCAAAGACATACCACATCTCAGCCAGCGAGATCACATGAAGCTCGTCGCGCTATTGACCGCAATCAGCATTGCCCTGCCGGCAGCCGGCCAGCGAGCCGGCCAGAGACCGGGTCCGGAAACCATCACGGTGGAGGAGCTGGCCGGGCGACTGCGCTTTATTTCGTCCGATCTGTTCGAGGGTCGTTATCCCGGAACGCGGGGTGAGAAGCTCACGCTCGAGTACCTGGTGAGTGAGCTGGAGAGCTTTGGGGTTCTGCCATACAGGGACAACGAGTGGCTGCAGCCGGTCCGCATCGTACTGCACGATGTCATGCCGGAAGACACCGTACAGGCGGCGCTGTCGGGACGGATCACGCGTACACTCGAGCATGGCCGCGACCTGGTTCTCTCGAATTACACAGCAGCGCCGCGCGTGGAAGCCAGTGGCGAGCTGGTTTTCCTCGGCTATGGCATCCAGGCGCCGGTCTACCAGTGGAATGACTTTGAAGGCGTGGACCTGCGTGGCAAGATCGCGATCATCATGGTGGGCGAGCCCGTCATCCCGGGTGATGCAACACGCTTCAATGGACCGCGCGCATCGCGCTATTCGTGGACGACAGACAAGTTCGCTGACCTGGAAGCGCGCGGAGCCGTGGGTGCACTGCTGGTGCGGCCGTCGGCGGGAGTGCCGCGGCCGAACGCGACGGGTTCGCGGCGCATTGCCGATGCCGCAGTGCGGGCAACGCTGTCCTTCACCGGCTCCATCAGCGATGCACTGGTGGCTTCATTGCTGCCGCCGGGATCACCTGATCTGCAGGCGCTGATGGCGAGCGCGGGTCGACCTGGCTTTCGGCCGGTACCGCTCGGCGTGCGACTGGACGTGAGGTTTCAGACCAGGCCCCATGGCATCACCAGCCACAACGTGATCGGCATGATACCGGGCACCGATCCCCGACAACGTCATGAACACGTGGTGATCAGCAGTCACTGGGACGCATTCGGTATCGGCCGCGCAGTGGATGGCGACTCCATCTACAATGGCGCACTGGATGACGGCTCGGGCATGACCGTCTCGCTGGCATTGGCGCGCTCCTTCGCGCAGAAACCCGAGCCGCGCTCGATCACGGTACTGTTCACGACCGCCGAGGAATGGGGGCTGATTGGTGCGGAGGCATTCATCTGTCATGGACCGCTGGCGCCGGAACAGATGGTCGCCAATCTCAATGTGGATGACGGGATCGAGCTGTTTGGTGTGAAGCGGGATGTGGCACCCCTCGGCATCGAGCTGAGCTCGCTCGGCCGCACGGTCGAGCAGGTCGCGCGTACCATGGGCCTGCGCTTGTCACCCGACCCGTTTCCGCAGGAAGGCTTTTTCCTGCGCGCTGACAACTACCCGTTTGCGCGGGCCGGCATACCCTCCCTGTACATGGCGCTCGGCACCGACGCCTTGGATCAACCCGCCGGCTGGACCGATGCACGGGTCCGTGAATATCTCGAACGGCATTACCATCGCCCGAGCGATGATTTCAACACCGTGGTCGTCGACATGGCCGGCTCACTGCAGTTCGCCAACTTCATCCGCGCCACGACCAGTGCCCTCGCCACCGGCCGCCGACCCGACTGGAACGACGGTAGCGAATTCTCACGGCTCTACACCGGCGACCAGAAACCGCGCTGTCGATAGAAGCGACGAGGGACGAGCGACGAGCGATGAGCGACGAGGGCGAGCGACGAGCGACGAGTAACAGCCAAACGGGCTCGTGAGCACGTTTCACGCGGAGAAGCGAAGGGAGCAGAGCGCGCAGTTTGTGCCGGCGTGCCTTCCAGATGCCGGCGCAATCCCTTTTTTGGTTTTTGTCCTCGGTTGTTACTGCACTGTGACTACGACAATGATCTACACTCGTGTCATGGACCGCGGCGGTTGCGGCGTTACCGGCCCACTGGATCGTCTCTGAGCCAAACTGTGCATCATTGCAATCGCAGCCGGACAAGCGAGTAACCCATAGTCTCTCACCGATGGATGCCCCCCCTTTTCAATGCGCTCCCGGTCCCGTTTTCGCAGCTACGCTCGCAGCCTTTTTTTCATCCGCCCGCGTCAGACGCGCAATCATAAGTCCGTGTGTGGATTGGTCATCGAGTGCAACGTTGCGACCCGATCGACGGTTTTGTTCTGCGAACTGCGGGCGGTAACGCATTTGCGCTGATGTCTGGCTTTTCTGGAAAGCAGTCGAGTTGCTCATGGCAGAACACTGCCGGGTTCGCCACATTCTGGCTTGAGCAGGTTGCAGTCTACATGGCGTTAGGTGGCTGTGGTCGTTCAATGCGTTTTTGGCTCCGCTTGCTCTCACATTTTCGGCAACCGTCCACTTGTCGGTAACCCGATGAACGTTTCGGCTCGAGCCACGTGCTTGTTTTGTCTTTGGCTGTTGACCGTTTCTGGCTGCGGCTCAGATGCACCTCCTTCCGCCAATCAGGTTCCAACTGGCGAGAGTCGCGGGACTTGGCAGATCGCTGAAGAGCCGACCATTACAATCGGCGAAGAGGGCGTGCCGCAATACGAGTTCGGTGAAATCGTCGGCCTAGGCAGGGTAAAGTCGGGTGAATGGGTCATTTATGACCGCGGGTCATCGCAACTCCGTTTTTACAAGTCGAACGGTGAATTCTCGCACTCCGTAGGTCGCCAAGGCGAAGGGCCGGGCGAATTTCGAAACGTATATTTTTTCCAAATCTACGAGCAGACCTCCATCTACACCTATGATTACCAGCTTCGTCGATTGACTGAATGGCATCCTGACGGGAAACTGAACCGCTCGGTCAATCTTTTCGTGCCAAGTGTTGGCACCGTCCTTTGGGCAGTTGGTCGCGCCGATCGCCGGTCATTCGTGTGGATGAACTGGGTAACGCCTGCATGTCGGCAAAACGTCGTCGCCGTTGATACCGTGACCTACTACCTCTTTGATCTTGAGTCGCGATTGACGCGCTCCAAAGATGTTCCGGTCAACGCTGTCGTACCCATTCATACTACGACCGGCAGAAGTACCTGGGGAAGCAACCTCAACACTACCGGACGGTGCCTCCCGCAATCGGTGCCGTTCTCACCGCGACCGCTGTACGCAGTTGGACCTGGTGAGCTTCGCATTCTGGAACCCGTCGGTGTCAAATTGATTAGGATCGGATTGAACAACGGTAATAGGACCGAGGTGCAGATTCCAATTCCACGAAAGCACCTGACGCGCTCAATCATCGACGACAATATCACGACGGCCGTGGCCATCACGCCCCGTGATGAAATGGGACGTCCTCTTCCTCGAAATCTTGGCTGGGACCTGTACGAGAGAAGGCTGCGCGAGCTCCCTTATCCCGATAGCATGCCGGCCGCGGATCAATTGCTGATTGATCACGAGGGTTTGACCTGGCTTCGGATTATGCCTGCCCCTACGGACATCTTTGCTGAGTGGCTGGTCCTGAACGACGGAGGGCAAATCATGGCAAGATTGCAGCTCCCTTCACGATTGCGCGCTTTTGAAATTGGAATCGACTATGTCGCCGGCGTCGAACGCGACTCATTGGACGTTCCGAAGATCGTCGTTCGTCGCTTACACCGTGGCGACTAATTCGCTTTAATTCAGCAGCGCCACCTTCTATGAGGTCAGAAGTCAATAGGCGCCCGTACGCGCAAGCTCGCAGGCAATAGAAAACTACGGCGGTTCACCATGCAGGTAACCGCGAATCAATATTTTGATGCCTGGCGAGCTTCCATTCATGGGTTCGAGAGGCGATCAGGCCTCTGGAACAGCCTTCTATCCGTGGCGGCAGCAAGCACCGCACACCCGAGTCTTTTCGCTTTACTTCGATGACGGAAGCAGTCGAGCGCGATCCCCTTCTAACGATCGGTTTACCCTCGGTAAACCCGGCGGCGTGGTACGGGTCGCACGCGTCAGGCTTGTCGTGCCTTCACACCAGCGCGCTACTGCGCCTTGAGCTGAGCACCGGCTGGTGGTATTCCGGTTTCGAGATAGCGCCAGAGTTCGATCAGGAGTTTGCGCGCCAATGCGACGATTCCGATCCGGCGCATGCGGCTGCTGCCGTGACCGAACCGGGTCTGGTACCAGAGCGTGAGTTCGCTCTGCGGCTGCCGGCGGATCCAGCTCCAGCGATCTCGACTGCCATCATCCGAACCAGCCGGTTGCCCGACTTGCTGATCCCCAGTTCGTGCTTCGAGTCCCCGCTCTGAAACGGCGTGGGAGTCAGACCGGCGAGGCTACCGACCTCACGCCGATTGCGGAACTGGCGCCAGGCAAAGAACTCCATCGTGAACAACCCCAGGCACTGCGCTGACCGATGCCGCGCAGGGCGGTCAGCCGGCGGACCTGATCGAACACGGGATCCGTGCCATTCCTGATCTGCACGCGCTGCAGCGTCTCGAGCGCGTTGATCCGCTCACTCAGCGTGCGCACCAGCTCGAACGTCCGGCGGAGGCGATCCTGGAGTTCGGGCGGCAACGGAGATCCATCCCAGATTCGCAGGTCGTCGATACGGGCTGCGAACTCCGCATCGAGCGCGAGCCGAATCCCCTGGCTAGCCAGCAAGCCGTGGATCCGGTTCGTCAAGCGCGTGCGTTCACTCTTGGTGTCCATGAGTTCTCGGTGCAGATGGCGGCGATCCTCAGCCTCCGGACTGGGCACCCGCAGCACGCTCCAGACACGCTTCTCCCCACCGTGATAGCGCTGCAGCAGCCGAAGCAGGCTGCCCGCATCCAGTCGATCGCTCTTCGCCCTCCGCTTCCGGCGGCTCACTTCGATACTCGATGAATCCACGACCACGTTGTCGACGCCCGCCTCGACCAACCAGCGGTGCAACCAGAACCCTTCGCGACCGGCTTCATAACAACTGCGAACTGCCGCACCCACCGGTAGCCGAAAGCGTTTGCGCGCTGCTGCGATTTCCGCCACTAGCGTATCGACGTCCCTCGCGGGAATCTTTCGCAGCCGAGGCTCCTGACCGAATCCGATCGTGAAGCCGATCGTCCAGTTGCCTTCTCCCAGCTCGAATGCCATATAGAGTGCCGGTTGCTGAGACGTTTGAGAGGTCGTTGCGGTGCGCATGAGCTCCTCCGTACAGGGGTATATGTTGGAGCTTGCACAGTAGCGGCCTCTCACTTCGCGTGCCTACATAGTATCTAACGAACGGGTGCAGCAGTCGGGCGGGTTTCCAAAGCTATGGCTGCGTGGCAACAACTCGTATCATGTTTCCATACGCGAAGCTGCTGGTAAAGTGAGGATCGCGTCGGCAGTGCTGCGTGGCAGCAACTCGTATAATGATTCCAAGCGTGAGGCTGCTGGCTGGGCCCGCAGCTGACCCTAATTGGCGTTAGGCTGCTGTCGCATGTTTAGCGCGGTTTTTCGGCATTATACTCGGACCTCGAAAGAGCGAAGCCTTCGGTGCTCGCATGACAACGAAGGCTAGCCGCTTCACCAGTTCACGCCGGGTGGTTTCCACGCCTTAAGCGCATCTCAAGCATGAGAAATGCGACGGCAACTGCTGAAAAAAAAGCGACCGTCGTGACCGTTACATAGTTTGGGCCCATTGCCGCCGCAACAACCAGGGCCACGCCGAAATTAAACGCCGAAAACGAACCGGCGATTGAATGCCGCAATTCAGGACGCCAACGGCGAACCGCGAGCACGAACACGATCGCAGATCCGGCGATCGCGGCCCATCCCACTGTCAAGAGCAACTTCGTCATGAGACCTTACCTCGCTCGGGAATCAATTCAATACGCAGTCCCTGAAAATCATGGCGGTGCCAGCGACTAGCGCCGCTGTACCGACCGCAACACCCGCAGCCCCTACAATGGCGCCTATCGGTGGATTCACGGCTGTTATCACTCTCCAGAGCTTGAAGCTTCTATCTGCATGGATGGCCACCGATCCGAGGAATATCAGACCCTTCGCCGCGCAGTCGCTCATTGCGCAATTGGGCGCGAAATGATCGGCAGGGTCGCCGCTCGGCTCAAGCCCCTCACTTGCTGAGAAGAGATGGAAGCTGCTAGCATGCTGTCCATTCGCTTGGGCGAGTTGATATGGGCATAGGTCTTCTTCTTCCTCGTCCATCTCGTCCGGATCAAGTTTCTCACAGAAGTTCTCCCGGTCTATTTCGAACTCCTCCCCGGCGGTTGAGACATCAGAATCCAGACTCAACGCAAGGATTGTATAGTCTTCAATGTCCTGTTCGGTTGCACATTCACCGGTCCACAGAACGTTGTCGACATCGGTGTACTCACAGTCTGTCCGGTGTGGCTCGCGGTGAGAAGGGACCGTACTCAGTGGCTCGCTCGGCCCCGAAAGCTCCACACTCATCTCTTGAGTGTCATTGGATGGCGTAAACCGCCACGCCACTTTGCCTGAACGGTGCTTATACTCTCTCCAATTGCCCTCACGACCCATTGCGTCGGTCCCCACAATGTCCCGAACTGTGACGGGAAGCCGCCTGATTCGTTCATGGAACTCGGAATTGCTTTCGGCCCTGATGGCATCGATCACCTGCAGGAAACCAGCGGCGGCTTCAGCGGTACGCTTTGAGATTTTACCGTATCTCTCAAACAATAAGCGTAAACTGTCGAGTTCCTGACGGGATGGCTTCGAGAAACGGCTCGTTTTAGGAGTTAACGGTAGCGGTTCGGTGGACGTGGGCGTTGTAACGGCTTCCGCCGAAATAACTGCCCTTGACTCAGCATCCCTTAAAACCTGAGCTGCGACTGGCTGGACTACTGTGGAAATGCTGGCAGCGACCGTAATTGCCAACCGTCGAGCAGTGAGACTCCGCATCATCGCAAACTCACTTTTAAAAAGGGTAGAGGGTGAGGGACCACGATTCGTTCAAATATTCGGGAATTGCCGGGATTTCTCAATCGCCCGAAAGTTTAGGAACGGCTGAGGAGAAACCGCAAGTCCTTTGTGACCAAACGAGGACGGCTATTGCAATATTGCGGGGAGGCCCGCGCATCTTACGTCGTACTCTCTCTAATGTTCACGGTCTAGTAGTCCGGTTACAAATTCGTCGTGCTGAAGTTCAAAGGCCACAAATGGAGATCACCTCGTTGCCGGCAACGCGTCGCGCGGATTGATCGACTCGGCATTCTGATGTCGCTAGGCGCCGAAAGCTGAGACCGCCCAACGGCCGGAATCAGTTCGGTTGCCGGATGGTCGTCAACCCGGCTTGAGAAAGATTCGGATCTTACCTCAACCGGCGCAGCCTAACGGAACGCGTGAAGCTGACGCGCAGATATTTGCAGCAGTGACTGCGTGGCACCAACTGTATAGCGCCTCAAACGTGAAGGTGCTGGCACCGGACCGGCTTCCGAAGGCATCCGCCTGGCGCCAACTCGTATAGCTGCTCAAGCATAGTGGCGCTGGAGGGGCGCGCAGCTTACGCTAATGGCGTTATGCCGCTTCGGTTCACCCTCAATTTGGACGGTATGCCAAACGGCGAGGACAAGAACTGGGTTCGGCTCTGCGCGACGGTTGATGGTTTCAAGCATCGTTACGGAAGCTGGCCCACCGAGATTCGTTTGCCGGCTTTGTGTTTGTGTGACCTGAAGGAGCATCTATTCACGCCTGCCGACGTCTCCCGCATTGAAGCCAAGATCCGCCTTGTCGTTGACGAAGATCGGTTCAGGGCCACGGACGCCCATGGAAATAGCAGCGACTATTTGTCCGAGGACTTTCCGGATTTGGCTCATGAAGACACGGCACAAGCGTGGTTCGACGTCGAGCCACGACATATTTCCCAGGATTTCACGGCAACACGCGTGAGTGGTGACTCGGTACTTACTCACGTCCGAAAGTTACTGGAATCTGTGCGCGCCCTTGAGGCTCTCTACCCAGGCAGATCCTTCACCCTGGATGGGCATTTGGTTGGCAGCATCGGTGAGGTGCTCGCTGCGGAACTCTACGGATTGAAGCTCCTACCAGCGTCGTCGAGTTGCCACGACGGTGTGTGTCCAACGGGCCGTGAGGTCCAAGTCAAACTAACGCAACGGGAACGCGTCGGTCTGTATGAGGAGCCGAGATTCCTCGTTGTTCTGCAGATCGATTCCAGTGGCCAGTTACGGGAGATCTACAATGGCCCTGGACCAGGCGCTTGGAATGCTGCGGGTCCTCGTCAGAAGAACGGACAACGATCAATTAGCCTCAGCCGCCTCAAGGGATTAAATAAGCACGTCGCAGAAGTCGATCGAATCGCCCAAGTGACGCGCCCGAACTGGCTGCTGGGGGAATAAAGGCGTCTTACATGCGCGGCATAACGGGGTGTGTGATACTGACGGACGGGTTCGCTCGAACGTGAGGCTGCGTTACAGCAACTTGTATAGCACGCTCAGCATGGTGTCGTTGGTCGGGGTCCGCAGTATACACTTGGCGCGTTAGACCCCTACGGAGTTAATCTTCTTGCTCCACGCATGAACGATCCTCACCCGCGTTCGTCTTCGCCGCGGTTTAAGCCAACACCTTGGCTCCTGCTAATCCCAGTTGCGGTGATCGTGCTCGCTTTCGCGCTCCGGCTAGTTGCTCTCATCGTTGCCGGCGTCGCCATTTTCATTGTCATTGGTGTCGTAGTCCACTGGCTCAAAGGCGTGCGCCTACGACGTCGTGTTAGAAAAGAATGGGCGGGTCGCCGCGTTCTTCTTGTCTACTCGAACAGTCCCAACTGGCAGCATTACTTCGAGAGTCGCTGGTTCCCTGTCCTTGAACCTCACATCGTCAAATTGAATTGGTCTGATCGCTCGTCGTGGAGACAAGATCGGAATGCAGTGGGTCCGGCTGTCTTTCGGCACTACTTGGGTTCCCGTGAGGAGTTCAATCCAGCCGCCGTCGTTTTTATGGATCGGGGTCAGGTGGAAATCGTGCGCTTCTGGAAAGCGTTTCGAGACTACAAACACGGCAAGACCGCGTCGCTCGACGAACAGCAGCGCCGCCTCGAGGACCTACTGAAAATGATTGGGATTGTTGTTGAGATTCCGCGCCCGACATAGAATGACGCATCGATTGATGTACCCGATAGGCACGGGGTCTAACGATCGGGTGAAGCAGTCGGGCGGGTTGCGTCAACAGTGCTGCGTGGCAACAACTCGTATAATAGTTCCAATGTAAAGCTGCTGGAAAGGTGAGGACGGTATCAGCATCCCGCCTGGCACCAACTCGTATAATACGTCCACACTTGGTGACGCTGGTTGGGCCCGCAGCTTACCCTAATGGGCGTTAGGCTGAGTTATCCAAAGAACGTTCATCGCTTTTCTCGGAACACGAATGCAAGGAGAGGCCGCACCTAGACCTTGGATCGCCGGCGCATTGACCGTCCTCCTCCCTGGGCTTGGTCACCTGTACGCTGGTGATGTCAGCGCTGCGGTAAGATGGCACGTGCTGTTTACGCTCTCCGGCACCGCCGCAATTCTCACCATGCTCCTTCCATTTCCTTATGTGAACCTTGTTTTGCCGCTACTCGTCGCGCTCACGACTTATGTTGTCGTCGTGCGCAGCGCGCTTCGGTTCGCGCGCGAGCGGAGTCGGTCGCAGGCTCAACGACGACGAATCCAGCGATGGTACTTTCTTCTCGCGGTAACAGTGGGTTACATCTTCCTTGTTCAGCCCATTGTCCTTTCTCTAGTGAGACGGGTTGTTGCCACGAGCCTCGTTTCCACAAGTGAGGCGATGGCACCGACGGTCATCGCTGGCGATCACTTTCTGCTATCCCCGTATCCCCGCTTTCGCTCGGGAAGAAGAAAGGAGCCGTGGTCGTCTTCTCGTGGCCGGACCAAGGTCAAGCCCGCTTCCTTATGCGAATCGTCGGCGAGCCTGGCGACACTGTAGAAATGCACAACGGTGTTCTTTCCGTAAATGCAGTTCGCGAAGTCAGCTCGAATGCGGGCGGTTCTGCAGCGCCAGTGCCCACTGCTGAAGTGATGGCGTGGCAGCAGGATTACTACGTGGGAAGCGACAAAGCGTCATATCGACCTACTACAAATGACTGGGGCCCGCTGATCGTACCGGAAAGACGATTCTTCGTCCTAGGCGACAATCGCGGTGAGAGTTATGATAGCCGTTTCAAAGGACTCCTGCCGACCGAACATATCCATTCCCAAGCTCGAACCATCTACTTCTCCCGCGACCCTTCGACCAAGGCGATCCGTTGGTCTCGCATTGGGCGTACTATACGCTAGCCGTGTCGAAGAACGGGCGAATCGGCACTCAGCCTAACAGGTGTGTGATGCTGACGGGCGGGTTGTCCAGGCGTGAAGCTGCGTGGTAGAACTCGTATAGTGGGGCCGAGCATCTAGCCGCTGGCTGGGCCCGCAGCATACACTTATCGCGTTCGGCCTCACATTTTAAGATTCCGTGAACGCTGAATCATTATCTCAGGTCCCAGACGCGACACCCGGCATGCTTGCTCTCGCCGTGGCTTGGATGGCGTGCGTTGATGACCTGCACGTCAGCAACGCGCCGCGTTTTCGTGTTGATGGCGGTGAAACACTCGATATCCAACAAACCGCTAATCTGCTAGACGAGTACGCTAAGCCGATATGGCTTAGTTCGGTGCAGTCAGCCGGCGTCCTGAATGTATCCGCGCAAAACTCACCACCGCGTGAATTGGGTATAGAGACGTCCTTCGTTCACAAGGTACTCACGACTGGACCGGCCGATCAGCGTCGCGTCCTGGTCGTCGCCGGGCGGCTTCGCTTCCGAGCGTCGCCTGCGGACCTCGACGCCGCCGCAAACCAGTACCGAATTCTGGGTCCTGTTGCCTCGGCTTGTGACTACGTGGACTCCGGATTCGTGGAAGGCTTGGAACTCCTCCGTAGCGAACTCCATGACGTTGCCGAAGTTCTCGTCCTAGGCCGTGCGACCGACGAGGGCTGGGAACTCCCGGTCGTCCCGAGTGCGCGGGACGAAACTACGTAACTCGGTGCTCGCTTACATCGGTACGGCATCTCGTTCGCTGCGGCAGAGGCTGAAGCAACATCTTAAGAGCTCGCGGATGATCAAAGGTCTTAGTGAAGAGCCACGCGGGACGTTTTTCTTCTTCTATGCTGAAATCGAGCCTGGTGATTTGGAGTTCGCTAAACGCTACCTTCCGTCATTCGAGCGGAAGCTAATACCATCCGCGCACAACGTCGGCGGCGCCAATCTCAATACCCACCAAACGCACGACTCGCGTCGAAACGTCAACCGATCGTTGCACCGTTATTAACACCGGGCATCGGGACGCGTGGTCGCCTTGGTGCTCGCGAACACTGACCGCGGCTCTCCTACCGCCTCGCAGGGCGGGGCGCCGCATAACAGGAGTGTGATACTGACAGGCGGATTGTCCGGGCGCGAAGCTGCGTCATGAGATTTTGTAAAATGGTTCCGAACATGGTGGCGTTGGTCGGGGCCTGCAGTATACACTCAACGCGTTATACCTCTTCGACGTTCGCGGCGAAAAGGTTTCGAAGCACGTGCGTACAGCGACAAATCGTCGACGGATTCTAAAAGAGCTCGCACTCCTCCCATGCGACAAACCGAGGTTCCAATGAGTTCTCGAATCTGCTTCGTAGCACTCGTATCTCTTTCCTATGCGTGTCTCGCAAGACCAATATCCGCTCAAGACGGTAGGGTCTGGCACATCACTGCGGAAGGCGGCCGGTCCGATATCCACGAGAACCGCTCGAGCGGATTGGCCTGGGCAGCACGTGTCGGGCGAGCACTGACCAATTCTGGGGGCATCTTTGCTGAGTTGGGCCTAGAGGGCGGCGGCGCCGACGAAGGGTTCGTCGCGCTCGATGGAGGTCTCGGCATTCGCTTGCTGCCGCACGGCCTCATTTCCCCCCTCTTGGGTGTTGGAGCAGGCGTAATGGCAGAGCCCGAGTTTGGAGGCCTCTTTCTTCGCGTGACCGGCGGCGTCGGAGTGCGGCTCACGTCGCGGGCGACAGCCCGTCTGCTTGTTCAACGTGGAACGCACGGTGGGCAACCCGGTCCACACCTCGCAACAATCGGTATTCAGTGGAGCGTCGGCCGCAAGTCCACGTCCGATTCTCGGTGAAGGAAACGATGTCAGCGGAGAAGAACACGGTTGCTCCCAAGAGTGTGGAACATGAGCCGTGCTTGGTCGCGGCATCACTACGAACAACCCCTAGGGCAGAACTCAATTCCCACGACTCACCGCACACGTGCCGAGGTATAACGAACGTATATGGACTCCTCGTCAAGTGGTACGATGTTTTCCTTCTCAACTGAGCGGTCGACTCCGATCATGGGCGAGTGAATCGGTTGCAGTCGTATATCCGGCCTCACAGGTGGAGCGGATGCTCCGGGCCAACATGGGATTCGCGCATCGGGAGCCAAACGTGTTGAACGGCCTCTGGGCCAACTTCGTTACCGGCTTTACCCCGATGGCGGACCGACCGCTCTGCCATGATTTCGTCTTCGCTCTGCACTACCCTCGGAAAGTTGCGCTTCCTCTCCTCTGGATGAGTGAAACGTTATTCAGGCGGCCACGCGCTCGACGTGATTGCCGTCGAATGATACCAGACGGCCCAGGCGATGCGTGCGAGCTTGTTGGCGATCGCCACCACTGCTTTGTTCGGGTGAACACCGCGCGCACGCTCGAGCGACCAGGCCTGGAGCTGGGTCAGCGGTGTGCCGGCCTTGTGCTTTCGCCGCGCGGCGTTGAGTGCAGCGCGCGCACCGTGCACCAGCAGCATGCGCACGTAAGGATCCCCTTGTTTGCTGATCCGGCCCAGACGCCGGCGTCCACCGGAGGAATTCTCGCGCGGCGTGAGGCCAAGCCAGCAGGCCAGCAGACGACCGCTCTTGAAGGCATGGATGTCGGCTACGGTGGCAAAGAGCGCACTTGCCGTGAGCAGCCCGATGCCGGGAACACGCAGCAGGCTCTGGA
>JBBDWZ010000128.1:0-32516 GCA_040902615.1 Gemmatimonadota bacterium | reverse complement strand
CGACGGGGCGGGACACTGAGTCGAGAGAGTTAGGGCGCCAGTTTGACATGGAAACTCGAGGGGAATTCGGAGAGCGTCATCAGTTCAATCAAGCAGATGAAAATACTGGCCTGTCGGCCGGTTGGAGGCTTGGTACGTTTGATCGCGCCGAAAGGCGAATCTTAACAATTATTTCATTGAGCACGGTCAAGATATTTGTAGGGTTTAGATTCGTGGTTCCTCGTTGTTCTGCGTGGGTTGGAATGAGGACGCGGCTGGGATAGTCGTCCTGGGGTCGCCTCCCTTGAACAGCAGCTTTCAGAGGGAAGCCAGGCTCGCCGGCTGGCTTGGCTGTCCGAAAACCAGCCGGGGATCTACCCATTTGAAACAGCGAGGAGCCAGATTCGTTCGTGAGCTTATGGAACGAGATTGCAGGTGCATATGCCGTTTGTATATAAACCCGAATTCGCAGTTGGCTCTCTGCAGTTTTGCCCCGTTAAACTCTGGCTCCACCCCTATGACAACCTGCCCGTCGATATTCTCGACGTGGATCTTTCTTGGACGAGGGTCCTGCGCGGTCCTGTTGTGGTTGCCCCGCTTAGGTGCGCGTGCAACCAGATGGATTCAGATAAGGTATTGGAGAGTGTTATTCAACTCTCGCCGTGGCTGACGGTCGTAGTTGTGCAAACCGAACCAATCCCGAACAGCGAGATCTTTCAGTTCCTTCGGAGGCGTGGGCCATGGTTTTTCGACGGCATTGTTGATCAGCGGCAGGCACGCGATTCGGCAATCGTATCCCGTGAACTATGGGCTGTCCCGTTAACGCACGAGGATCTCGTTCATTGGGTAGGCATCCAACGTCAACCGATTGACTCTATCTCGGCCGAACTGGTGAGCTACCTTGAAAGTCTTGATCCAGCCGACGGTCGACGCCTGTCCCGATACCTACACAAGCTTCGGCTTCCTACTCCAAGTGCGTGGCGCCGTTTCCTGGGAATCATACCTGTGCTCCGTGAAATCCAGGTTGATCCGTGGATTCCATTTGAAATTTTGGCCCGACGATCGGGCTTTTCCGAAGCCGCGGCGCTTAGCCGAGCGATCCTCCGGTCCACGGGGCTATGCCCATCCCGCATCCGGGGAACCCTTGGGTGGAAATGGCTAGCGTTCCGCTGGCTGCAACATCACAGTTCCACAGTCAGCCGGTAAACCGGCGGGTCATGGGGCTACGTCGGCCAGAAGCTCCGTTTGAGTCGATCCAGTCAGCGTTTGCCCAAATGAAACCGAACTTTCTTGACCGGGTATTCCCAAGGGACCCAAGAAGGCTATGATCCTTTGGTGTCCAACCGATTTGACCCAACTTGACTCGGAGGCGGCGGGAAGCGTGACAAACTGCATACAGAAAGAGCTTACCATGCGCATTTGCTTGTTTATTGCCATCACTGTGACTGGGCTGGCACTGTGTGAAAATGTAGGGGCTGGCAGCTGCACTTCAAGTTTGGACAGGGGTTCTAATCATCATGCGTAAATTCTTGTTTGTATTGGCCGCTATCGCGGGACTGGCGCAGACCGAGGGCGCACGGGCGCAGGGACAGCCGCCGGGCGCAGTGCCAGCCGCCGTGCTACCGGCCGGGCCGATGAAGGTTGCTTACATCAATTCCGAGAAGCTGGTCCAGCAGGCTCCGGGCGCCCTGGAAGCGCGGACCACTTTTGAACGTGAAATGAACAAATACAAGGCAGAGCTGGCGCTGTTGGATGATTCGATCAAAAACATGATTGCCGACTATACGCAGAAGCAGATCACGCTGTCACCGGACGCAAAGAAGAAGCAGGAAGATGCGATCCGGGTTCGCAGCTCGAGTTTTGAGACGCGCTCTCAGCAGGCGGAGCAGACTCTTGCGAAGCGGCAGCAGGAACTGATGGAGCCGATCATGGACCGGATCAACAAAGCCATGAACGACTATCGCAAGGAAAACGGCATCTCGATCATCTTCGATGCTGCGGCCCGGGGAATCATCTCGGCGGATTCCGCTTTGGATGTGACCGACGCCGTCCTGGCCAAACTGAAGGGACCCGCGGCCGCGGGCGCGCCCAAGAAGCCGGGCAACTGACCCGCAGGGCGCTGAAGGCCTCGGAAATCGCCCGATTGGTCTCGGGCAGCTTCGAGGGTCCGGCCGATCCCGAGCTGGTGGATGTTGCGCCGCTCGACCGAGCCGGGCCGCAGCACCTCAGTTTCCTTGCTGATGCCAAATACCTGCCCTATCTTGAGGGCGCGCAAGCAGGAGCGGTTCTCATAGCAGAGTCGCTGACGATGCGGGGGAGCACAAAGCTTCCCCGCATTGTCGTTACGGATGTACATCGCGCGCTCGCCCAACTGCTGGAGCAGTTTCATCCTACCCTGACCGCACAGCCCGGAATTCATTCGACGGCCGTCCTGGGCCTGGGCGCACGTTTGGCTGAAGGTGTGAGCATCGGGCCGTATGCGGTCCTGGGCGGGGGCGTAGGCGTGGGCGCGGGTACGGTGATCGGCCCCAATACCGTGATCGGGGATAACTGTGAACTGGGTGCAAATGTGGTCGTGCATGCCGGCGTCACGCTCTATCCTCGCGTGAAGGTGGGCGACCGCAGCATCATTCACAGCGGCGCGCGCATCGGCTCGGATGGGTACGGCTACACGGCGGTCGACGGCGGTTATCGCAAGATCCCTCAGGTCGGCGTGTGCCTGATCGGGAACGATGTCGAGATCGGGGCAAACACAACAATTGATCGGGGTTCGATTGGCGCGACTGAGATCGGTGATGGCGTGAAGATCGACAATCTGGTCCACATCGGGCACAATTGCCGAATCGGTGCGCACACGATGATCGTGGCGCTGGTCGGTGTATCGGGCAGCACGACAATCGGGACTCGAGTCACGATTGGCGGCCAGGTCGGAACGAAGGGGCATCTCCGAATTGCGGATAACGTGGTGATTGCGGGTCAATCAGGCATCTGGGGTGACATCCTCGAACCGGGCGTGTACAGCGGAAACCCGGCGCGCCGGCATCAGGACGAACTGAAATCGCTGGCGAGCGTGGCCCGTCTTCCGAAGGTACTCAAGCGCCTGCGTGCGCTGGAACAGGCCGTATTCGGGCGCAAGAGTCCAGAGGAATGAGCGCACCCAAGCAGCAGACACTGGCGCAGGAAGCCGTGCTGGAGGGCGTAGGCCTGCACACGGGTGCGACCACGCGGGTTCGATTCCGTCCGGCGGAACCCAACAGCGGCATCCGCTTTCGGCGGATGGACCTGCCCGACCATCCCGAAGTACCGGCTACGCTGGATCACATCGCATCGACGGATCGCGGCACGTCGCTGCAGCAGGGCGAGGCGCGCGTCCACACGGTGGAGCATCTGCTGGCTGCGGTCGCAGCACTCGAGCTGGACAACCTGATCATTGAAGTGGACGGGCCGGAAGCGCCGATCGGGGATGGCAGCTTCAAGCCTTTCTACGACGTGCTCAGCGCGGCAAACGTGGTAGCGCAGAGCGCAGCCGCTTCCGTGCTGCAACTCAAAGACGTGGTGCGCACATCGGCCGTGGGGGGTGCTTCCTACGTCGCGGTGCCGGGCGAGGAGTATCGCATATCGGGAACGATCGAGTTCGATCATCCAATGATTCGCCGGCAATTTGCATCGTTTACGATGCGGCCGGATCGGTTTGGCGAGGAGCTGGCGCCCGCGCGCACGTTCGGCTTCATGCACGAGGCGGAAGCGTTGTACGCTCGCGGGCTGGCCAAGGGCGTCACCCTGGAAAACGCATTGATCCTGAACGACGACGGACTGGCGGCCGGGAGCCTGCGGTTCAGCGATGAATTCGTGCGCCACAAAATCGGTGACATCATTGGCGACCTGGCGCTGATCGGGCGCCGACTGCGGGTGCATGTAATTGCGGATCGGCCCAGTCACGCGGGCAACCTTGCGCTGGCGCGAGACCTGGTTGCGGCACACAGCCGCTCGAATGGAAAACCGATTGTCGACATCCAGCGCATCATGCAGCATTTGCCGCACCGCTATCCCATGCTGCTGGTTGATCGCATCATCGAGTTCGAGTCGGGCAAACGCATCGTCGGCATCAAGAACGTCACGATCAACGAGCCGTTCTTTCAGGGGCACTATCCGGGTCACCCGGTGATGCCGGGCGTGCTGATCATTGAAGCCATGGCCCAGGTGGGCGGACTTCTGATGCTCGATGCGATTCCCAATCTGGATGACAAGGTCGTGTACTTCATGTCGGCCGACAACATCAAATGGCGGCGGCCGGTTACACCAGGAGACCAGTTGCGCTTCGAGCTGGAGGTGCTGCAGCTTCGCACGCATGTCTGCAAGATGCGCGGGGTGGGTCTGGTGGACGGGCAACTGGTGGCCGAGGCAGAAATGATGGCGCGGATCGTGGACCGCTGATTTCACGGATCAAATGCTCGAGACCGCAACCCCGGATGAGATCCACAGCACGGCGATCGTAGACCCGACTGCCGACATCGGAGCGAATGTATCGGTTGGCGCGTATGCGGTGATCGGTCCGAACGTCCGCATCGGCGCGGGTACGCGCATCGCCCCGCACGCAGTCCTTCATCGCGACACGACGATCGGCGAGGACTGTTTGATTCATCAGGCCGCTTCGGTTGGTGGTGATCCACAGGACCTGAAGTACGCCGGTGAGAAGTCCGAACTCCACATCGGTGCACGCACGATCATTCGCGAATTCTGCACGTTGAACCGGGGGACCGGCGCGCGCGGCAAAACCATGATCGGCAGTGATTGCCTGCTCATGGCCTACACCCACGTCGCGCATGACTGCGTCATTGGCAACCACGTGGTGATTGCCAACGCGGTGAACATGGGCGGTCACGTCGAGCTCGGTGACTGGGTGATCGTGGGTGGCATGACGGCGATTCATCAATTCGCGCGAGTCGGACCACACGCCTTCATCGGCGGTATGTCCGCGGTGCTCAAGGATGTGCCGCCGTTCGTAAAGGCATCCGACGATCCGCTCACCTTGTTCGGCCTGAACAGCACAGGGCTTCAGCGCCGTGGCTTCTCCGCGGAGGTACGTCGCGAGCTGAAGCGCGCCTATCGTCTGGTGTTTGCATCGGACCTGAACGTGGCGCAGGGCATGGCCCGGGCACGCAGCGAGCTGACCATCATTCCCGAGATCGAGCAGTTCCTTTCCTTCATAGAAGCGGGAGGTCGCGGCACAACCACACAAAGGCGCAGGCGGCCGGTGAGCGCGGACAGCGACCTGGAGTCGTGAGCGCGCTCAAGGTTGGTGTGGTCGGTGTAGGCAGTCTCGGCTTTCATCACGCGCGCATTCTGCGTGAGGTGGAAGGCGCCAAGCTGGTCGGCATACAGGACAGCAATCCGGCGCGCCTGGCACAGGTCTCGGCCGAGCTGGGCGTCATGGCGTATGACTCGATGGAAAAGCTGCTGGGCCGCATCCAGGCCTGCGTGGTAGCGGTGCCGACGACGGCTCACGAGCGAGTGGCGCGGGCCGCGCTCGAGCGCGGCGTGCACGTTTTGGTCGAGAAGCCGATTGCACCCGACCTGGCTGCGGCCGATCGCATGCTGGCCGCGGCGGAGGCGAGCGGCGCTCTGGTGCAGATCGGCCATGTGGAGCGATTCAATGGCGCGTTGCGCGCGTGTGAGCCTTACCTTGACCAGCCGATCTTCGTCGAGAGCCATCGACTGGCCCCGTTCGGTCCACGCGGCACCGATGTGGCCGTGGTGCTCGACCTCATGATCCACGACCTCGACCTGGTACTGAGCCTCATGAAGCGTCCGGTGCAAAGCATATCGGCGGTCGGAGTGCCGGTGCTGACCTCGAGCCCGGACATCGCCAATGCGCGGCTGGAGTTCGAAGGCGGAGGTGTCGCGAATCTGACGGCGAGCCGGGTGTCACTGGATCGCATGCGGAAGATTCGGTTCTTTCAACGGTCGGGTTACATCAGCCTCGACCTGGCGGCCGGCAAAGGCGAGTTCCTGCGCCTGCGGCCTGGTGTGTCGATGGAGGAGAGACTGGCCAAGCTGGGCGCCGACAATCGCGCGCTGGATTTCACGGCGCTTCTGGATATCGTGGAACGCATCTCACTGGTGGGTGACGGCGCCGAGCCGTTGCGCGCGGAGCTGGAAAGCTTCGTTGCCGCGGCTCAGGGGCAGGCCCCGGTCGAGGTGTCGGGCCGGGAGGGCCGCGATGCCCTGGCGGTCGCACTCGAAATCATTCGCCGCATCGAAAAGTATGTCATTACTGCGCCCGCCTAAACAGCCGCGCTGGCTGCCGCGTTACACTCGCCCGCAGCCGCTGGGCGCGCTGTTCTTCCTGCTCATAGTCGTGATCCTTGTGATGTGGTTTCTGCTTCGGCTTCAATGAGCACGAGCCGACCGCGGATTTTTCTGTCCGCGGGAGAACCTTCGGGCGATCTGCACGGCGCGGCGTTGGCGCGAGCCCTGCTGAAACGATGGCCGGACGCCGAGCTCTATGGGCTGGGCGGTGATCTGATGCGAGCAGCAGGGGTGCGCCTGCTGGCACACGCCCAGCAGCTCGCGGTGATGGGCTTGGTCGAGGTACTGCGTCATCTTCCGTTCTTTGCAGGCCTGTGGCGGCAGGTCAAACGTGAGATCACCGGTCGACCTCCCGACCTGGTTATTCCGATCGATTACCCCGGGTTCAACCTGCGGCTGGCCGCGTTGGCAAAACAGAAGCGCATTCCGGTCCTCTACTTCATCGCGCCTCAGGTATGGGCCTGGCATCGCAGCCGGATGAAGCAGCTGGCGGAGAACGTGGATCGTTTGGCAGTCGTGTTGCCATTCGAGGAAGAGCTGTTCAAGGATGCCGGAGCGAATGCGCAGTTCGTCGGCCACCCGCTGCTGGATTTGCCGGGCAAACCGCTCGAACGCGCTGCGTTTCTGCGTTCAATCGGCGTTGCTGCCGATGCTCCGCTACTGGCGCTGTTTCCAGGCTCACGCGCGCAGGAACTGCGGCGGCATCTTCCGCTGTTCATGCAAACCGTGCAATGGCTGAAAAGGCAGTACACGACCGTGCAGCCGGTGTGGGCCGTAGCACCGGGAATACCCGAGGCCTTATATCGTGAAACCGGCTTGCCTCACACCGCGGACACGGGCTCGTTGTTGGCGCATGCCCGTGCCGCGCTGGTGAAATCGGGTACCACCACGCTACAGACCGCCCTGGCCGAAGTGCCGATGGTCGTGACCTACCAGATGCATCCACTCAGTTACAAACTCGCGCGGCGGCTGGTCGATGTACCGCACATCGCGCTGGCAAACCTGGTGGCCGGCAAACGCGTCGTTCCGGAGCTCATTCAAGAGGCGGCAAGTCCGGAAGCCCTTGCCGCCGCGCTTTTGCTGTTGCTACGCGATACCGATGAACGTGCGCAGGCAGTCGACGGGCTCAAACAGGTGAGGGAAAAGCTGGCCTCTCCGGAAGCTGGGGTGAGTGCGGCGGAGCAGGTAACCCGGCTCGCTGCCGAGCTGATCGAGGCCAGGCGCGTATGAGCGCTCTCAAGTACAGATTGGCTGGGTCGGCAGGCGGCGTTGCCCTGGACGCACTGTTCGGCACGCTGGATTACGACGTCGCTGGCGCTGAACATCACCGGGAGTACACCAGCAAAGGCCAGCCCGTGATTTATGCGATCTGGCACGGCCGTTTGATGCCGCCCTCGTACCTGCATCGAGGCGAGGGTGTGGTCACGCTGATCAGCCAATCGGGGGATGGTGAGTATCTTGCCCGATTGTTGGAGCATTGGGGCTATGAAAGCGTGCGTGGCTCGAGCAGCCGGGGTGGCAGTGAAGCACTGCGAGAACTGGTGAAGCACTGTCGCGACGGACGTTCTCTGGCGATCACACCGGACGGACCGCGCGGGCCAATGCAGCAGCTCAAAAGCGGAGTGTTGGCAGCGGCACAACTTTCGGGTGCACCGATCATTCCAGCGTCCTCATCCGCAACCCGCGGCTGGTGGCCGGGAAAGTGGGACCGTTTCCTCATACCGAAGCCGTTTGCCAAGGTGCGCGTGCAATACGGTGCACCGGTCATGGTCCCGCGGAATGCGGGTGAGGCTCAACTCGAACAAATGCGCAAAGACATTGAGCATACACTGAACCGAATGACCGAAGTGCTCGACCGCGAAGTCGCGGCATGACCCGTTCGAAGCCTGCGCCTGAACCCGTGCCGGCGACCGCGCTGGTCATTCACTGGCTGGGCGCGCGCGGCAGCCGTGCGGCGCATCAGATCTGGCGGGCGGAGGAAGCACGCCCGGAAGTCGCAATGCTGCGCCCACTCGCCGCGGTGTTCGGTGCCCTCACGCGCGCGCGACGGTCCGCGTATGCACGCGGTGTTCTGCGTGCGGAGCGTGCGGACATTCCAGTCATCAGTGTTGGCAACTTGACGGTTGGCGGTACTGGCAAGACACCATTCACGCGCTGGCTGACCGAGCGTCTCATGGAGCGTGGTCAGCAACCAGCGATTCTGCACCGCGGGTACGGCAGTGATGAGCCGGCTCTGCATCGACTGTGGCACCCGGATGTCCCCGTGCTGGTGGGCAGCGATCGCGTGGAATCCGTGCGGCAGGCACAACTGTCGGGCGCAACGGTAGTCGTGCTGGATGATGGTTTCCAGCACCTGCGTCTGGCGCGTGACCTCGACATCGTGTTGGTCTCGGCCGACAACTGGCATCTCCCAAAACGATTGCTGCCGGCCGGGAACTGGCGCGAGCCGATCAGTGTGCTGCAGCAGGCAAACGCCATTGTGGTGACCAGAAAAGCGGCGTCGCGCAAAGCCGCAGGGGCGGTGGCCGATGAGCTGCGGTCCGAGGCCAGGAATGCAGTCACGGCAATCGCGTCACTGGAGCTTGCGGAGTTCGTGGATCTGCACGACGCGGGAAAGAAGCCGGCGCCGACGGAAAACGTGGCCGCGCTCTGCGCCATCGCGGATCCAGCGGCGTTCGCGGCGCAGCTCACGGCCATCGGCCTGGCGGTGGTCGAGCTGTTTGCCTTCGATGACCATCACGAATACACGAAAGCCGATTTGCAACTGGTGCACGCGCGAGCGCACGGCCGCACCATCGTGACAACCGAAAAAGACGCCGTGAAGATACGCCGGATCGATCCAGGCATCGCTGCAGTCGTGGTACGCCAGCGGGTTGTTATCGAGGACGGAGAGAGCGGATTGCTCTCGGCCGTGCAAAGCGTACTGCGATGAAAACAATGGAGGTGGATGTCCTGGTCATCGGCAGCGGGATTGCCGGCCTCAGCTTCGCACTCAAGGCGGCGGCTCACGGCCGGGTAGCGCTGGTGACCAAGAAAGAGCGCGTGGCATCGAGCACGAACTACGCGCAGGGCGGGATCGCGGCCGTGATGAGCGAGGATGACTCACTCGAGTTGCACGTACGCGACACGCTGGTGGCAGGCGCCGGGCTGTGCAACCGCACCGCTGTGGAGCTGCTCGTACGAGACGGGCCCGCGCGCGTGCGCGAACTGATGGAGTGGGGCGTTCGGTTCAGTCAGGACGAGGATGGGCTGTCACTCGGTCGCGAAGGCGGGCACTCGCGCCGGCGCATACTGCATGCGGCCGACCTCACCGGGCGCGAGATCGAGCACGCCTTGGTGACCTCGCTGGCGCGGCATCATAACGTTGTCGTACACGAGGATCACCTGGCCATCGATCTGCTGGTCGGGTGGGATGCTGCGTCCGGGGAGCGGCGCTGCTCCGGTGCACGGGTGCTCGATCACAAGCTGTCCGAACTGATCGAGTGCCGAGCCGCATTCACACTGCTGGCCACCGGCGGCCTGGGGCAGGCATACCGTCACACGACCAACCCCGAGATTGCAACCGGAGACGGCATCGCAATGGCATTCCGCGCAGGTGCCGAGATCCGGAACCTCGAATTCGTGCAGTTTCATCCGACCGCGTTGTATCCGGCGGAAGGGCGCGCCTTCCTGATCTCGGAGGCCGTGCGTGGCGAGGGCGCCATCCTGCGGCGGATGGATGGCACACCACTGATGACCGGCGTACACCGTCTCGAATCCCTGGCACCGCGTGATGTAGTCGCGCGCGCAATCGATGCGCACCTCAAGGAGTCCGGCGATCCGTACGTATTGCTCGACCTCTCTCCGATCGAAGCTGCGGAGCTCAAGGAGCGCTTTCCGAATATCCTGGCAGTAACCGCGGAACGTTCGATCGATGCGATGCGTGAACCGATCCCGGTGGTGCCGGCGGCACACTATACCTGCGGCGGCGTCTGGACCGACGCGTGTGGACGCACAACGCTGGGCGGATTATTCGCGGCCGGTGAAGTCTCTTGTACTGGCGTACATGGGGCCAACCGCCTAGCATCCAACTCCCTGCTGGAGGCCGTGGTATACAGCCATCGCGCGGCCGAGTTGGTGCCGACGGAACTGGCCCGGCCCAGACCGGAAATCCGGTCGGAGCAAGCCGCAGAAACCCGGGCGGTACAGCCGGCTCAATTTCAGACCTGGCAGCACTGGCGTGAGCAGTTGCGCGATCTGATGTGGAACGATGCCGGGATTGTACGCAACGATGATCGGCTGCAGCGCGCGGACCAGGAGCTGGCCGAGTTGCGTGCCCAGGTCGATCGACAGTATTTGTCGACGACGCCGCTACCCGAACTGATCGAGCTGCGCAATTTGGTTGACTGTGCGGTCCTGATTGTCCGCTGCGCACGCCAACGGCGAGAGAGCCGGGGCCTGCATTACAACACCGACTACCCGTATCGCGACAACGAGCATTACTTGCGCGATACGCTGGTGCTGAACGTTTAGGAGTCGCTCAACCCATGGAAGCCGCGGCTAAACCGACGGTCAAACCCGCCGAGGCGGACAACGAGGAGAACCCGTTCGAGGCCATGATGCAGCGCTTCGATCGCGCTGCTGAACTGCTCTCCCTCGATCCCGGCATATACCGCATTCTTCGTCATCCCGAACGACAAATCATCACCTCGATCCCCGTAGTCATGGACAACGGCGAGATCGAGGTGTTCACCGGCTATCGCGTGTTGTACAACACATCGCGCGGGCCGGCCAAGGGCGGCATCCGCTTCGACCTGGGCGTAACGCTGGATGAAGTCACGGCGCTGGCCGCCTGGATGACCTGGAAATGCGCAGTCGTCGATGTGCCGTTCGGTGGTGCCAAGGGTGGTGTCATGGTCGACCCATTCCGCCTGTCCAATTCCGAGCTGGAACGACTGACCAGACGCTACACGGCTTCACTGCTCGATGTGTTCGGTCCGGAGTCCGATGTGCCGGCTCCCGACGTGAACACCAACGAGCAGGTGATGGCGTGGATCATGGATACGTACTCCATGCACAAGCGCCACACGGTTACCGCCGTGGTCACGGGCAAACCGATTGCCATGGGCGGCTCACGCGGACGCAAGGAAGCCACCGGCCGGGGTGTGATGATCGTAGTGAAGGAAGCATTGCGGGCGCTGAGCATGCCGTTGCACGGCACGACGGTGGCCGTGCAGGGCTTCGGCAATGTGGGCTCGATCGCGGCCAAGCTGCTGGAGCAGGAGGGCCTCACGGTGCTGGCCGTCAGTGACAAGTCAGGCGGCGTGTACAATCCGAACGGCCTCTACGTCGATGAAGCGCTGGCCTGGATCAAGAAGAACCGCTTCCTGGAAGGCTTCCCTCATGGCGAGGCGGTGAGCAACGAAGACATCCTGGAATTGAATGTGGATGTGCTGGTGCCGGCCGCGCTCGAAAACGTGATCACGCGCAAGAACGCGGCACGCATCAAGGCGAAAGTGATTGCGGAAGGCGCCAACGGCCCGACCACCGCATTTGCCGATGCAATTCTGGATGAGCACGGCATCTTCGTGATCCCGGACATCCTGGCCAATGCGGGCGGCGTGACCGTCAGTTATTTCGAGTGGGTGCAGAACCGCGAGGGATATTATTGGGGCGAGGATGTGGTGAACGAGCGGCTGCGCGATGTCATGATCCGCTCGTTCAATGACGTGATCGGCTTCTCGAAACAGCACAGTGTCAACATGCGTACTGCCGCGTACATGCTCTCCATCGACCGCGTCGCCGCCGTGCACCGGCTGCGTGGCGTCTACGCCTGAGCTACGAGTGAAGAGCGACGAGCGACGAGTGGTGGGGCCCCGCTGTTGAAAGTTGTAGTCCTCGCCATTGGCCGGCCCGCGTTACTCTTCCGCGACGCCATTCTCGAATATGAGCGGCGCGCCGCCCATTACTGGACCCTCGACGTCATCGAAGTGAAAGAAGAAAAGGCGGGCAGAAATCTGCCGCCGGAACGCGTGCGCGCGGTCGAAGCCGATCGGCTGCTCGAGCGGGTACCGCCGGGACTCGAGGTTTTTGCCCTGACCAGAACCGGTGAAGCGTGGAGCTCCGAACGGCTGGCACAGCATCTACAGCAGCGCGCACTCGCATCGCATCCCGGCACTGCATTCCTGATCGGCGGCGCGTTTGGGCTGGGTGAAACCGCACTGGCCCAGGCAACCCGCCGGTTGAGTCTCTCCGCTTTTACTCTGCCTCATGAGCTGGCGCGGCTGTTTCTGGCTGAACAACTGTATCGGGCCGGGAGCATTGCGCGCGGTGAACCCTACCACAAAGCGGTTCAGAAGCGGGAGAGCAGGGGGCAGCTTGAGTAACGTCCTCGACGGTCTCGAGATCCTGGTGAGCCGACTGGGCGGAACCCGCCTGGTCGAGGACTACTACGCGGGCGCAACACAGCTGAGCAGCTTCTACGCTGGTTATCCCTGGTCACTGGATGCCTTCGCGCGGCGGGCGGAACAGGTGAAGCGCGCATCATCGCAGGAGCGCGCGGCTGTGATGCAATCGGCGGTGCAGGCGACCAGTCCGGCCGCGGTCGATCGGCTCGAGCGTATTGCGGCGGGCAATGGCTTCGTCGTGACCACCGGGCAACAGACCGGGCTGTTCGGTGGTCCGTTGTACACGGCCTACAAGATCCTCACGGCAGTACGACTGGCCCGCACTCTGGAACAGGCACTGGGCGTACCGGTTGCGCCGCTGTTCTGGGTGCCGGCCGACGATCACGACTGGGACGAAGTCAATCACGTGTCGGTGATCGATGCCCAGAACCAGATGCAGCGCATCGTGCTCGCGGGCGCCGCTGAGCCGGCCGTATCGATGGCGCGCCATGTAGTCGGCGCGGAAATCGAGCCTGCACTGGACGCGTTGAGCAACGCAATTCCGGCGAATGACTTTTCCCTCGAGCAGCTGGATGTTCTGCGTCGTGCATACGACCCGCGCGGCAGCATGGCCCACGCGTATCGCGCGCTGATTGCGCGGACCTTTGCGCCGTTCGATCTCCTGATCACGAGCTCGAGTGAGCCGGCGCTGAAGCGCTACTCGATACCGCTGATCGAGCACGAGCTGGAGCACACGTCTGAACACAGTGCACGGCTGCGCAGCCAGACCGACCGCCTGATTGCGGCGGGATACCATGAGCAGGTTGCGATCGCCACCGATGCCGCCAACCTGATGTATGAGGATGAAAACGGCCGCGAGCGGCTCATGCGCGAGGGCTCGGGCTGGCTGCTGCGCCGAACCAAACGCTATTTCGACCATGACGAGCTGCTTGCCATCGTACGCACGGAGCCCGAACGATTCTCGGCCAATGTGCTGCTGCGGCCCGTGGTCGAGAGTCACACCTTCCCCACGCTGGCGTATGTCGGCGGCCCGGCGGAGCTGAGCTATTTCGCACAGACGGGGTGTTTGTTCGCCGCGCACGATGTGGCCATGCCCCTGGTTTTTCCGCGCGTGAGCATCGATCTGGTCGAAGCCAAGATTCGCAAGGTGCTGGACAAGTTCTCCTTGTCGCCGGCCGACCTGCGCCGGCCTTTCCACGAGTTGGCCAGTCAGATTGCTCGCGACGACCTGCCTGAGAGCGTGAGGACTGCGTTACAGGCGTTACGCGGTGATTTGACCCGCGACTATGCCCAGCTGGCTGCCGCGGCTGCGACCATCGATCCAACACTCAAAGGCCCGCTCGAAAGCGCACGAAACGCCGGCCACAAGCAGGCCGACGAAGTCGAGCGCAAAATCCTGGGCCATCTGAAGAAGCAGAACGAGATCGGGCTGGAGCAGCTGCGTAAAGCCAGCACCAGCCTGTTCCCGAACGGCGAACGGCAAGAGCGCGCCATTGGCACCATCAATTATCTTGGCCGGTACGGACCCGCGTTGCTGGCCGGAATCCTGGACGCGGTCCAGGTACAGATCGATGCGGCCATTGAAGGCTGGGATGGTGTGCGGTGTGCATGAGAACAAGACCTCGATGACACTTCTGCTGATCGTGCTGCTGGTTGCATTGATGATTCCACTGACGGCGGTGATCCTCGACTCGCAGGTCGGACGGGCGATTGCGGCCCGGCTGGAAAAGCCGGAAGGACGCGACCTCACGAGTGGCAGCCGGATGAACGCGCTCGAGTCCGAGGTCGAGCGTCTGGGCAAGGAAATGAATCGCCTGGAAGAGGAGACCAAATTCCTGCACCAACTGTTGGAGGGCCGCGCTACGAAGGGCGAGCTGCTGCCCGGTGACAAACCCACCACCCCCTGATCCGGCGGCCCAGGAGCCCGAGCCGCCGCCACCACCTCCAGCCGGGACCGGCGGTCGTAACGCGCAATGGATTGCGCTGGGCATTCTGCTCAGCCGCATCAGCGGCCTGGTGCGCGACATGTTCATTGCGCGCTACTTCGGTACGAAGGACGTCGCGGACGTTTGGCGCACCGCGCTGCGCATGCCCAACGTCCTGCAGAATCTCCTGGGTGAGGGTACACTCAGCGCTTCGTTTATTCCGGTCTACACCGACCTGATTCATCGCGGCAAGGAAAAGGAAGCCGGCCGCCTCGCGGGTGCCATTTTCGCGCTGCTGTTTGCTCTTGCGGCGTTGCTGACGCTCATTGGGATTGCAATGGCACCGGTGCTGGTGTCGTTGGGTGCGCCCGGCTTCACCGGCGCCAAAAAGGAGCTCGCGATCACTTGCGTGCGCATCGTCTTCCCGATGGCCGGTGTGCTCGTGCTTTCGGCGTGGTCGTTGGGTGTACTCAACAGTCACCGCAGATTCTTCCTGCCGTATGTGGCGCCCGTACTGTGGAACGCCGCGATCATCGGCACACTGTTCTGGTTTGGCTCCCGCGAATCCGAGCGTGATCTGGTCGTTTTGGCTTGCTGGGGCGCGTTCGTGGGTGGGATCCTGCAGTTTCTGGTGCAACTGCCTGGGGTCCTCCGGCTGCAGCGTCATCTCAAGATCCGTCTCAATCTCAGGTTGCAAAGCGTGCAGCGTGTTCTTCGCACCGCATCCCATGCGATCGGTGGACGAGGCGTCGTGCAGATCAGCGGCTGGGTCGACAACATCCTCGGCTCTCTGATGTTCGGCGGCGCAATTGCCATCCTCGCCTATGCGCAGACCCTCTACATGCTGCCGGTCAGCCTCTTTGGAATGTCGGTTGCCGCGGCTGAGCTGCCCGAGCTGGCGCGAAACCGACAGGCGGCGGGTGATGTCATTGCGCGCCGGGTGAATGCAGGGCTGGCGCAGATCGCGGTGCTGATCGTTCCGTCCGTCGTGGGTTATCTGTTGCTGGGCGATGTGATCGTGGCAGCGCTTTTTGAGCGCGGTGAGTTCACACGTGATGACACGATCAGCGTGACGCTCGTGCTGATTGCGTATTCCATCGGCTTGCTGGCTTCAACCGCCACGCGCCTCATGTCCTCGGCCTTCTATGCGGTGCAGGATACGCGCACGCCCGCCCGCATTGCCTACCTCCGGGTGGCCGTTTCAGCCGCGCTTGGTGTGCTGATCATTCTGTGGATCAAGTTCGGCAATCCGGGACACGCGCGATTTGGCCCGATCGGCCTGGCCGCGGCATCATCGCTCGGCGCCTGGCTCGAATGGTCACTGCTGCGCAGGCGGCTGACTTCGATTGCCCGCGGCATCGGCCTGGGCAGAGTACTCCTGATCAAGCTGGGCGCGGTAGCACTGGTAGCCGCCGCGGTTGCGCGGGGAATCACCTATGTGTTGCCGTCCGGTCTCGATCCAATACTGGTTGCGGTTGCCGTCCTCGGGCCGTACGCAGTGATTTACCTGGTGGTCGTGCATTACCTCGGTATCGAGGCGAGAATTCCCTTGATCGGCAGGCTCCTGCCGGCACGCCGGCGAAAATAGCCTCGTCGCTCGTCGCTCGTCGCTCGTCGCTCGTCGCTCGTCGCTCGTCGCTCGTCGCTCTGGGGTAGTACAGCAGGCATGAAAACACGCAAGCAATCCGATCGCAGCCAGCTCGAGGGCAAACTCCGAACCCTGCCGACCCGCCCCGGCGTGTACCTGTTCAAGGACGCGCGCGGCGAGATTCTCTATGTCGGCAAGGCGATCTCGTTGCGTTCACGCGTGCGCAACCACTTCGCGCAGGAAGACAGCTGGTCGGTCCAGAAGTCGGAGCTGGTCAGGCGAGTCACCGATGTCGATACGATCGTGGTCGGATCGGAAGCCGAAGCACTGCTGCTCGAAGCCAATCTCATCAAGTCGCACCAGCCGCGCTTCAACATCCGGCTCAAGGACGACAAGAAATACCCCTACATAAAGGTCACGATCAACGAGCCGTTCCCGCGGGTCTATGTCACGCGGCGACTCGAGAACGATGGTGCGCGTTACTTCGGCCCGTATACCGATGTGGGTGGCATGCGCCACGCACTGGAAGTGGTCAAGCGATTGTACACGGTGCGCAGTTGCCGATACGATCTGCCGGTGGATGCTCCGAAGCGTCCGTGCCTGGATTATCACATCGGCAAATGCCTGGCGCCGTGCGTGGGACTGCAGACCGCGCAGGCGTACCGCACGATGGTGGATGAGATCCTCGAGGTGCTGACCGGCAAGACCGAACAGGTTCGCACGCGGGTGGCCGGCGAGATGCGGAAAGCCGCGGATGGCCTCGAATTCGAAGTAGCCGCCAATCTCCGCGATGTGTTGAACGGCCTCGAGGGCCTGGAGCGCAGACAGCGTGCCCTGGACCTGCGTGGCGGTGACGTGGATGTAATCGGCATGGCGCGGGATGGTGACCGCGGCTGTGCTGCGTTGCTGCGCGTACGCGGCGGCAAACTGCTGGGCCGTGAGCTGGATTTCTTCGAGGGTGTGGGCGGTGAGTCCGATTCGGTGTTTCTCTCCGCGGTGGCCACACGCTTCTATTTCGGGCGCGGCGAGCAAGGCACGATGGACCTTCCACGCGAGGTGCTGTTTCCCGCCGAGTTCGAGGACCGCGCGACCGTGCAGGAGCTGCTCACCACCACGTCGAATCGCAAGATGAGCACACTGGTGCCGCAAAAGGGCGACAAGCTGAGGCTGATCGAGCTGGCCAACCAGAACGCACGTCACCTGCTCGAAGAGCGCGCAGTCATGGGTGAGGAAGTGCGTGAGCGTGCGGATGACATCCTGTATGACTTGCAGGAAGCACTCGAGCTCAAGGTGGTGCCACGCTTCATCGTCTGCTTCGACATCTCGCACCTGCAGGGTTCGGAAGTCGTGGGCAGCGCGGTTGTCTTCGAGAATGCGGAGCCAAACAAGGGCGAGTACCGGCGGTTCCGCATCAAAGGCGACTGGGGCAATGATGACTTCCGATCCATGAGCGAAATAGTTAGCCGCTACTTCAAGCGGCGGCTCGAGGAAGGGAAGCCGATTCCGGAGCTTGCCATCATCGATGGCGGCAAAGGACAGCTCTCCGCGGCGCTGCAGTCGGCGCTGGCGGCCGGCGCCGATGCCGTCACATTCATCGGACTGGCCAAGCGGGAAGAGGAAATCTACCTTGTGGGCCGCTCGGACCCGCTCCGGCTACCGCGCACGAGCAGCGCGCTCCGGCTATTGCAGCGCATTCGCAATGAAGCGCATCGGTTTGCAGTTACGTACAACCGGAAGCTGCGGACCAAGCGCACACTGGTGAGTGAGCTGGGCACGATCCGCGGCATCGGTCCGTCCCGGCAGCGCGCACTGCTTGCGCGCTTCGGCAGCCTGCGTGCGCTGCGCCAGGCGACTCCAGAGCAGATCGCGGCAGTGCCGGGTTTCTCCGAGCAGCTCGCGCGCAAGATACTCCAGCACCTCGGTAGCTGATTGGTTCGTACACGCTTCGCTCCAAGTCCCACCGGCAGCCTGCACGTCGGCAACGCTCGCCAGGCCGTTCTGAATTGGCTATTCACGGAAAAAGAAGGCGGTCAATTCATCCTGCGGATTGAAGATACCGACGCCGCCCGCAATGTGCCGGGTTCCGAACAGCAGATCGTCGAAGATCTCTCCTGGCTGGGTCTCGATTGGGAAGAAGGTCCTACGGCGGAGGGCATCGATCGCGGCGCATACGGTCCGTATCGGCAGACGCAGCGCAACGAGCTCTACCGCGAATACGCGTTGCGTCTGCTGGCCAGCGGCAAGCTGTACCATTGCTATTGCACACAGGCAGAACTGGATGCGTCGCGTGATGCGGCCATCGCGCGTGGTGAACCCGCGCGCTACCCGGGCACCTGCCGCGCCGCAACACCGGAGCAGATCGGACGCTGGGAAGCCGAAGGCCGGCCCGCCGCACTGCGCTTCCGAATGCCGCTCGGACAGACCATCACCGTTCACGATATCGTCTATGGCGATGTCAACGTGCAGAGCGATGGGATCGGCGACTTCATTGTATTGCGCTCCGATGGCCAGCCGACCTACAACTTTGCCGTAGTCGTCGATGACCTGCAGATGGAGATCACGCATGTGATTCGTGGTGTTGGCCACCTGTCCAACACGCCCCGCCAGGTCGTGCTTTACCAAGCCTTCGAGGCACCCGAACCGACCTTCGCCCACGTGCCGATGGTACTGGGCGAGGATCGACAGAAACTTTCCAAGCGTCACGGCGCGCAGGCCCTCGCCGATTATCGGCGGCAGGGATACCACCCGGAGGCATTGGTCAACTACCTGTCGCTACTGGGCTGGTCAAGTCCGACCGGGGAGGAAGTACTGACCCAGGCGCAGCTGGTCGAGCAGATCTCACTGGATCGAATCCGAAACGCCGATGTAGTCTTCGATCCAGCCAAGCTGGCCTGGCTGTCGGGCAAACACATCGAGCGGCTGTCACTGGACGAACTGCTGAAAGCGGTCAAGCCATTCGTGGATCGCGACCGCTTCGACCTCACGGACGACCTGATGCACGTCGCGGTGGCTGCAACCCGTACGCACCTCACAAAGTTTTCCGAGATCAACGATCAGCTCGCCGCGTTCTTCCCAGGCGGCACACCGGCAAGAACCGCCGCGCCCGACGTCGTGCGCGCGGCGATCGCGGCGCTCGAGCGGATTCCGGAGTGGAGTGAGAGCGCGCTGGCGGAAGCGATCAAGGCGGCAGGCAAGGCTGTAAACGCCAAAGGCCGCACACTCTATGAACCGTTGCGCATGGCACTAACGGGACGTGAGCATGGCCCGCCGTTTACCGCCGTTCTGCTGGTGCAGGGCCGGCAGCGCGTTCTCGACGGTCTGCGTGCCGCTGAGCAAGGAGCGCAATGAACGCGCTGATCTTCGATCCGTTTGCGGGCATCAGCGGTGACATGACGCTGGGCGCATTGCTGGATCTCGGCCTGGAAGAGAGCTGGCTGCGCAATTTCATCGCCGGCCTGCAGCTCGGGGCGATCGAAGTCAAGGTCGAACGTGCCAATCGCAGAGGCATCTCGTGCGGCCGCGTCTATTTCGACCTGCCAGATGAGCACAAACATCGCCATCTCAAACACATCGTCCAGATTCTCGACCAGGCACCGTTGTCCAACAGCGTGCGTGCACGCGCGCGCGACGCATTTCAGCGGCTGGCGGTGGCCGAAGCGGCTGTGCATGGGACCACGATCGAGAAAGTGCATTTCCATGAGGTCGGCGCACTGGATGCCATCCTCGACGTCGTCTGTGTCATGGCCGGTGTCGAGCAATTGGGGTTCGAGCAGTTTTTTACGAGGCCGGTATGCGTGGGCAGTGGCTGGATCAACATCGAGCACGGCCGCTTTCCCGTGCCAGCACCGGCAACGCTGCGACTTCTGGAGGGGATGCCGGTTCACGATTCCGGCCTGCAAGGCGAATGTACGACGCCGACCGGAGCGGCCATTCTGGCAACGCTCACGGCAGGGAAATCGCCGCCTGCGCGAATTCGCATACGGCGGAGCGGTTTTGGCGCCGGCAGGCGAGACCCGGAAGACCGGCCGAATTGCCTGCGGCTGATCGCGTGTGAAGTGGAAATCGCGGAGCAGCAGTTGTACATGCTGCAAACCGATGTCGATGACCTGGCGCCGGAGCTGGTACCGGCCGCGCAGGACGCACTGATCTTTGCAGGCGCACTCGATGCCACTGTTCAAAACGTGAGCATGAAGAAAGGGCGACCGGCGGTTCGCGTGGAAGCGCTGGTGCCCGAGGCCTCGCTGAGCGCGGTCCTGGACGCTCTATTTCGAAGCACGACCACGATCGGCGCACGTTATTGGCCGGTCGAGCGGCCTTCGTTGTCGCGCCGCGAGGAGCTGGTGGAATGGCGGGGTCAGCGGATCCGGATGAAGAGGGTTTTCCTCCCGGGCGGCGGTGAGCGGTCCAAGCCGGAGCATGACGATCTGGCAAAGGCCGCGCAGGCGTTGGGTTTGCCGGTTCTGGAGGTACGGCGAGCCGTGGAAGGCGGCGGCGCCACCAAGGTGGAACCTGAAGTGTAATATGTGCTTGGCATTGAATGAGTTGACTCGATTTGGAGGAGTGCGGATGAAGCGGGGACTACTGTTTGCTCTCGTGATGCTGGCGCCGGCCGTCGCGCAAGCGCAGACCCGGCCGTCTAGCACTTCGCAGACCAATACCGCGGAACTGTACCTGGATCGCGCTCGCCGGGCCAACCGTGAGGAGGAAAAGCGGGACCTGGTGCAGAAGGCCCTCGAGCAATCGCTGGCCGCAATCAAAGCCAAAGCCGACAACCCGAAGGGCTATCTGCTGGCCGGCAAGACCTACGCGTTGCTGGGAGACGCACTCGCTGCTGATTCAATGTTCGACCAAGCCGAACAGCTCTGGCCGGAATACTCGAAGGAGACGGAGACCGATCGCATTCAGCTCTGGATCCGCGCGTACAACGCAGGCATCGTCGCGGCGCGTGACAACAACCAGGATGACGCGTTGAAGCACTTCGAGAACGCGACGCACATCTTCGATAAGCGGCCGGGTGCACATCTCAACATTGCACAGATTTACGCGCGCAAGCAGGACAACGAGAAGGCCATCAACGCCTATCGCACCGCACTGCAGATCATCGCCAAGCCGGAGAACCGCCAGGTACTGAAGCCGGAAGAGGTCAAGCAATGGTCGGACCTCGAAGAAACAGCCACGTTCAACATGGCGCAGCTGCTGGCGACCACGGGCAAGAACGAAGAAGCACTGCGTGCCTACCAGGAATTCCTTGCCCGCAATCCCAGCAATTCGATGGCCAAGTTGAACCTCGCCATCGTGCTGACGCGGCTGGACCAGACCGCTGACGCAGCCAAAGTCTATAACGAGCTGCTCGCGATGGTCTGAGCGACATCGACTTCTTCAACGTCGGCGTCGGGCTCTACCGGGCGAATCAGCACGCTCAGGCAGCGGAAGCGTTCCGGAAGACGATCGCAAAGAATCCCCACATGCGCGACGCGTATTACAACCTGGCGCAGGCGGTATACGGTCTGGCTACGGAGCTGGAAGAGCAGAAGATGAAGACCACGGGTGCCGCAGTGAAACCGATCGATGAAAAACTGATTGTGAATTACCAGGAGATCGGTGAGCTGGCCGAGAAGCTGCGCGCAATTGACCCGGCAAATCGCAATCTGCTCGCGCTGCAATCACGGGCCTATCGCGGGTTGAGCGACCTGAATAGCGACGTCAAGGTTCAGACCGAGTGGAAGAACAAGCTGTTGGCCGTGCTGACCGCCAATGACGCCATGACGTTCATGGTCGAAAACGTGACGCTCACATTGGGCGCGGGTGAAGTGTCGCTTAGCGGCGGAGTAGTAAACCTGAAAAGTACAGCGGGGCAGCCCGCCAGGATCAAGGTGCACTTCATCGGCAAGGATGGCAGCACCATCGAGTCACAGGACGTGACCGTGACCCTGCCCGAAGTACAGGGTGCAACGCCGTTCAAGGCGACCATCAAAACGGACAAACCGGTGGCCGGCTGGAAGTACGAAGTGATCTCGTAGTTGCAGCACCATTTTTGCACGGGCGGGATGCCATGAACGAACAAACGTGCCCGAACTGCTCCGAGACGATCGCAGCCGATCTGGAAGCCTGCCCGGCGTGCGGCTATCTGTTGGTCGACGCGACCTGCGATACGCACACACATCGTGAAGCGGAAGGCGCCTGCGTGATTTGTGGCTCCGCACTGTGCGCGGAATGCAACAAACCGCAGGGCCGCCATTTCGTCTGCGAACGGCACTCTTCGGTGCCGCTCATCTCCGGGTGGGCTCAACTCTACTCGGCCAGCGATGAGGTCGAGGCCGGTTTGATTCGGGAAAACCTCGAGGCGGAGGGCATCGAAGCCCGCATCATCTCGCAAAAGGACCACAACTTCACGGTGGATCTGGGGGACTTGAGCCAGGTGCGCGTGCTGGTTCCGGCCTTCGAATACGAGGATGCGCTGGAAGTCATCGAGCAGCACACCTCGACCGAGGGAGAAGTGAGCTTTGCCTGTCCCGGCTGCGGAGAAGCCTTCGAGCCGGGTGATTCCAATTGCGCTTCATGTGGCGCACAGCTGCCGGTTACACACTCACCTGCTTGAAGCCAACCTACGTTCAAGCTAAATTAAATGGTTACATACGGTTCCCAGGGGCGGCGCCAATGCCGCCCCAATTTTTTCAGCGCTTATGGTCCGGATCGCCGGCATACAACCCGAAAGCATTGCCGAAGAGCTCTCGCTCGAGATCGGCAGCCGGATCGTGCGCATCAATGGCGAGCCGGTGCGAGATGCCATCGACTACCGCTTTCTGGAAGCGGAAGGCTTGCTCGAACTCGAAGTGCACACTGCGGGCGCGGAGCCGGTGCTGTACGAGATCGAGAAAGATGCGAGTGAGCCGCTCGGCATAACGCTGGCCGCGGACACGGTCCGGCAGTGCGCCAACAAATGTGTGTTCTGCTTCATCGACGGTAATCCGGCAGGAGCCCGCCCATCCTTGCATCTCAAGGACGATGACTTCCGGTTGTCGTTCACGTACGGCAGCTACGTCACACTGACCAATCTCGGTCCCAAGGGCTTTCAGCGGCTGATCGATCAGCGGCTCTCTCCGCTGTACGTCAGCGTGCACTCGACCAACCCGCCCGTCCGCGAGCGGATACTCGGTGTGCCGTTGGGCGGTAACATCGTCGATCAGCTGAAAGAGTTGACTGACGCCGGACTGCAGGTACATACGCAGGTTGTGCTCTGTCCGGGCTGGAACGATGGCGTCGAGCTGGATCGTACGATCGATGATCTCTGGGCGCTGGGCGAGAACGTGCTCTCGTTATCGATCGTGCCGGTCGGACTGACCCGCTACAACATTAATCGGCCGGCCCGTTTGCTCGAGCCGGCTGAAGCCTTACGCGCGATCGCGCAGGTCGAGCGCGCGCGGCAGCGTGCAAAGTGCGAGCGTGATCTGGGCTGGGCGTACGCCGGCGATGAGCTGTTCTACATCGCGGGCCAACCAATTCCGCAGGACGAGTACTACGATGACTGGCCGCTGACTGAGAACGGGGTGGGCGCGGTCCGCCGTCTGTTCGATGATTTCGAGACCGGCATTGCACAGGTTCCGCGGTTGACCGGCCAGCGGATTCTGATCGTCACCGGCACGCGCATGCAACCCGTGCTCCGCCCGCTGGCCGAACGGCTGGAACAACAGACTGGAGCACAGGTGGAAGTCATCGGCGTGACCAACAACTACTTCGGTGATACCGTGACCACTGCCGGCCTGCTGCCCGGCGCCGACATCGCAGCAGTCCTGCAGAATGCTGGTGCATTCGACCTGGCACTGCTGCCGGCCGAGGCATTGAACGATGGTGAGCGATTCATCGACGATCTCCCCTTCGAAACCCTGCGTCACAGGTTCGCCCCAGCAGCCATCGAAGCTGCCTTCGAGCTCACCTCCGCCCTGCGCGCCAGCACGCCAGCACGCCAGCTCCCGAGCTGCCGATGAAACACGGTCTCCCTACCGTGGCGATTATCGGTCGTCCCAACGTAGGCAAGTCGACGTTCTTCAACCGCATCCTGGGTGAGAAGCAGGCGATCGTCGAAGACCGTCCGGGCGTTACGCGCGATCGCAACTTTGCCCGCGCGGAATGGGCCGGCCGCAGTTTTTACATCATCGACACGGGTGGTCTCGAGCCGGAGCTGAGCGAACCATTTGCCGACGTCGTGCGGGCGCAGGTGCTGGCCGCGATTCGTGAAGCCGATCTGCTGGTCTTCATGGTCGATGGTCAGGCGGGTCCACATCCATCCGACCAGCAAATCGCCGAACTGCTGCGCACGTCGGAACGACCGGTTTTGCTGCTGGTGAACAAGCTGGACAAACTGCCCCAGGAAACCGCGCAGTACGACTTCTGGGAGCTGGGCCTGGGCGAGCCGATTCCCATCAGCTCGGCAACCGGCAAAGGCTCCGGCGATGTGCTGGACCGGATCGTGGAAGGCCTGCCGGAGCCGACTGCCGAAGAAGCGGAAGGTACCGCGCTGCACGTTGCCGTGATTGGCAAGCCCAACGTCGGCAAATCCAGCTTCATCAACAAGCTGCTGGGTGAAGACCGCCTGGTGGTAAGTGAGATCGCCGGTACGACGCGTGACGCGATTGACACACCGATGCGCTACCACGGCCGCACCATCATCTTCATCGATACGGCGGGACTCAGAAAACATGCGCGCATCGAGCCCGGCATCGAGTACTTCAGCGCTCTGCGCGCACAGCGTGCGATCGATCGCGCCGATGTCTGCATCATGCTGATCGATGCCACCGAGCAGGAACTGCACGTGCAGGACCTCAAGATCGCAGAAAAGGCGTGGGCTGCGGGCAAATCGCTGATTGTCGTGGTCAATAAATGGGACCTGGTCGAGAAGCAGACCGGCACATCGGTGGAGTTCGAGAAGAAGATGCGCGAGCGCGTGCCGATGATGCGCTGGGTGCCGATCCTGTTTGCCTCAGCCCTGACCGGCCAGCGCGTCCAGAAGGTGCTCGACCTCGTTATCGACACCGCAGAACAGCGGCAGCGCCGCATTACAACACGTGAAGTGAACGACGTGGTGCATGAACTGGCGCGGCGTCAGCCGCCTCCGCATTATCGGGGCATGCACGTGAAAATCATGTATGCCACCCAGGTGGATAAGGCGCCACCCACGTTCGTGCTGTTCGTGAATTACGCGAAGTCGATGACACCTGCCTACCTGCGTTTCCTGGTCAAGGGATTTCGTGAGGCCTGGGGATTCTGGGGCTCGCCCGTGCGACTGCGACTGCGCGCTCGCCGCGAGAAGAAGACCGTCTGAGTCCTTATCTGCTGCTGCTCGGCGCCTACCTGCTGGGCGCCCTGCCCACCAGCTACCTGGTCGGCAAGCTGCGCGGGATCGATCTGCGCCAGCACGGCAGCGGCAACCTCGGCGCAACCAATGCGTATCGGGTTCTCGGCTGGCGTGCGGCGGCGCCCGTTTTCATCGTCGACATTCTGAAAGGCTGGGCGCCCGCCTTCTTCTTTCCGCAGTGGGACAACTCGGCGCGGGCGGAATGGGCGCTGGCATACGGTGCCGCGGCCATTACCGGCCATGTGTTTTCGATCTACGTGCGCTTCAAGGGCGGGAAGGGCGTAGCCACCAGCTCCGGCGTGCTCCTGGCGCTGGCACCGGCCGCGGTCGGGATCAGCTTGCTGATCTGGGGCAGTCTCGTGTTGCTGACCGGTTACGTATCGCTGGCATCGATCATTTCGGCAGCCATAATGCCGATCCTGGTCTATTTCCTGAACGGACCTGGACCCGTGTTATGGCTCACACTCGGACTCGCCGCTTTCGTGGTAGTCGCGCACCGCGCCAACATCCGGCGACTGCTGCGCGGAGAAGAACATTCGTTCCGACGTGGGCGGGAGAAAGTCAGCAGTTCGGTCAAGCAAACGGCGGAGGGGCGCGGACGTGAGTGAACGGGTGGCAGTCATCGGGGCGGGGAATTGGGGCACTGCGCTGGCCAACCTGCTGGCCAAGAAGGGCAACCAGGTCGTGCTCTGGTCCTTCGAGCCCGATGTTGCCGATGCCATCAACCGCGAGCACCAAAACTCCCGCTACCTGCGCGGCATCCCGCTGGACCCGACTCTGCGCGCAACCACGAAGCTGGCGGATGCGGTCGCTGGAGCAAACTGGATCGTTTCGGTGAGTCCCGCGCAGCACGTTCGACGTGTGCTGATCGAGGCGGCTCCCTCAATGATACGAGACGCCGTGATTGTGAGTGCATCCAAGGGCATCGAGATCGCTACGCTCGAATCGATGGACGTCGTGCTGACCGAGGTCACTCCGGTGCACCTCGCGCCGCCGGCATTCTTATCGGGACCCAGCTTTGCGCTCGAGGTTGCGCGCGAACAGCCCACCGCCGTCACCGTAGCCAGCCGTGATGCCGATTCCGCGCAGCGCGCGCAGCAGCTCTTTCAGGCGTCCTACTTCCGGGTCTACACGTCGGATGATGTGATCGGCGTCGAGCTGGGCGGGGCGCTCAAGAATGTGATCGCCGTGGCGGCCGGTATGGTGGCGGGCCTCGGTCTCGGTCACAATACGCTCGCTGCTCTGATCACGCGCGGACTGGCCGAAATCGCGCGGCTCGGTGTGGCGCTTGGTGCCAGCCCGCTCACCTTCATGGGCCTCGCGGGCATGGGCGACCTGATCCTGACCTGTACCGGTGATCTCAGCCGCAACCGCACGGTCGGTGTCGAGCTGGGCAAGGGGCGCAAGCTGGCCGACATTCTCGCCGGAATGGAAATGGTTGCCGAAGGCGTGGGCACCGCACGCGCTGCGCACGCATTAGCACAAAAACACGGCATCGAAATGCCGATCGTCGACCAGGTTCACGCGGTACTGTTCGAAGATGTGCCCGCCAGTGAAGCGGTAGCGAACCTCATGCTGCGCGAACCAAAGCCGGAGCAATGGCAATGAGCGATGAGCGACGAGCGGCCAGCGACGAGTTGTTGAGTCCGGTTGATTCAGCCACCGGCACCGATGAGCAGCTCGTGCTGAGCGATGACGCGGACGATAGCGACGTGATCGAGTTGGATGTGCCGATTTCGGAGCCGCCACCGCCCCACGCGGCTGCACTCCCACCCATCGCGCGCGACCGCAGCATTGCGAAAAAGGAGTACTACTCGATCAGTGAAGTGTGTGATCTGGTCGACCTGCGGCCGCATGTGCTGCGCTACTGGGAGACCCAATTCTCATTGCTCAATCCCTCCAAGAATCGATCGGGCAACCGCGTGTATCAGCGCAAAGAGATCAAATTGATCCTGCTGGTGAAGCACCTGCTCTACGACGAAAAGTATACGGTGGAAGGTGCGAAGCAGCGGCTCGATCAGTTGCGCAAAGGCGGCGAGTTGCACACTGAGACCAAAGGGGCTCTGGACAAGCAGATGGTGGCGCTTCTGCGTTCCGAGATGCATACCCTCAATGAGATTCTAACACCGCCAAAACAGCAGACTTGACTGACGCACGGAGCGCTAAAGCTGTTCGAGCAGCTGGCTTTGAAATACTGGGGAATTCGGAATAGGGAATGGGGAATGGGGAATATGGATGGGACACAATATAAGAGCGATCAGGGCCGCTCCCTGATTCGTTTCCTGATTCCCAATCCTTATTCCGTATTCCTCATTCCCCAGTTGCCCGCACCAGCGTGCAAGTCGCGCTTTCACTACCGTAGTGCCGTAGATGCGCATCCTGGTCACTAATGATGATGGCTATTTGGCCCGGGGCATCAGGGTCCTGGCCGATGCGGCGCGGTCGCTCGGGGATGTGTCGGTGGTGGCACCCGATCGTGAGCAGAGCGCGACCAGCCACTCCCTGACGCTGCACCATCCGCTGCGCGTCCGCCGGGTCGATGGCAACACACAGGTAGTCGATGGCACACCGACCGACTGCGTGGTTCTGGCACTCGGTGAGCTGTTCGGTGCAGGACGGCCGGATTTCGTTTTATCCGGCGTAAACCACGGCGCCAACCTCGGTGATGATGTGCTCTACTCCGGCACAGTCGCCGCGGCGATGGAGGCGACCATCCTGGGCATTCCCGCAATCGCAATTTCCTACACGGGTGCCGAGTCCGAGCAGATCGCGGAGTGGGTGGAGCCATTATCCAGCCTGCTGGAGCAACTGTTGAAACGGGATGACTTCCCGGCGGAAACGCTGATCAACATCAATCTGCCCGGCATCGCGCCCGCCGAAGTCAAAGGGGTGCAGATTACGACGCTCGGCCGGCGCGCCTATGTCGGCTCGCTCACCCGCGCACTCGATCCCAATGGACGCGAGTACTACTGGATCGGCGGGGGTGAGAGCAAGTGGTGGGGCGGGCCGGAAGTGGATTTCCGGGCGGTACATTCGGGTTACATTTCGGTCACGCCACTTCACCTCGATCTGACCAACTACAAGCTGCTGGAGAACATTCGTACGTGGGAGCTGAAGCTCTGAACGAGCGGCACTGGGAACGGCAGCGACGCGGACTGATCGAAACGATTCGCGAAAAAGGCATCCACGACCTCGAAGTGCTGCGTGCATTCGACCTGGTACCGCGTCACCTGTTCCTGCCCGATGCGGTGCTGCACCGCGCCTACGAAGACAACGCGGTGCCCATCGGGTTTCAGCAGACGGCCTCCCAGCCGTCCATCCAGGCGCTCTACCTTCAGACACTCCGCCTGCAGCCTGGAGACCGGGTGCTGGAGATCGGCACGGGCAGCGGGTACCAGACCGCGCTGCTCGCGCATCTGGCCGGTCACGTCTATTCGGTGGAGCGAATCCGTGAGCTTTCGGTCCGGGCCCGCGCGGCGCTGGACCAGCTGCGACTCTCCAACATTGCGCTGCTCGTGGGTGACGGCACCATCGGCTGGTCGAAGTATGCACCGTACGATGCGATCCTGGTCTCGGCGGCGGCACCATCGATTCCGTCGGCACTGGTCGACCAGCTGGTACCGGGCGGACGTATGGTGATCCCGCTCGGTGACCGGGACCTGCAGACCCTGACCCTGGTAACGAAAACCGCGACCGGAATTACCACTGAGGATGTTGCGGCCTGTGTATTCGTCCCGTTGCTCGGCCGTTTCGGCTGGCCGGCCTGATCAAGGAACCTGATGGATTTTCTGATTGATTTCGTCCGTTCGACAATCAGCTTCATTCTGCACATCGACGAGCATCTCAGCACGATCATCGCCAACTACGGCAACGCCACATACCTGATCCTCATCCTGATCGTGTTTTGCGAAACCGGGTTGGTGATCACACCGTTCCTGCCGGGCGATTCGCTGCTGTTCGCGGCCGGCGCCTTTGCCGGGCGCGGCCTGCTGAATCCGATGGTGCTTTTTGTCGCGCTCAGCATTGCCGCGGTGGTTGGCGATACCGTGAATTACTGGATCGGGCGGGTGATCGGCCCTCGGGTCTTCCAGCGAGAGACCCGATTCATCAAACGGAAACATCTCGAGAAGACTCAGCGGTTCTATGAGAAGCATGGCGGCAAGGCGATCGTGCTTGCCCGCTTCATGCCGATCATCCGTACGTTCGCGCCATTCGTGGCCGGCATCGGGGTCATGGACTACAAGAAATTCGTCTTCTACAACGTAGTCGGTGGAGTGGTCTGGGTAGGCCTGTTCGTTTTTGCCGGATACTTCTTCGGCAACATTCCGACGGTCGAAAATAATTTCGAGTTGGTCATCCTGGTCATCATATTCCTGTCGATCCTGCCACCGGTCATCGAGTACCTCAGGTCACGAAAGGCAGCCACATGATCCGTTTGAGCACGGCCACCCTGCTCCTCGCCGTCACGGCGCCAATCGCCGCCCAGCAGGATACGGCCGCCGCGCGAGACACGCTGCGCTTTCGGCTGCAGCCGGTCCAGGTCAGCCTGCTGCGTGGCAGCTCAGTCGATCTGCGGACACCGGCAGCCGTGACCCCGATCGGCAGGAGCGCGATTCAGGACGCACAACTGACGATCGGATTGGATGAGGCGCTGGCCGGCGTGCCCGGTGTTGTGGTCAACAACCGCTACAACTTTTCCCTGGGAACGCGCATCGCCATTCGCGGCTCGGGCGCTCGCGCCGGGTTCGGCGTGCGCGGGATCAAGCTGCTGCAGGATGGCATTCCGCTGACCATGCCGGATGGCCAGGCCAACGTCAACAATATCGACCTGGGCTCGGCGGGCCGGATCGAAGTCCTGCGCGGCCCCGCATCATCACTGTATGGCAATGCTGCCGGTGGCGTGGTTGCGATCGAGACCGAGCCTGCACCCAATCGCGGCTTCGCCGGTGAAGTGCGGACGCTGGCTGGAGATAACTGGAGCGACGGCATCGATCGCTTCACCAAACACCAGGTCAAGGTGGGCGGGCGCAGCAATGCTCTGGATTATTTGATCAGCGCTTCGCGCCTCGAGACGGACGGTTTTCGATCGTTCTCGCAGGCCAAGCAGACGGTCATCAACTCACGCCTCGGCCTCGAGCTGAGCGAGGCCAGCCGTTTGACGCTGCTGTTCAACCTGGCCGATGCCCCGATTGCGCAGAACCCGGGCTCGCTGCCCCTCGATTCGGTGCGCAGGAACCCGGACATGGCCTGGCCGAACAACGTCCGCCAGAAGACCGGTGAAGCTGCAAAACAGACTCAGGCCGGACTTGGCTATCAGCAGCGGACCGCACGAGGGGCTCTCAACGCCAGCGTCTACGGCCTGACCCGCGAGCTAGAGAATCCGCTGCCGACCACGTACATCACCCTGAGCCGCAAGGGCGGGGGAGCCCGGGCGGCCTATGCTCACAACGCGTCCCTGAGCCGACGTCCGCTCGGGCTTACCATCGGCGCCGATCTCGAGCATCAAAGTGATGATCGGGCCGAGCACAACAATCAGCTCGGGGTCAAAGGCACGACCCTGACCCGCGACCAAACCGATCAGGTTACCAGCGTGGGTCCGTTCGTGCAGGCACACATCGCATTGACACCGCGCTTCGATCTGAGCCTGGGATTGCGATACGACCTGGTGCGCTTCGAGACCGAGGATCGCTTCACTGCGGATCAGAACGACAACTCGGGAGATCGTACCCTTTCCGCGCTGAGTCCGCGCGCCGCGGTACTGTTCGCGTTGAGCGATGCGTCGTCGCTGTACGCGAGTGTCGGCACCGCATTTCAGACGCCCACCACGACCGAGCTGATCAACCGGCTGGGCGACGACGGGCAGCCGGCGGCGGGGTTCAACGAGTCACTCGAGCCGCAGCGTGCGGTCAACCTCGAGGCGGGCATCAAGGGTCACGCGGCGAACCGGTTCCGTTATGAAGCAACCGTCTACCAGATGACCGTGCGCGATCCCGTGCTGCAATTCCTGGTAGTCGAGGGGCGCGACTTCTATCGCAACAGCGGCGAGATCCGGCATCGCGGCCTCGAGCTGGCCGGCGCCGCCGCAATTCACTCCAGCTTCATGATCGAAGCCGCCTACACGTTCAGTGATTTCGTATTCATCGACGATGGGGTTGCGGCGAATGCGTTCGAAGGCAATGAACTGCCGGGCGTGGCGCCGCACCACCTGTTCACCAGAGTCCGGGTTCAGCCGCTGCGTCAGCTGACGTTCGAGGTCGAGGACGATTACACGGCCGAGTTTTTTGCCAACGATGCAAACACCGCGTCAAATCCGGCAGCGAACGTCATCGATGCACGTGTGCACTTTGCGTTCAGTGCGGGCGGCGTCGCGTTGCGGCCGTTCATCGGCGTCAACAACGTGTTCGACAAGGAGTACAACAGCTCGGTGGTGGTCAACCAGTTCCAGAACCGCTTCTATGAGCCCGCGCCCGGCCGGAACCTCTACATCGGCACGGCAGTTCGCTTCGGAGGGTGGTAGCTGTCTTGTCGGCGGATCGGCTCGCCCGGTATCTTTGCCCCGAACACTCACCGATAGATCACCAGTCGGAGTCGTCATGAACGCCGCGGACGCCAACCCACAGAACCCACGGCCATCTGCGGTCCCGTTTCCACCCGCGGTGACCCGTTTGTCAGCGCTGCCGGCGACTTCGGGCACGGTGTCGCTGGCACCTCCGTTCCGCACGGACAAGGTATCGGTACCCCCGCGCCGCACGCTCATTGGGCGGAGCGAGGTATCGTGGGACGACATGCCCGATGAGGGCGTGGTCGAAGCGATGTTCGAGGAGGATGTAGCGCGCGCAACCGATGGCATGCAGCGCGACACCCCCGAGTTTCCGATCGATGCATTCATTATTCCGCACTATCCGAGCTGGGTGCCGCAAGGCCTGGACGAGTCACAGATCGAGGCCGTGAAGCATCACACCGCGGAACTCGATACC
>JBBDWZ010000127.1:0-5052 GCA_040902615.1 Gemmatimonadota bacterium | reverse complement strand
CCTCGATCACGCCGATCACCTTGCTCCCGGCGTAGAGCAGGTAGTCCACGGGACCGGTTTCCAGCGGAAACTCCCGCACGGCGATACCGGGACCAGCGGCGAGATTCATCGCCTTGTGGTCCTGGACCAGCCAGCCGCACGCGATCAACTGCCGATCGATCTCCTCGCGTGCCTTTTGTTCAGGTTCCACCAGCCTCCCCGGGGTGCTCGTATCGCCGGGGATTCTGCCATGCCGCCGCTAAGCGGCGGCAGCTTTGCCCCAGACGCGCTGCGCAAAACCCGGGTAGTTCTCTGCGATGACGCGGGCGACCGGCCCGCGGATTAGGGCCAGCTCCTCACTTGTGGGTGCCGCAGTCGCCGGCACATCAGCCGGCGCGTCGTAGTCGAATCCGGTGCTCTTGCGCACGTCTTCCGCGCTTGAATCCGGATGCACGCTCTCCAGCCGGAAACGGCGCTTTTCCTTCTGCCACAGGAACAGAGCCTTCCCCGTCAGCAGCGCCGCGGGCCCGCCATGCCTGTGCACCCCCGGCGGACTCCACCCCGGCGCCGACACGTAGTCCACCTTCTTCACCAGCACGCGCTTCGAATGCTCTTCGCGGAACAAGATTGTTTTCCCGGCGGCGAAGTACATGAACGCCGAGCCGAAGGAGCCGGGGAACCGCTTGCCTCGGCTTCGACCAGGTTGATGTTCGCCTCGCCGTCGATCTGCGCCCCGCCCAGGAAGAAGACGTCGATGCGTCCCTGCCCGGCCAGGTCGAACAGTTCGCGGGATCCTTCGGTGAACGGATTGCCGCTGCGCTTCTGCAGAAGCGACACGCGCGGCCGGTTGCGGTTTTTCTCGCGCAGCAGGAACACCGCCATCGCGGGAATCGGTGAGGCCGCGCCGACGGCGACGTGGCGCGCATCGCCGATCAGGCGCGCGATGGCGACCGCGAGCAGCTCTTCCTTGGCGAAGTTCGGTAGCACGTTGGCAGAACCGTATGTGTCAATGTCCTGAGGGCGCGTGATAATGGTATCTCGCTGGAAGCCCATGCCGATGGCTGCTTGCGACCGAGGCTGTGTGAAAACTCGCGACCCAGCCCGCCACACGACGAAATCTCTTGTGTCAGATTTTGCGGCGGGTCGAAAAGGCACTGTAGAGGCCACTACGCCAACTTTTGAACGACTGAAGAATCAGGCGCTCGCGTTTTCACACAGCCTCGACCCTAAGCGGACATCGCTGACAGCCGCCTGGAGGCCAGACGCCGCATGACTTCTGAACATCGAGAACACATGGGTCAGCGCGCTTCGCGGCTCTCGCTCTTCATTTCGGCTTCCACTCTCGGACAAGCCTCTCTGCCTCGGCCGTCTGCGCACTAGTCATTTTCGTGGCGGCGATGTCGCGGTTCTTGATAGCGGAAATGCGTTTCTTTGTATCCGACGCAGGAAAGCGTGCTACGGCTAGGGTGAACCACTTGTGTGCCTGCACGTAGTCCCGCGGCACGCCTTGGCCCTCGGCGCACATGACCCCGAGGTTGTACTGGGCGGTGGGATGGCCTTGCTCGGCAGCCTTGCGATACCATTTCGCGGCTTCGGCATAGTCCCGTGGCGCACCTTCGCCGTGTTCGTACATGACACCGAGGTTGTACTGGGCGGTGGTATTGCCTTGATCAGCCAGCGGACGAACGAGCCGCAGCGCGGTTTCGTGGTCCCCACGTGCAACTGCCGCTCGCACGTCCTCAAGCGTCCCAGTAGACACCGGAGCGTACAATTCATAGAGAACGTCTTCAAAACTCTTCACCAACACCGGGACTACTAACGCTTGCTGGAGCCACTGGACGGCTTGGAGCCGAGCCATCATTTGGACGTCTCCAAGGTGCGGCACATACTCGGGTTGCTTGAAGAAGTTCAGCGCCACAGATAGCGCGAGATCATGCGTTGAATATGGAATTGGACCTGAGTTTAGGGCTACGGCTTGCCTCCGAACTTCTTTCACCTGCACTACGCCCATGAGCAATTTATCGGCGGCTAAGGTGATTGCTTCTTCCAAGTTTGCTCGCTTAGGCGGCGGTGGATTACCGTAAACTGCAAAGATGAACTCATCCAAGGCGTTGGCCGGCTTTTTCTTCTTGAACAACCCGAACATATTTGATCTCCTATCGGCTTGTGGTTGCGTATTTGTTTATACGCTTTCTTGGCGTTCGACGATGAGCGCCCGTTAACGTTCCGGACAACCCACCCGCAACGCGTTAACAGAGCGGAGTAGGTGATTAGGGTCGACGTCGATGCAGAGGATAGGAATCAGCGTCTTGTCCGTGCTGTTATGAATCGCGAATGTGGTTCAGCATAGAATCCACTTCCATATGCTTGCGAACGATCCTGAAACACACATGCAGGGTATGTACGATCAGGAGTGCGCCAACCACTTGCACCCACGTTGGCATCGAGAAATACAGCAGCGAAGAAAACAATGCTAAGTTGAGAACGAAGCCTGGGCCAGTTGTCCCCATATGTGGGAGCGACCGCGGCGGAAGGAGGTTTGCCACCACGCCCATTAGCACGAAGCCTAGAAGGACCTTTGTGGCGATCCAGTACCAGTCGTTCGGCAGCAACAGCAGCAACGCCGCAGGTACCCAAGAGATCAGCGTAAACCAAGCGATGCAGAAGAGTGAGGATCGTGTTCTTCGCGCCATGGCTCTGCTGATACCTTAGCGTCCAGGCCCACCAGCGCGCGCCGCAACAGCCTTGGCAAGCGGTGGCACCCCGCGCGCGTCTGTGTGCGGCGTGTTAGAGGGCTCTCGCGTCATAGTAGTTTCTGGCTTAGGGACGCCCACACACCGAGTACTGTGAGCACGATGCCGGCACCGAATGTGCCGAGTTGCCACCAGAATAGTCCCCATGTACGTTCGCCGAGCCTGGTGTAAAGATCGCGGAGTGGCTGAATGTCACCATCGGAGTGTCTTCCTTCGCGAAGTCGAGCCGCTGCGGTGGTTGCACGAAAATCCCGGAGTCGGTTGATGACGCACCAGATACCAAACCCAATGGACACGAGGAGTAGTAGCACCGATGCGCCGACAGCGAACTTTTGCCATCCCAGTGGTTTGAAGCTCTCGTTCAACAAGAGTGCGACCTGGAAGCCCAGAGTGGCCACGGCAAGACCAAGAATCAGATTTACTGAGTAGGTGAGCTGGGCAGCCGTAGTTGACTGCCATCTGGCAAAGCTGCCCTTCGGTTCTTCTCGCTGCGGCGTTGTCATTCCTTGGCCGAATGCTTCAGCAAATAATCAGCTAGATTCCCCGTCCAGCCCTTCCTTAGGAAGCTGTTGGCGTCCTCGCCACCGGCGTTCATGCCACCCTTGAAAAGCTGTGATTGAGTGTGCATTCCTTTTGTGGTTGCGCTGAACATTGCTTCCCCGACCTCGTTCCCGTAAAGATGCTGCATCGTTCGGATGCAAATAGTTATCGACAGTGATTGTCCGCCTTGGGAGCCGCAGGCTTGCGCCATAACATCCGAGAACCCGGCGATGTAGCCGCATGTGAACTCGATTGCGTCCTTACGAAGCTCGACAGGGGCAACGTCGGCCATTTCGAATTGCGAATTGACCATCTTGTACACCGCATCGGAAGCGGCTTGAGCGATTTTGATTTCCGACCGAATGTCCGCGGAGGTGTCACGCCCGAGGAGCGATCGCAGCCATTGCATCATGTCGGCGAGTCCCTGAGCCCTCTACGTGAAGTAGATAGCAGAAGAGCCGGGAAGCATTCCGCCTGTTTTCGTGCCGGCACGTTAACCCTCCCTACACCAGCGTTACCAGCACTGTCTGAATACCCAGTGTCTAGCTCAAATGGTATTTGCTGTAGCACCCGCGTCTGACAATCCTATCGCCACGCCGCCACGCCTGCTAGATCGGGTACGCGATACCATCCGGCACGGGCTCACGGGGTGAGCCTTGCGCGCATCGATACTGTGCCGCTGAACTACCAGGAACCAATCGCTCGTTCGTCTGCTCCAAGGTGATCATCGGGACAGGAGGGATGCCCATGCGCGTACTGGTCGTCGCAGTCGTGGTTGCGTTTGCCGGTCTTGCCGAGGCTTCCGACCCTGTCGGGCAAACCGTATGGGTCAACCTCAACGAGCGCGGCGTCATGGATCGCCTGCAAGCTTCTGATCCCGAGCGCTTCGGGCAGATCCTCTCGATCCTTGGCCTGGCGGAAAGCGCGCCGGGAGAGAGCTTCGAGCGCCTGATCAAGGCCCGCTTCAATGCGAGCGCCGGATCGGTCAGCCCTCTCCTGCTGACCACCCATCCTCCGCAGCGGGACTTCCGTTTCACGCTCGACAGCACGCTGTACACGGGACGGCTGAACCTTGGACTGAGGCACGAGATCGAGCGAGCCTTCATGGCTCAATGGCCGCTCGTCGGTGCCGATAAGCCGCGCAAAGGGGTTCTTGACCTTGGCCGCTGAAAGAGAGCCGCCCGGCGCCGGGTGAGTCCGCGGGTGATCCCCGTGTCGGCGTGAAGGATAGTAAATTTTTTCGCGTCCGTGCCGCGAAATGCGCGCGGTTGCGGCGTGCTTCGCGCCGCTGAGGAGTGCTTCTCGCTAGAATCTTGCCCCGCCTCTCACGCTGTGCTATGCGACGTCGGGAACGAGGTGGGGCGTCATGCGAGTGACCGCTCTTGGCCGAGAGTAGACATTCGAGACACGGCAATTCAAGTGCGCGCTCCACTGATCGACGACTTGCAGCGCGAACTGCCACGTGCAGCGCATGCCTGATGCCAGACGCTCATGCGGCGACCGTCTTGAACACAAACTCGTCGAGATAGCTGCGGAATCCCTCGGCAGTCTTCGCGAGCCGCGCGTAGTGCGCGAGGTGCGCGTCGTCGATGCCGTAGGCGCCGGGCACGCCGAGCGGCCAGGCGCCGCGCGGGGCTGGCGCCACGGCAGTGACGTACACCGAGCCGATGCACCCCGGCGCGAGCAGCTCGTCTTCCAGCATGTCGCCCTTCTTCAGCTCTTCGAAAGTCACGTAGCAGGCCTTCGACGCGTGCGCGATGGTGGCGAGCTCCTGGCGCCG
>JBBDWZ010000126.1:0-33129 GCA_040902615.1 Gemmatimonadota bacterium | reverse complement strand
GTCGGCGGGCGCCAACGTCATCACGGTCACGGCGACCGATGCGGCCGGCAATGCCACCAGTGTGATTCGCAATGTGACCCGCGACAACACGAAGCCTGCGCTCACGGTGACCGCTCCGGCCAATAATTCTACGGTAAGCACCGATTCGGTGACGGTGACCGGTACCGTGACTGATGCGAGCCCGCTGACCCTGACAGTAAAAGCGCTGTCCGTGACGCCCGACGGCGGAGGCGCTTTCTCGAAGAAGGTCGCATTGGCTGAAGGCGCGAATGCGATTGCGGTCGTGGCCACCGATGCGGCGGGGAACGATTCGACCGTAACCGTTAATGTGACGCGCTCGGGGCAGACCATTCCGCCCGACCCGTCCACAGTCGCACCGGTTCTGGATCCTTCGTTGCCGGTTACGATGGTTGACGCAACCAGTTTCCTCTATTCCGGCTCCAACCCCATTCAGACGGGAGTTTCTCCTGGTACAATCGAGCCGGCCCAGGCCGCTGTCGTGCGAGGGCGTGTACTGACGCGTGATGGTGCGGCCCTATCAGGTGCGCAGGTCATGATCGTCGGGCATCCCGAGTACGGTTCAACTCTCAGTCGACTTGACGGGCGCTATGATCTCGCCGTCAACGGCGGCGAGCTGGCAACGGTTCAAGTAGCAATGAGTGGATTCATTACCGCGCAGCGCAAGGTCGAGGTGCCGTGGCAAGAGTTCGTCGTAGTAGGCGATCTGTCAGTCGTAGCGCTGGACACGATTGCGACCAGCGTTTCTTTCGGGTCCTCAGCCCCATCACAACTTGCACGTGGCTCGACCGTGCAGGACAGCTCGGGCACGCGTCAGGCAACGCTGGTGTTCCAGGCTGGCACGACGGCGTCAATGCTCCTTGCCAATGGTGACACTCAGGCAGTTTCTACGCTCACGATTCGCGCAACCGAACTGACAGTCGGTCCGAATGGTTCCCGGGCAATGCCCGCACGGCTGCCGCCGGCGTCGGGCTACACATACGCCGTGGACCTCTCAGCCTCAGAAGCTATTGCAGCCGGAGCCAAACGCATCGAGTTCAGCGAGCCCGTCTCGATTTATGTCGACAACTTCCTCGATTTCCCGGTTGGCAGCGCAGTACCCGTCGGTTCCTTCGACCTCGAAAAGACCGCCTGGGTCGCAGAGCGAAATGGTAGAGTGATCCAGAAAGTGGGAAGCGCAGCCGGCCGCGCGCAGATCGACGTGGACGGCGATAGCGTCGCAGACAACACGACCGTTCTTACCAGCATAGGCTTCACGGACGCTGAATTGATTCGGCTGGACAGCCTCTATGCAATCGGGAAGACGCTATGGCGCGTCCCGCTCGAACATTTCACGTCGGTTGATCTCAACTGGCCTCGCTTTTGTGGTGAGGATGGGCGGCCACCTTGCGACCGTCCCGACCCGGACGAGGTTCGGAGCGACAAGCGAACCAAGGACAACAAGTGCGCAACCGGCTCCATTATCGAGTGCGAAGATCAGGTCCTTGGAGAAGCAATTCCCCTGGCCGGAACGCCGTTCAACCTCAACTACCGAAGCGGCCGAGTTCAGGGGAGACAGGCGGAGTACAGTTTGACGATCCCACTGACCGGTGACTCGATCTCATCTGAGCTGAAAGCAGTAATTTACAAAGTGTCAGTCGCGGGTCAGGAGTTTGTCGATACGCTATCCGCGCAAGCGAACTTGAGTGCAAGCTTCACGTGGAACGGGCTCGACGCATATGGCCGCAGACTGCCCGGTGCGCAAACGGCGAATGTCGCAGTTGGCTACATGTACCCGATCTATTACGCATACGTCCACGCAACTGCGAGCAACACCAATATCAATCTGGTCGACCAGGGCACGAGCTTTGGCTTGACTTGCTCGTCATCGACTGCTGACGCCAACGGTCTGTTGTGCACGCCAACTACCTGGGGCGACAACTTCACGTCTGCGGATCCACGCAAACACGATATACTTTGGACGACATCGAGCTTGAAGATCGGTGGCAATTGGGACGCACGCGCTCAAGGTCTGGGAGCCTGGACGCTGGATCCATTCCACTTCTACGATTTTACCAGCCGGACGCTCCACCTTGGCTCCGGGACCGACCGCCTGACTGACGTTTCACGCATCGGAATGCCAGCCTATTCCGCTTCACGTTTTGCCGGCAACACGCTCTGTACTGGAACCCAGTGTCCGGCCCCGGGCGATGGTGGGTCGGCGCTCAACGCTCATATAAAAAGGCCGAAAGGAATTGCCGTTGCCCCGGACGGAGCCGTTTATATAGCCGATTTGACGGACAAACGAGTGCGGCGCGTGGATGTGGATGGCACGATCACCACCATCGCGGGGACGGGTGTTGCGGGCACTTCTGGCGATGGCGGTCCTGCTACCCAGGCCCAGCTGAGTGAGCCAGTAGCTGTTGCTCTTGACCGGGATGGGTCCATTTACATCGCGGATGCCCAACGGGTACGCCGGATCGATACCGCCGGCACTATCTCAACTGTTGCCGGCGTAATAACCGGCGGGTTCAGTGGTGACGGTGGACTAGCAACGCAAGCGAGCCTTCAGAACCCCCAGGATTTGGCGCTCACAGCTGATGGCACGCTTTACATCGCCGACACCTTCAACGGCAGGATCAGGAAGGTCGGTCACGACGACATCATCTACACGATTGCGGGTACAGGCGTCGAGTGCCCAGTGGAAGTATTAGGCGTTTGCGGTGACGGAGGACCGGCGCTGTCCGCAGACTTCGGCCCTATTGAGTCCATTGCCGTCGCCGCCGACGGAACGATTCACCTCTTTGAGAATTACCGTATTCGCCGCATTCAGCCGGATGGAATGGTAGTACATGTGGCTGGAGATGGCTTCTTCTGCGACGCAACTCCAACCGATTTTCATTGCGGCGATGGGGGACCAGCAAAATTCGCGCAGCTGACGTATGCGCTCTCGCTACGGCATACCGCAGACGGTGGTCTTCTTCTGACCGGTGACGGCATCCGAGACGTGGTGCGTCGAATTAGCGCTGATGGCTGGATTACGACCGTCGCCGGAATGAAGGATCAGAACCGCACACCGCTCGATCCGGGTTCCCACCCTGGAACGGCAGCTACAGCCGTGAACCTCGGACGGCCTGAAGGCATCGGCGTTGGTCCAGACGGCAGTATCTACATTTCGGACCGTGCCACCGGCCGCGTTCTGAAGCTGCAGCCCGCGCTACCCGGGTACAAGGCTGCGAGTTTTACGGTTGCCTCTGAGGACGGCAGCGAGATCTACAGCTTCAACGAAGCCGGCCGTCACCTCACCACACGCGACGCTCTGACCGGCGCTACGCTGCTTTCCTTCGCGTACGATTCGCTCGGCTTCCTGAATTCCATAATGGACGCTGACAGCAACGTCACCACGGTCGAGCGGGACGGGACTGGAAAGGCAACCGCGATCGTCGGTCCATTCGGCGACCGGGTGAGTCTTGTCATCAATACCAGCGGTTACCTGACCCAGGTGAATCAGCCGGGCGGCATTACATATGACCTCGGCTACGGCACCGACGGCTTGCTCACTTCGTTCGAGGACCCGAAAGGCAACACGTACCAATTCAGTTACGACTCCGTCGGCCGGCTGCTCACTGACACCGATCCGGCGACCGCTTCGACAACGCTTGCTCGGGTCAGCACGGACTCCAGCCACACCGTCACAGTCACGACTGCACTCGGCCGAGTCGCCACTCACAATGTCGAGCGTAAGCCGGGCGGCGAGGTGATCCGCCGCAGCTCGAATACGATCGGCCTCGAAACGGTCACGAACATCAGCAGCGATGGAATGATCGTGACCACGCCTCCCAATGGCATGGTCAGCGCGCAGGAGGTTGGCTCCGATCCGCGATCGCCAGGCCAGGGCAATTTCTCGAGAAGCTTGATTGTCACCGCACCGAGCGGGCTCAAGTTCGCCACATTGTCTTCGCGCGTGGCGGCGTTCGATTCCGTGGGTACGCTGCTCCAGTACACAGACACGACCAAGCTGAATGGCCGCTCATTCGTCGGCGCATATGATCGCGCATTGAAACGGGTCACGTCGACAACTCCCGAAGGCCGGCGTGCTCTCACCGACCACGATTCACTCGGCCGCACCACGCGGGATTCGGTCCCAGGCATGGCTTCGCTGCGGTATGCCTACGACAGTCGCGGGCGGCTGCAGACCGTAACCAATAGCACGCGAAGCACGCAGTACACCTATGGCTCAAATGGACGGCTGGCCAGCGCATCCAACGCAACACTGGGCTCCTGGGCATTCACCTACGACAGTGCGGGGCGGCCGCTCACATCCACACTACCCGGCAATCGGCAGGTTCAATTCACGTATGACGCGAATGGCAACCTGTCATCGCTCACACCGCCGTCGCGGCCGGCCTACCAGTTCGGCTACAACAGTGTTGATCGGCTGACGGCAATCGTAATGCCGGACACCGTAGGTGCGGACACGGTCAGCTTCACCTACAACCTCAAGCGCGAGCTCACGCAGCTGCGCCTGAACAGCGGACGCACGATTGCGCTGACGTACGACACCGTGGGCCGGCCCAGCACCACCATCTCGCATCGCGGCACCACCACCTTCGCGTATCACGCTACCACCGGGAATCTCAGCTCGATCACGGGACCGGACAGCAGCCAGATCACGTACACGTATGACGGCTCGCTGAGAACGTCCGCCACACACACGGGAGCAATCAGCGGTGTGGTGAGCGTGGCCTACGACAGCCTGTTCCGCCCGTTTCGGCAGTGGATCAATGGCGCGGATACAGTAGCGACTGCCTTTGACGACGACGGCATGATGATCCAGGCAGGCCGGTTGTCCTTCACCCGCGATTCCACTGGCGCCATCACGGCATCACAGATCGACAGCATCAGCACGGCGACGGCCTACAGCACGTTCGGGGAGTTGAAGCAGCAGATCGCGCTCTATGGGTCGACGCTGCTGTTCAGCGACTCGATCGGACGGGACGCGGCCGGACGCATTGTGAAGTCCACCCAGATCGTCGAGAACGACACGATGCGGCTCGAGATCGCGTACGACTCGGCCAATCGGGTAAGCACGGTCACGAGGAACGGTGTCACCGCAGCGACCTACGCATACGATCTGAACAAGAATCGGACCAGCGTGACCCGGAGCAGCGGAACCACAAACGGCACGTACGACGTGGCCGACCGAATGCTCAATTATGGCACCGCAAGTTACACCTACGATGCGGATGGCTCGCTCGGCCGGAAGGTCGTGGGTTCAGATACGACCGAGTACGCGTACGATGCGCTGGGCAACCTGACCAGCGTAACGCTTCAGGATGGCACGCTGATCGAATACCTGACGGATGCATACAACCGTCGGGTTGGCAAGATAGTAAATGGCACCGTGCAGAAGCGGTGGCTGTATGGTGGTGAGCTGGACATCATCGCGGAGCTGAATGGAACAGGCGCGGTGGAGACGCGCTTCGTCTACGGGACGCGGCCGAACGTGCCCGAGTACATGGTGCGCTCGGGGACGACGTACCGGATCATTACGGATCAGCTCGGCAGCGTGCGCCTGGTTGTGAACAGCACCACCGGGCAGGTAATGCAACGGATCGACTACGACGAGTACGGCAACATCACGGCGGATTCCAACGCGGGATTCCAGCCATTCGGGTATGCCGGTGGTTTGCTGGATTCGCAGGTGGGTCTCACCCGCTTCGGTGTGCGCGATTACGACGCGGTGGCGGGAAGATGGACGGCACAGGACCCGATCGGGTTCGCCGGTGGCAGCAGCAACCTGTATGAGTACGTGGGGAATGATCCCATCAATGCGGTAGATCCCACCGGTGAGGTGATTGACCTAGCCTTGGACCTGGGTTTCATCGGGTATGACATCGCGAAGCTGATCGAGAACCTGCTCAAGGGCTGTTCGATCGGCGGGGATTTGGCCGCGCTGGGCGCTGACATTGGCGGTGCATTTATTCCGGGTGTTACGGGTCTCGGTGGAATGGTCCGTCGGATTGATGATGTAGCTGATGGGGCCAACGTACCCAAACGGTTTAACCCATTCAAAGGTAAAAGTGCGGAAGAGATTGACCAAATGCTCCGTACGAAGGGAATGGAGGCCGTTGGGCCAGACCCCATTGGCGGCAAAGGTGGATACGCGAATCGCCGAACTGGGAGGTCGTACCACATTGATCCCGGTGGCCAGTGGCGCAAAGGTGTGGAAGAGCCTCATGTTGACGTTAACTACAGAAAGGGCACGAACGCGCCATCCGAGAAGCGAAAATTCATTCGATAAGAATGGAGGGTTTGATCATGGCTCGCGAATTGTCCGTTGAGCTGACAACCGACGGCGACCAGTTGGAGATTCATGGGGACAAGGCTGCTTTACTGCGTTTGGTCGAGACAATAGAACGTCTGCTCGCCGCCGCCAAAAATGACCACGTGCATATGTTTACACCTTCGTGGGGGGGTGACCAACTGAGCTCTGAGCCGCAAAACGACACCAATCGCGTCCTGAATAAAGTCACGATTTACTATTGGTCAGATACCGAGGCCTCTTCGGGACGGAGTAAGGTTTAACGCGACCGCTTTCCTGTACACCGGGTCGAAACAGATTCAAACCGGAGTGAGGTCGGGTCCGATCCGCGGTCAACGGGCCAGGGCGGTTTCTCACGTAGCCTGATTGTCACCGCACCAAGCGGGCTCAAGTTCACTACGGTATCCTCGCGGATGGCCGTATTTGACTCCGTGGGTACGCTGCTTCAGTACACGGACACGACCAAACTGAACGGCCGTTCATTCGTCGGTGCGTACGATCGCGCCTCGAAACGGGTCACGTCGACAACTCCGGAAGGCCGGCGTGCTCTCACCGACCACGATTCACTCGGCCGTACCACGCGGGATTCGGTGCCAGGCATGGCTTCGCTGCGGTATGCCTACGACAGCCGCGGGCGGCTGCAGACCCTGACGAATGGCACGCGGAGCACGCAGTACACCTATGGCTCAAACGGACGGCTGGCCAGCGCATCCAACGCAACACTGGGCTCATGGGCATTCACCTACGACAGTGCTGGGCGGCCGCTCACATCCACACTGCCCGGCAATCGCCAGGTTCAGTTCACGTATGACGCGAATGGCAACCTGGCATCACTTACGCCACCGTCACGGCCGGCCTACCAGTTCGGCTACAACAACGTCGACCGGCTGACGTCGATCGTCATGCCGGACACCGTAGGTGCGGATACCGTTGGCTTCACCTATAACCTCAAGCGCGAGCTCACGCAGCTGCGCCTGAACAGCGGGCGTACAATCACGCTGGCCTACGACACCGCGGGCCGGCCCAAGACCACAACCTCTCATCGCGGCACGAGCACGTTCGCGTACCACACCACGACCGGAAATCTCAGCTCGATCACGGGACCGGACAGCAGCCAGATCGCCTACACGTATGACGGCTCGCTGAGGACGTCGGCCACGCACGCGGGCGCCATCAGCGGCGTGGTGAGCGTGGCCTACGACAGCCTGTTCCGCCCGTTCAGGCAGTGGATCAATGGCGCGGACACCGTATCGACTGCCTTCGACAACGACGGCATGATGATCCAGGCGGGCCGGTTGTCTTTCACCCGCGATTCGACGGGCGCGATCACGGCCTCGCAGATCGACAGCATCACCACGGCGACTGCGTACAGCACGTTCGGGGAGCTGAAGCAGCAGACCGCGCTCTATGGCTCGACGCTGCTGTTCAGCGACTCGATCGGCCGCGACGCGGCAGGGCGCATCGTGAAGTCCACGCAAATCGTGCAGGGCGACACGCTGCGGCTTGAGATCGCTTACGACTCGGCCAATCGCGTCAGCACGGTCACGAGGAACGGTGTCACAGCAGCGACCTATGCGTACGATTTGAACGGGAATCGAACCGGCGTGACCCGGAGCAGCGGAACCACAAACGGTACGTACGATGTCGCCGACCGAATGCTTACCTACGGCACGGCGAGCTACAGTTACGACGCGGATGGATCGTTGAGCCGGAAGGTCGTGGGTGCAGATACCACGGATTATGCGTACGATGCGCTGGGTAACCTGACCAGTGTAACGCTTCAGGATGGCACGCTGATCGAATACCTGACCGACGCCTACAATCGTCGGGTTGGCAAGATAGTAGATGGTACCGTGCAGAAGCGGTGGCTGTACGGCGGCGAGCTGGACATCATCGCGGAGCTGAATGGATCAGGCGCCGTGGAAACGAGGTTTGTCTACGGCACGCGGCCGAACGTGCCGGAGTACATGGTGCGCTCCGGGACGACCTACCGGATCATCACGGATCAGCTGGGCAGTGTGCGCCTGGTGGTGAACAGCACCACCGGGCAGGTCGTCCAGCGGATCGACTATGACGAGTACGGCAACATCACGGCGGATTCCAACGCGGGATTCCAGCCATTCGGGTATGCCGGTGGTTTGCTGGACTCACAGGTGGGCCTCACACGGTTTGGCGCGCGCGATTACGACGCGGTGGCGGGGAGGTGGACTGCGCAGGATCCGATCGGGTTTACCGGCGGCAGCCCCAACCTGTACGAGTACGTAGGTAACGATCCAGTCAATGCGATTGACCCCACTGGCAAGTTCATTGATCTCGGGCTGGACCTAGCTTTCATCGGGTATGACATTGCGAAGCTGATCGAGAACCTGCTGAAGGGCTGTTCGGTCGGCGGTGATCTGGCAGCGCTGGGCGCCGACATCGGTGGGGCATTCATTCCTGGCATTACCGGCTTGGGTGGTATGGTCAGGCACGTCGATGACGTTCGAATCGAATGGCATCACATGCTGCCGCAGGAATTCAAGGAATGGTTTGCAAGAGCGGGAGCCGAATTAGATATTGAGGACTTCAGGGTCGAATTACCTGTCGAACTCCATCGACTGAGTCCTGATGGAATTCATACGAAAGCGGGTGGCGACTGGAATGGCGAGTGGAGTCGTTTCATCAAAGACAACCCGGAGGCAAATCGGGCTCAAATCCTTAAGCAGTTGAACAAAATGGAGCGGGATTTTTCAGTACGTTAACGATGTCTTCTGACAAAACAGATTAAAGGTGAATGTTCAGTGTCCGAATTCTGGGTGATTAGTTCTCCGGAGCGATCCAAGCCTCCGGTAGAATGGACGGAACAAGTTAAGCTCGAGAGCGTCATCTGCGTTGTCGATCCCGACCACCAACGAGCTGGACGTCGGGTCGGAGACCTAACTGTGAGGACTCAGCAAAAGGTACTTCCAGATTTTATCTGGACATGGATGAGCGAGTGTTTGATCCAAGACCACGTGCTTTCAATACTCAGGCAAAACGCTATTACTGGCTACTCCACACGTCCTGTGACAGTAGTCGATAAACAGGGAACGAAAGCAGCCAAGATGTGGGAACTAGTAGTTACTGGCTGGGGCGGTCTAGCTTCTGCGGCGTCGGGCGTCCATCTAAATGTGTCGGAGAGCTGCACAGTATGCGGGCACCTAGTGTATTACGCGCCGACCGACGCGGCACGGTTATTTGACGAAACTCAATGGGATGGAAGTGACGTGTTTATGATCTGGCCACTGCCAAAATACATCGTCGTCACTCGGCGAGTCGCTGATTTGATAAAAGCCAATTCATGGAGTGGATTAGCGCTTAAACCGTTGGACCAGCTCAAAATATCTTCGGAGACCCTTTCTCCGGGTCGGTTGTCGCACTATTTCCCGGAACCGCGTGCGCGCGTTATTGGCGAACCCCTCGGAATTGATTAATCTGAACTTTCTAAAGAAAAACCGGCTGGCAAGATGAGCCCGCTCACGGTTACCGATGCGAGCCCGCTGATTCTAACGTGCAAATATTGTCGGTCAAACCCGCCGGCGGCGGGGCTTTGCGGTCGCGGTCCTGGCCCGGATGCGGCGGGCAACGATTCCACGCGTCGTCACGTAACCGCCGCGTCAGTTACATCCTGAACACATCCCTCTCAAGTGCAGACGCGCACATGGCAAACGGCTTTGGTTCAGCTTGGTTGAATCTTTGACGCCTGAAAAGTCGTTTAAGTACGTGTTTCAACATTTGCCAAATCAGTTAGACCCGTTATTGTGCCTGCACCACAGCGAGCCAGCTCCCCATGCAAGGATCAACCAGCCAATAACGCGCCTTCCCACCGTTGAAGTCCGGCCGAATCAATTGCATTTGCTCGAGCCGCACCAGGGCAGTCTGCATGCTCGAGGTCGATAGCCCCACCGACCGTGTAGCGGCGGCTGACTGCAGATTTTCGCCCTTGTGCGCGATCACGGCCTTGAGCGCTTTCTTCTGATTAGTAGAGAGCTGCGCCCAGATATGAGTGTAGGCTGGATCTTCCTGTCTTACGATTCGTTCGACAGCAACGGATACAACTGGCGGCGTGAGATCATCCGCTTCTCCGGCGCGGAGAATCTCCCACGCAACATTTGCAATTCGCTGTACATTGTAAGGAACATGTTCCGCCGATTCGAGGATGGCTTCCAGCCCGCGCTTTTCAACGCTGAAGCCCAGCCGCCCGAACCCTGCGCGCAGGAAGTCGAGAAATGCGGGTTCCGGGACTTGCCTCAGGTAAAGCCGGACCCCAAATCCGTAAAAGGCGCGCGCCGATTCAGTCGTAACCGAATTAAGAAAGCGTTCGTCGGAACCGGACAGGGCGTATCCGATGTGTTTGTGCTCCTCCATTGTACCTCGTAATACCCGCTCGGCGGACTGCCCATACCCGAGTAGCAGGTGTTGAACCTCATCCAGAATGACCCAAACCGGCGGATCCAGGCGGGAGGCAGCATCATTGATCGAATCCAGTGCCTTGGTCAGACTACGAAGATCGCCCACCGTTTCATGTTGATTGCCGTGCCTCGGGGTGACGCTGGTGAAACGGTGCTCGGTTAATACCGGACGTGTGCTTCTGCCAACCTTCGTATGCGTGAATCGCCTGGACAGGGACAGGAATTCGCGAAGGAGCCCGTCGCCAAGGACCGAGAGTGACTCATGCTTCTCGATTTCGCAGTGAAGCACGATGTGCCCGCTTCTTCGCGCCGCGGCGCCGGCCACTTTCAGCAATGAGGTTTTGCCGAATCGGCGTGGTCCAATCAGAAATAGTCGGTCACGATTTCGGATGGTGGCCGCAATCGTCTCCAGCTCGTCGGTGCGGTCCACCAGTTCGCCTCGGCTCAACTCGCGGCCATACACAAAAGGATTGGGTCCGGGTGTGACGCGCTCCATTGCAGCCATACATCCGTAAGGAATCTTTCATTTCATACCGCGGGTTCCGTCACGGTAGTTCCGTGCCGAACATCCCGGCACTGGGTGTAACATTTTGTCAGTTCATTCTGCGTGCATTGCGCGTAACAATTAGTACGTATAGCCACTTCGTCGTATTGACAATCCAACCATACCATGGCCTGAGTCATGAAGAACCAGTTACGGATACTTTTGGCGGAGAGCGATTGCGCCTTCGCCGCGGGCCTTCGAAACAACCTCGAGCTCGAGGGCTATCAGGTTGAACATGTCGAAAACGGCAGCGAAGTCGTTGAGGCGACTCATAGGATCGACCCCGCCGTGCTGATTCTGGACCTGAGTCTGCCGATAGTGGATGGCTTCGATGTGCTCCGGCGGCTGCGCGGCGCGGGCGCGACGCTGCCAGCGATCGTGCTTTCCGCGCGGACCGATGAGGTCGATCGAGTCGCTGCGCTGAAGCTTGGCGCCGATGACTATGTCACCAAGCCATTTTTCCTGCTCGAGCTGCTGGAACGATTGAAGATCCACTTGCGCAGAACGGCTGCCGGAGCGAGCCAGATCAGCGAGATTTCCATCGGGAATAGTGTTGTGAACTTGAATATTCGGACAGTCACCAGAGGCGCCAGGCAGGTGAAGCTTGGTCCAAAGGAGTTCCAGCTCCTGGAGGTCTTGAGACGAGCAGGCGGGTCGGTCGTAACCAAGCAGCAACTGCTCAGGGAGGTATGGGGATTCGAGTGCGAGATCGACACGCGGCGCGTCGATTTTCAAGTAGGCGCGCTCCGCGAAAAATTCTCGCGTTGCCCTAGCAGAACTCTTACACGCCCTCGGTACAGGCCGCATTCGATCCAGGATAACATTATTTACCACGGTACTTCTGGCGTTACACGCGCGCACGGACGAGGAAGGTCATGCCAAAGAAAACACTCGGCCGCGCGAGGTCGATGAGTCCAGGCGGATTCACGCTGATCGAAGTCCTGGTTGTAATCGCGGTCATAGCATTGCTCGCGGCGATGGTTGCCCCGACCGTATTCAGCCATGTCGGCAGCGCCAGGGACGCGGCAGCCCGTTCGCAGATCGAAATGCTGGCCGCCGCGCTGGACGCGTATCGGCTCGATAACGGCCGCTACCCGAGTACGGAGCAAGGCCTGGAAGCATTGGTCATGCAGCCGACCAGCGAACCGCGCGGGGTGAATTGGCGCGGTCCATACCTGCGCAAGAACCTGCCGCTCGATCCATGGCACAATGCGTACGTCTACCGCAGTCCAGGTCAGCAGACCGCGTCCGGTTTCGAACTGATATCGTACGGCGGCGACGGTCGCGCCGGCGGTACCGGCGAGGACGCCGATGTGGTCAGCTGGTGATGTGATCGTGCCGAGCTTCGCGTACCAGGCGGTGGATCACAAGGGCAACCGGCGCGGCGGCTTGCTCGAGGCGCCCAGCGCTCGGGCAGCGTCATCAGCGCTCGAGTCTTCTGGCCTCTTCATCGTCGAAATCTCCCAGCCATCACAGGGTGTCGGCGCGACTCCGCGTGGAGGCAGTGAGCGCCGTGCAGTCCTCGCCTTGACGCGCGCGCTTGCGGCCTTGCTGGCAGCCGGCGTTCCACTCGCTCGCGCATTGTCGGCGGCGCGTCTGTCAGTCCCGCCACGCGTGGCTGAAATCGTCGACCTGATTCGCCGCGAGGTAGAGCGCGGATCATCGCTGGCGGCAGCGTTGAGCGCACAGCCGCAGTTGTTCTCACCGCTTTATGTCGGTGTCGTGCGGGCCGCGGAGAAGAGCGGGGAACTGGCAAGCGGTTTCAATGAGCTGGCCGTTACCCTCGAACGACAGCAGCAGCTTCGCGACAAGCTGGTATCGCTCTCCATCTATCCGATCCTCCTCGCAACGGTGGGCAGCGCAGCCGTTGTGCTCCTGATTGCTGTGGTCATGCCGCGCTTCGTGTCTCTGCTCGAAGGCACCGGGGCGAGTCTGCCCGCGTCCACGGCTTTCCTGCTTTCGCTGGCGAGTGTCTTTCGACGGTACGGAGTCATTCTTCCTGGTCTCGGTGTCGCCACTGTTATCGCTGCGGGTATGCTGCTGCGGACCGAGCGCGGCGCAATCCTCAAATCGCGATTGCTGGTGCAGCTTCCCCTGGTAGGTGCGTTGCGGCGAGAAACGCTGGCCGGCCGATTTGCGCGCCTCAGCGGTGTGTTGATCCACAACGGCGCACCGGTGCTGAACGCCCTTGCCGATGCTGGCGCTTCGCTGGCCGATCCTCTTGCCACACGGGAAGTGGAGCGTATTCGGACGCAGGTCAGGGAAGGATCGACACTGCACGGCGCCATTGCGGCGGGCACGCTGTTTCCACCGCTATTGCCGCAGCTGGTGGCAGTAGGAGAAGAGTCGGGCCGCCTTTCCATATTCCTGCAGCGGGCCGCGGAAATGTTCGAGCGCAACACGGAGCGTTCGCTCGAGAGGCTGGTGGCTTTGCTGGAGCCGGCGATGATCGTCGCGTTCGGCGGCATAGTCGCATTCGTTGCCCTCGCCTTGCTGCAGGCAATCTATGGTCTCAATGCCGGCGGACTGCGATGAGGCCCGGATTCACGCTGGTGGAAGTTGCCGTTGTACTGCTCGTGATGATGCTGGCGACGGCAGTAACGGTGCCACGCCTGCTGGATGATTCCCGCGATGGGCTGGCCAACTCCACTGACGCGATGACTCGCCTGCTGCTCGATGCCCGGATCACCGCCGCCCGCACAGCCCGGCCGGTCACGTTCACGATCGATCCGAAGGGCCGCCGATACTGGACCGAGAGCACGACGCTGAGCCGGAGTGATACGCTGCCGATCTCAGCCGACGTCGTGCTGTTGTCACTTCGGCCGCGGTTGCGCATTCGCTTCGACGCGCAGGGATCTGCGTTCGGCGACACGGTGCATCTCAGGAGTGAGGGCCGTACGCGCTCGATCGCGATCGATGCCTGGTCAGGAGCTGTGCATGCGCGCTGATCGCCGCGGTTTCGTTCTGCTGGAAGCAGTAGCGGCACTGTTGATCGTCAGCACGGCGGGAATCGCCGTGCTGGCCATGGTCGCGGCCCAGTTACGCGTGCGGGCTGCTGCTGAGGAGCTGCTGGTTGCGGATGCACTGGCGCGTGAGCGACTGCTACGCTTCGAGACGATGAGCCGCGCCGAGCTCGAGCCGCTGGCGGATTCGCTGAGTCGCGGAGTCTTCCTCCCACCATTTACCGGTTACCGGTGGCAGACGACGGTCGATCGTCAGGCCGACGAACCCGATCTGATCGATCTCGAAATTGTGATCGACTGGGACGGCGGTAGCCATCGGGTGCAGGCGCGCATGTACCGACCAGCGCGGAAGGCCGGCGCATGAACGGAAGGCGCGCGGGTTTGACGTTGATCGAAGTGCTGGTCGCGATGTCGATCAGTTCGGTTGTTGCGGTAATTGGCTACACCGCGCTCAGTGTGCTGGTCGATCAGAGCAGCCGGGCAACCAGCCCATCCGAGATTGCGCGAGGCGGCTGGGTTCGACGTTCGCTCGGAGACTGGATCCGCAGCGCGTTGCTGATCCCTGGCGTCGACGCGACCGGGTTTCAGGCGGTTGATCGCACACAGCAGGACACCGCGCGCGATGAGCTACGCTTTCTGACTGCGGCGACCATGCCGGACGGCAATCGGCTCACCTGGGTTCGCATCTACATCGATCGCGACTCGCTGACCACGGAGAAGGGCCTCACGGCCGAATTGGAACCCTGGGGTACGGGCAGGCCAGGACGCATCGAGCTGGATTCGACCATCGTCGGGCTGGATGCGCGCTACACATCAACCCTGATCTCGGGCCGCAAGTGGTTCCCTAGCTGGGTCTCATCCAGCGTGCTGCCTGATGCCGTGGAGCTGCGGTTTGTCGCCACGGGTTCGGCGGATTCGCTAACCAGACTGCCACTCGCTGTGATCGTCGGAGCGCCCAAATGATGTGGGCCAGCCGACGGTCGGGGTTCGCGCTGATTGCGGCGTTGTGGCTCGTGGTTGCGTTGACGGCTATTGCGCTGCACGTCGCGATTCGTTCGCGCGCGGCGGCTCTCTCAGCGGCCAATATTGCGGAAGGGTTGCGAGCCCAGGCCGCGGCCTCCAGTGGACTCGAACACGCGCGCGCGCGGCTGCAACGGCGCTTGACCGAATCGACCGCAGCAAGCGCCGGCGATGCCTGGCGGGATCTGTCACGCGTAGTGCAGGACACGATCGATCTGAGCGAGGGCGTTCATTACGCGGTCGAGCTGCGTGACCCCAGTTCGAGGCTGCACCTGAATCGCGCCTCCGAGGAGGAACTGCGGCGGTTCTTCGGCGCGTTTCGGATCGACGCGGGTGAGGCGGACCGCATCGCGCAGGCGACCGCGGACTGGCGCGATTCTGATGATTTCCGGCGGGCGCGCGGCGCCGAACGGGAGGAGTACCTCGAGGATGGGTCGATCTCGCTGCCTGCGAATGCGCCTTTCTCCGACATCGCGCAGTTGCAGCATGTCCGTGGAGTTACCGAGGAGATTATGCGCCTGGTGGAGCCGCATCTGACGTTGTCGGGGAGCGGTCAGGTCAATCTCAATTCCGCGCCACGCGAGGTGTTGCTTTCTCTGCCCGGTATGGGAGAGGAAGCGGTTCGCCTTCTCGAGCGTCGTGGCGGGCAACCGATTCGATCCCTGAACGAGGTGGTCGATCGGCTATCGCCCGGGGCCCGCATTCCCTTACAGGAAGCAATGCCCGCACTCCAGCGCCGCGTCGATTTCGAGACGAGAGAGGTCGAAGCAGTCGCAATAGGCTGGCTGGACGGCAGTCCAGTCCGCGTCCGGGCACATGGCTTGTTTGCGCGCGGCGACCATCACGTCTTTTTCGTGCAGCGGAGCGTGCAATGAGCTGGAACCGACGCAGGCCGCTTGTTGGCGTCGCTCTGGGTAGGCACCGGTTCGTCGCGATGTGTAACGGATCTGTGCTGGTCGATGCCAGCGTATCCGAGGTCAATGCCGACACGCTTGCGCCGCATTTCTCCACAATTGCAGAACGCTGTCCGCACGCCCGCCTTCGCGTATTGCTTTCTCCCGAACTTTGCGAATTGCGGCTGATCGAGCTGCCGCCGCTACCGGAGGAGGACGCGGTCCGCGCACTGACGCGTGATGCCCGGCGTCATTTTGTGACGGCGTTCGCGGAACCCGTGATCGGCGTGCTTCGGCAAAAGCGCGGATCGCCGTCAGTCATGGCAGCAGTCGAGCAGTCTACGACTGACACGATTCAGTCGGCCGCAGCCGCGGCTGGATACGCAAGCGCTGACATCTCGCCGATGGGCCTGGCCTGGTCGGTTCAGCCTGGTGTTCTCGTTGTCATGCTGGAAGACAGCATTGAAGTGATCCAGACCGATGACGGCGGAGTGCGCGACATTCGGCGCTTACCGGTGGGCCGTACGGATCTGGTTTCAGCTGTCGCGCCCGGCGAAACGACCGCTCTTGACGGCCGCGCGGCAGAATCTGGGATCGCGGATCGCGATGCTTTTGTGGCGGCCGCAACGAGCGCGCGGCCCTCTCGTCTTCATTTCGAAACGGAAATGGCGCGTGCACGAACCAGGTCGCGATTGCGCAGGCAAATTGGACTCGGTTGGGCAGCAGTGCTGCTTCTGCTGGCAACAGCGGCTCTGCTCGAGCACGGGAATCTGTCGCGGGAGCTTGGCGCGGTCGCCAGGCAGCGTGCGAGCATTCGTGCGGTGGCCGACAGTGCACTGGCAGTGCGGTCAAAGGCGCAGACAGCCACTGGACATATTCATACCGCCGAAAGTCTTCATCGCGCCACGAACTGGTCGCCGCTGCTGGTGATGTTGGCCAGGGGACTGCCCGCCGGTGCGTCGCTGGCCGGTATTAACGCCGAGCGGGACACGCTCAAATTCGAGCTCCTTGTCGACAACGCGGTTGAAGCCATCGAGGCGCTGAAGGATTCGCCAGACTTCGCTGACTTGCAGGTGGTTGGAAGCATACATCGGCAAGTGTCAGCGGACGACACGCATCTCGAGCAATTCATCGTTGCGGTTCCAGTCCAACGAATCGGCCGAGGACGATGAAACTGACCGACCGCGACCGGCGTGTACTGACCTGGGGTGCCATGATTGCAGGGCCGGTCATGTGTGTGGGCTTGATCGTGAGGCCGGTCGCACGTTCGATAACCGCTCGCCACGATCAGCTAACGCAACAGCGCTCCCTGCTCGCCACTGAATTGGGTCTCATCCAGGCCTATCGCTCGGGTGCCCTCGGAGAATCCGGCGAAACTGCCCGCGCAGTACTGATTCGACGAGTATTTCCCGCGCGAGACGCGACCCTGCTGCAGGCCCGAGCGATTGCGTACGTCACCTCGATGGCGGAGCTGAGCAGTGTTCAGCTCGAGGCTGCCTCGGCCGTCGCAACCAAAGCGCACGACGGCGGCTTGCATGAACTCGAGCTGGTTGTGCGAGGACGCGGAAACACCGCAGGTGCATTCCTGTTCGTGCACCGTGTCGAGTCCGGTCTCGAGTTGGGCGGGATCAGCCGACTGGAACTGCAGCGCAGCCAGGCGGCGAATGGAGTCGCGCAAATCGACTTCTCGTTCCTGCTCCATGTGCTCGGAGCGGACACCCGATGAAGCTCGATCTCCAGCAGTGGAATCGGTTGACCGTGGCCGCGCTAATACTGGCGGTCGTCATCTGCGCGACGGTGCTGGTTCGTGTAGCAACGGTGCAGGCGCCGATTCGGGCAGTTCCACCATTGTCAGAGGCATTCAGCAGTGCTCGCGCACGCACCGCTCTCACTGAGCAGGCGATTCAGGAGGCCGCGGCGAGGGATCCATTCCGCATCGCCGCGTTAGAGAAACCGTCGGCGCCACCTTCGGCAGTTCCAGCAGCGGAACCCGAGGCAAAGGCGAATCTCATGAAGCTGGTCGGCGTTGCGATGTTGCCGTCGGGTGGGCTGGCCCTGGTCGAATCGTCTACCGGATCGAGGGTGATGCGCATCGGCCAAACGCTGAATGGGATGGTTTTGCGGGAAGTCAGCGCAGCGGAGGCGGTGTTCACGGACTCAGTGACCGGTGAACGGGCAGTGTTCCGAATTCGAAAGGCAGGACCCTAGTGCGAGCTGCCATGGTTGTGCTGGTCGCAGTGTTATTCTGGCGGCCGGCTCAGTTGGGAGCGCAGCAGCGCACCGATGTAGTGCGCGTGACCGCCCAAGGGTTGATGCTGGATTTCCAGGATGCGGACTTGAAGCTGGTGATAGCCGCGCTGGCCGAAGCCGGAGGCTTGAGCGTCGTGTACGGTGAGCTTCCAGCCAAACGGGTGACGCTGCGCACCAACCAGCCACTTCCATTGACCCAAATCCCGGCCGTGCTGCGCAGTTTGAGCGAGTCGAACGGCCTCGCTATTCGCGACGAGGGCAGCTTCCTGCGCATCGACGTGGTATCCGCACAGGCTGCTGCCGCGACTCAGCAGGCTGCGACGCAGCAGGAAGAGGCGCGGCTCTTTGTCCACAGACTCAAGCATGCGCGGGCCGCCCGGCTGGCGGCGACACTGCAGGCGTTGTTCGGTCGATCCGGTGCCGCGTTTCAACCTGGACTTTCCAACCAGCCGCTCTCGGAACGGCTACGGCAGCAACGGCTGCCTGCAACCGACACGGCTCCACGCCCTGCAGCTGTGCCCAGCATTCCACAAGCCTTACCAAGTCTGCCGGCGCAGCTACACGGCGAGGTCCAGATCGTACCGGATGAGATGACGAATGCGTTACTTGTGCGCGCGCAGCCAGCCGATTGGGAAATCGTGCGGCAGGCGGTGGAGGCGCTGGATCTGCGTCCATTGCAGGTGCTGATCGAAGTCGTAATCGCTGAAGTGCGCCGCAATAAGAACCTGGCCGTTGGCGTGAGCGCAAACGCCGAAAGTCGCTCGGGCAATACGAGCGGCGAGTTGAAAGCCTCCGCGCCTTCCGATTTCCTCCTGCGTATGACCCGCAGCGGCTCGATCGACATCGACCTGGCGCTTTCCGCTCTCTCATCCACGGGCGAGGTTCGGATTCTGTCTCGTCCGGTGGTGCTGGCGCAGAACAATCAGGAAGCACGCATCCTGATTGGCGCCGAGCGCCCGTTCGTGCAAGTGTTCCGCTCGCTGCCAACCGACGCCGGCGTGCGCGACCAGGTCGTTCAGTATCGCGATGTCGGTACTTCACTCACGATTCTGCCCACCATCAACTCGGACGGTTACGTCAACCTGCAGGTCGTCCAGGAAGTCAGCACGGCGACCAGCGAGACGCAGTTTGGCGCGCCCGTGATCAGCACGCGCGAGGCCGCGACCCACCTGTTCGCGCGCAACGGTCAAACCGTCGTGATTGGCGGCCTGGTCGAGCATCAGGAAGACAAATCCCGCACCGGAATTCCGCTGCTGAAAGAGATTCCTCTGTTGGGCGCGTTGTTCGGCAGCACACGCATCGACGTAACAAACTCGGAGCTGTTCCTGTTTCTCACCCCACGTATCGTCCAAAGTGATGCAGATGCCGACGAGATCCGGAACGGCATCGAAAAGAATTCCGAGCTGTTGCGTAAGTTGCAACCGATCAAACCGCTGTTGCCGCCAATCCGCCGCGATTCCATTGGAGGTGGCCGGTGAACCACGGCACAATGGCCCCTGTATCCAGACTGGTGGACCGATGCCAGCGAATCCCCGTACTGCACGCGGATTTCCTCGAGCATCATGCCGTGCTGCCGATCGAGCGGATCGGCGACGCATTCAAGGTCGCTTCCTGGCGCGAGTCGGTTGAACCGCGGGTGTTGGACGATCTGCGGCTGGTTCTAGGCTCTGATCCAAAGTTGGAGTTCGCGCCCGAAGATGAAGTCCGTGATGCGATCCGTCGGGTCTATGCACCTGAATCGGTGTCGGCCGAAGACATGGTGGCCGAACTGCCCGAGGTTGCGCTGGTCAACGCGGACAACGCCGTGCTGGATGATCTGGTACACCTCGCCAACGAAGCGCCCGTGGTGAAACTCGTGAACCTTCTGCTCCTGGAGGCGCTGGATTCGCGCGCATCCGATGTTCACCTGGAGTGTCGGGCCGACGGCCTGCGCACGCGCTATCGGATCGACGGTGTACTGCAAGATGCCGTGGTCCCGCCGGCACAGCTTCGAGCGGCCGTGATCAATCGTTTCAAGATCATGGCCGATCTGGATTTTTCAGAGCGTCGCTTACCAGAGGTCGGTCGGATCCGCCTGCGCTTGCGCAATCGGGATGTTGATGTGCGCGTGTCCACCGCGCCGACGCTTCACGGCGAGAGCATCGTTCTGCGCTTGCTGGACCGCGACCGCGGCAGCGTTGAACTGGACGAGATTGGCATGCAGGGCGAAGTGCTATCGTCCTTCCGGCGCGTGATCGCTCATCCGCACGGAATTGTGCTGGCCACAGGTCCCACCGGTTCCGGCAAGACCACGACGCTTTATGCCGCAGTCGGTGCCATCCGAACTGGACAGGAGAAGATTCTGACGGTGGAGGATCCGGTCGAGTACGAGCTGCAAGGCGTGCCGCAGCTGCAGGTCAATGAAAAGGCCGGACTGACGTTTGCCAGTGCTCTTCGCTCACTGCTGCGCCAGGATCCTGACGTCATCCTTGTAGGAGAGATCCGCGATGGCGAAACGGCCGAAATCGCCACGCAGGCAGCGCTGACCGGCCATCTGGTTCTTTCCACGTTGCATACCAACGATTCAGCAAGTGCGCTAACCCGTTTGATGGATCTCGGCGTCCCTTCCTATCTCGTGGGTACAACCGTGCAGGCCGTACTCGCGCAGCGGTTGGTCCGCGTGATCTGCCGCCATTGCAGTGAGCCGACGGTAATCGACCAGAAGATTCGCGACCATCTAGGTGCGGTAGCGAACGACTTGACCAGCGCGCATCGGGGCGCTGGCTGTGCCGATTGTCGTAATACTGGATTCCGCGGCCGCACCGGCGTTTACGAGCTTCTGCTCACCACCGAGCCGATACGTGCGGCGATGACCCAGGGAGTGCCAGCCGCGGAGTTGCGGGCGATCGCCAGCCAGTCCGGCATGTCTACCCTTCGCGATGATGCACTACGGCTGGTACGCGCCGGTGTCACGACAGCCGACGAGGTCCTGCGTATCACCGCCTGACAATAATGCCCGCCTGGTGAGCCGAAAACCCAATCCGATTCCCAGCGCAAGTTATGGACAAGAGACCAACCCAGCTCCGGTGCGTCATCGGAAAGCGGCGGCACGTTGCATAATTGCCTGCCTCCGGCCGTTCAGTCCGCCCCGTCAACAGCTGGCACACCTTCAGGGATCCCTGGCATGTTATAACGGTATCCGTTATACTGTGGAAGAGCCGGTATGGCGACTGCGTTCCCCGGCGGACCGCGGAGATTACATGATCGTTTCGTTCGCCGATAAGGGCACCGATGACATTTACAACAAGGTGGATAACAAGGCTGCGAGACGCGCCTGCCCGCATCAAATCTGGAAAAGTGCTCGGCGAAAGCTGGATCAACTGGGATGCGCGGTTAAACTATCCGATTTGAAGGCGCCGCTTCAAAACAAACTTGAAGCCCTCAAACGTGACCGAGAGGGCCAGCATGCGATCCGGAGCAACGTGGGCCAGATGGCGAGTATTGGGACTCGCAACTCTGGGAGTAGGTAAGAATCGGCGTAGATGGAGAGATGCCGTCATGCTGCTACCAAAGAATCGGCCCCCGACTCACCCGGGGGAAATGCTGCTCGAGGAATTTCTGAAGCCTCTGGGCATCACACAAGTACAGCTCGCGGATCTGATCGACGTGTCATTTCCGCGGGTCAATGAGATCGTGAACGGAAAGCGCGGAATCACGCCAGACACGGCGCTGCGCCTCGCACAGCTGTTCGGTACGACGCCGGAGTTTTGGCTGAATGGTCAGCTCGCTTGGGATCTGTGGCACGCTCAGCGTGGACCGGAAGCAAGGAAGATTCAAAAGATCAAGCCGATCGCGGAACGCGCGACTGCATGAGGCCAGGCCATCGAACCGTGACTGCCTGAACTTCGACAGGACCATGAAAATACAACGCTTGCTATTGTGCGTGCTGGTAGCCATTGCGGCACCGGTCCAGGCCCAGGAACGGCCCTTTGGCACGCTCGAAGAACAGGCGGCCATCCGTCAGGACTGGCTGAAGCTGCGGCTCGAGCGAGTGCTGCCGCGGCTGCTGCGGGAAAACGGCGTCGATATGTGGATCGTGCCGGTACGCGAGTACAACGAGGACCCGGTCTTCTGGTCGCTGATTTCACCTACTACGCTGGCCGCGCGGCGCCGTACCATCTACGTCTTCTTCGACCGGGGCGAGCGGGGACTCGAGCGCATCGCGATCGGCGGAACATCGCAGGGCGGGCTGTATACCAACGTGCGCGATCCGGACGCCGCGATCGCGACCGCCGGCACCACCCGTCGCGCGGCCGAGCCCTATGGTCCGGAACAGTGGAAGCTGCTCACACGCGTCGTGCAGGAGCGCGATCCCAAAGCGATTGCCGTGAACATCTCGGCGACGCACGCGTTCTCGGACGGACTCACGGCTGGTGAATGGGAAGCGTTGCAAGGCGCGCTCGGTGCGAAATATCTGCCGAGGGTGGTGCGCAAGGATCGGCTTGCATTGGATTACATTTCGATCCGGTTGCCCGAGATGCTGCCGCAGTATCGGCAGATGCAGGAGCTGGTGCACGAGCTGATTGCAACCGGGTTTTCGAACCGCGTCATCACGCCCGGCAAGACCACTACGCAGGAGGTCGTCTGGTGGCTGCGCCAGCGCGTCAACGACCTGGGACTGGGCAGTTGGTTCCATCCCTCGGTGAGTGCACAACGGCGCGGGGTCGAGCTGGGGGATTCGGCGGCACCGGTGATTCTGCGCGGCGACGTGCTGCACGTCGACTTCGGTATCAGCGCACTCGGGCTGCACACCGATACACAACACATGGGCTATGTTTTGCGTGAGGGCGAAACCGACGCGCCGGCCGGCCTCTACGCGGCATTGCGGAACAGTAACCGGCTGCAGGATCTGCTGCTCGAGGAAATGCGTCCGGGACGCACGGGCGATGAGGCATTGCGTGCTACACTGACTCGCATGCGTGCGGAAAAGATCGATGGCTCAGTGTACACGCACCCGATTGGTGATCACGGTCACGGTGCGGGTCCACTGATCGGTCTCTGGGACCGGCAGGAAGGCGTAACCGGTCGAGGTGAGGTCCCGATTCTGCCGAATACGTGGTTCTCGATTGAGCTGCAGGCCACGACTGCTGTGCCCGAGTGGAACGGCCAGCGAGTGCGCATGGCGCAGGAAGAAGAAGCATACGTGGACGCCGAAGGACGACGGCACTGGGTGCTGCGTCGGCAGGAGAAGTTTCATCTGGTGAGGAATTAGGAAGCATGACGAAACGCATAAGCTGGATTCTGCTGTTGGGTCTGATTGGCTGCGGTGACAAGGAACAACCGCCGGAAGAGGAACCCAATCCGGCCGCCGAGGCGCGGCTGAAAATACCCGAGCCACCCATTGATTCGGTACCTGGTGCCGATACGGTCCAGGCCAAGGGTGTGCGGGTGTCCATCCGGAACAATGCCATCACGCTTTCGAGCTATCAGCTCGCGGTCGGCGACGTCGACTTTACGCTGTCGAATACGGAGGATCAGCAGCACATCCTCGAGATCAGATGGGAGGATGGGGCACGCTGGCGCACAATTCCGGTAGGGAAAGGTGGCCGCGTGTCGCTGACGGCCACGTTGAATCCGGGGAAATACGAAGTCTATTGCCCGGTACCTGGTCACAAAGAGCGAGGCGAAAGCACTTCGTTCCGCGCCGGCCCTAAGCCGGAGACGGACCCACTGCCGATTCGGATCGATACCCTCCTGCAACACCCGCCACAACCAGGACCAGACCCAGCCAGCCGAGCGCCGTGAGCTGCTGGTTGAACAGGATCAATGCGAGCGTTGCACCGACAAACGGTTCAATGCTCGCCGCGACCGCAGTCGGCGCGGCGTCAATGCGTTTGACCGCGGCGAAGTAGAAGAAGTTGGCCGCGAGCACGGCACCAATGCCCAGACCGGCGATGTAAATCCAGCCCGAAAGAGTTGGCGGCGGCTGCGGCACCTTCCCAATTATCGGAAGCACCAGCGCGAGCAGCATCGTGCCGCCAACCAGCTCGTAGAACAACATCCGTTGCGATCCGTAGGCTGGCACGAACCGGCGCGCGAGCAGCGTACTGCCGGCAAAGCTTGCAGCGGAAAGCAGTCCACCAAAGATGCCCGCGATGCGAGTTGCACCTGCTGCCGTTGCGCCACCCTCGCCGGCGTGACCATTCACGGTCAGCCAGACGCCGGCCATGACTACCAGCGCGAGCGCAACACGCGTCCCGTTCAACGCTTCACCCAGCAGCCGGTTGGCCAGGATCGCCACGATTACCGGTGCCGTGTAGAGCAGCGCCACTGCGCCGGCCACTCCCACGCCGGCGATCGCATACTGAAACGCGACTTCAAACACGGCCACACAGAGCCCGCCGGCCACACCAATCCACACGAGGCCTTTGCGGTCGATCTGGAACAACTGCCGATGAAACAGTCCGAAGATCGCGAAGCCGACCGTTGCCAGAAACACGCGCCAGAAGCCGACTGCCGTGAGCTGAGCGCCCTCCTTATATAGAGCCGTACTCAACGGCCCGGTCGTACCCCAGGTTGCACCTGCCGCAAGCGCGAACAAGTAACCCGCCGCAATAGGGCGGCGGGCCGTGCGCGCCGTTGCGTCCGTTTGGATCGTGGTTGCCATGTGGGCGAATATACCAATCCGCCAAGGACAACAGAAACGAGCCTAGTCCTAGGACTGGGGCTGTGATCCTTCGGCGACCAGGGCTGAGATACTTCGGCCGGGACTCGTCCCCTTTTTGCCCGTCGCCTATCTTCCCGCCATATGGTACCGAAAGATTTGCGATCGTTTCTGGACGATCTGGACCGCGCGGGCGAGCTCGTGCGTATCCGCGAGCCGGTTGCGGTGAAGCTCGAGATCGCGGAAATCGCGGACCGCGTGATGAAGCAGCCGGATGGCGGGAAAGCGCTGCTGTTCGAGAAGCCGGTGCTGGATGATGGCAGCATTGGTACAGTGCCGGTCGCGATCAATGTGTTCGGCTCGTGGTCGCGTATGGCCAGGGCGCTCGGCGTAAAGGATGTCAGCGAGCACGCGCAACGCATCGCCGAATTGCTGCAGCCGGATATACCGAAAGGGTTTTGGGCAAAGGTTCAGCTGATTCCGAAATTCGCGGAGCTGGCCAAAGTCCCGCCGCGTGAGTATCGCGGCAAGCCACCGTGCCAGGAAATTGTGCTCGAGGGCGATGCGGTAGACCTGCGCAAACTGCCCATCATCACATCCTGGCCGAAGGATGCCGGTCCGTTCATCACGCTGCCCATGGTAATCACGCGCGATCCGGAAACCGGCATTCAGAATCTCGGGATGTATCGCATGCAGGTGCTGGGTCCTCGCACTACCTACATGCACTGGCAGCGGCACAAAGGCGGCGCGGCGCATTTCCGCAAATATCGCGAACGCGGTGAACGCATGCCGGTAGTGGTTGCACTCGGTGCGGACGCGACCACGATGTATACGCCGACTGCACCGTTGCCGCCCGGTATCGACGAATACCTGTTCAGCGGGTTCCTGCGCCGCGAGCCACTCATGGTGACCAACGCGTTGACTGCGGAGCTGCGCATTCCGGCCGAAGCCGAAATCGTGATCGAAGGCTACGTCGACCCGAACGAGCCGCTCGGCATGGAAGGACCATTCGGTGATCACACCGGCTTCTACACACCCGCGGATCTGTTTCCGCTGTTCCACGTCGAAAAGATCACGATGCGGAAAAACGCGATCTATCCAACCACGATCGTGGGCCGGCCGCCAATGGAGGACTTCTACCTGGGCGGCGCAACCGAGCGGATCTTTTTGCCACTGTTAAAGACCACGCTGCCCGAGATCGTCGATTATCACATGCCGGCCGAAGGCATCTTTCACAACCTCGTACTGGTTGCGATCAAAAAGGAATATCCAGGGCAGGCCTACAAGGTGATGAACGGACTCTGGGGCCAGGGACTCATGGCGTTGGCCAAGGTCATCGTCATCGTGGATCATTTCATTGACGTGCGCAATCCGCAGGAAGCCTGGTGGTACGCGCTCAACAACATCGATCCCGAGCGCGATGTGCGCTTCAGCTTCGGCCCGGTGGACGATCTCGATCACTCAGCGCGCGGACCGGCATTCGGCTCGAAGATGGGGATTGATGGGACTCGAAAGATGCCGGAAGAAGGATTCACGCGGGAATGGCCGGATCTCATCGAGATGGATGCGGCGGTGCGGGCCAGGATTGATGGGTTGTGGCCGAAGCTTGGTTTGTAGGATCGCGGATCGCGGATCGCGGATCGGGGAATAGGGAATGGGGAATGGGGAATGGGGGAATAAGGAGGGGGACCGAATAGATGGGTAGTCTGAAGGGGAGCGAGCGGGATAGGCGGCTGATGTCGGCAGGGGTGTCCGGGGCGGCGGTTCGTGAAGGGCAGACCTTTGCGGGTGGTTCGCTGGCGGCCAGGTACGCCAGCTTCGTCAAGCTGCCGCATACGTTGTTCGCGCTGCCGTTCGCCGGCGTGGGTGCGGTGCTCGCTTCGTACACGAGGCCGGAGAATGTGACGGTCGCAAACGCGATGTGGATCATCGTGGCGTTCACGGCGGCGCGATTTGCGGCCATGGGCTTCAATCGCATCGTGGATCGCACGTACGATGCCTTGAATGCGCGTACACAACAGCGCGAGTTGCCGACCGGGCGTCTCTCGCTGACCCAGGCCGTGGTTGCCGTTGCGATTGCATCGGTAGTGTTCGTCGTTGCCGCGTTTCAGCTCAACCGGCTGTGTGGCTGGCTGGCGCCGGTCACGTTGGCCTGGACCTTCTGGTACTCGTACACCAAGCGATTCACCGCCATTGCGCACTGGGTGCTGGGCCTCTCGCTCGGTATTGCACCGGTGGGCGCCTACCTGGCGATTACGGGCGCCTGGAGCGATCCGGCCTGGGCGCTTCCGCTCCTGGCCGTGGCCGTGATGTTGTGGGTTTCCGGGTTCGACATCGTATACGCGTTGCAGGACATCGAATTCGATCGGGCGCAGGGACTGCATTCGGTGCCCGCGCGAATGGGCGTTCGCAGATCACTGGTGGTCGCGCGGATTGCACATGGCGCATCGGTGTTGTGTTTTCTTGCGATCCTGTTGCTGCGCGCGTTCCCGGTCGGCTGGCTGTTTGCCATTGCAGTCGGCCTCATGGCCGGACTGCTCCACTACGAGCACTCCGTGGTCGCGCCGGGCAAGCGCACGGATCTGGCCGATCAGCCATCGCATCCCGAACTGGCGATCGATCTCAAGCGGATCGATCGTGCGTTCTTTCGGGTGAACATCCTGGTCTCCACATCATTCTTCGGGTTCACGCTGCTCGACCGGCTCCTGCTGGCATGAGCGTTCTGGCCGTCACCTTCGCGATGACTGGCGCGTCGGGCGCGCCCTACGCCGTGCGACTGCTCGAGCTGCTCAACCAGAATGGCGTGCCCGTACAACTGATCGTCTCGGAAACCGGTTGGCGCTTGCTCGACGAAGAACTCGAGATCGCAGGCGAGGAGCAGCTTCGTGCGCGTACCGGGGACTGGTCAAAGGTGACACTGTATTCCGACCGTGATCGCGGTGCGACACCCGCATCGGGCTCGGCGCCCACGCGCGGCATGGTCGTGTGCCCGTGCTCGATGGGAACGCTGGCCAGCATCGCGCAGGGCACCACGCGCTCACTGATCGAACGCGCGGCGGACGTGGTGTTGAAGGAACGGCGCAAGCTGATCCTGGTCCCGCGCGAGACGCCGTATTCGCTGATCCACCTGCAGAACATGACGCGCCTCACGCGCGCGGGCGCGATCATCCTGCCCGCATCTCCGGGCTTCTACCACCGCCCGAAGTCGATCGCGGATCTGATCGACTTCGTGGCCGGCCGCATCCTGGCGCACCTCGCGGTCGATGCGCAGGTCGGTCCGCGCTGGCAAAGCGGCGAGCCCGACTGACGTGCTGATCGGACTCATCAGCGATACGCACGGCCAGCTCAGACCGAGTGTGTTCCAGCATTTCGAGAAGGTCGAACTCATCCTGCACGCCGGCGACGTCGGCGATCCTGACATCCTGACCGAACTGGAAACCATCGCGCCGGTGCACGCCGTGATCGGCAATACCGATGGCTCGCCCCTGGCCGAACGCCTACCCGTGGTGCAGGAACTGACACTCAGCGGGCATCGCGTGGTCGTTACGCACGGGCACCTGCTGGGCTCGCCCACACCGGATTTACTCAGCGCTGCACACCCGGACGCTGACATCATCGTCTATGGTCACACCCACAAACCCTACGTCGGGCGGGTCAATGGAACGCTGATTGTAAATCCCGGAGCCGCCGGTCCCGCGCGCTTCCGCCTGAAGCCATCGATCGCGACGCTCGAGTGGAACCGATTCGGCGAGGAGATTGTCAGAATGATTGACTTGTAGCAAATGCAGGTTCAGCTCCTGCCTGGCTCTCATGCGCCTGTTGCAGGCAGGAATGTTCATGAAGGAAACGTGAACGTGGTCTCCATGACCCGTTCACGTTTTCAATGGAGCCTCGGTGATCACACCGAGGAAAGCTCGAGATCGAGCGGCTCACCAAGAAGATCAGCGAGCTCGCTTCAATGGAGCCTCGGTGATCACACCGAGGAAAGCAAGCTTCCTGCTTGCGTGTTCGTATGCCTTGGCTTTGTCGCTTCAATGGAGCCTCGGTGATCACACCGAGGAAAGGAAGCCGGGCATCATCACCATCATGCCGATGATGAAGCGGCTTCAATGGAGCCTCGGTGATCACACCGAGGAAAGCTCGGTGGCAGCCGGGAGTTCACCTACTGGATGGGATTCTTGCTTCAATGGAGCCTCGGTGATCACACCGAGGAAAGCGCCTTCTCAATAGCCGCGGCGCTGTTGTACGGAATACCCGCTTCAATGGAGCCTCGGTGATCACACCGAGGAAAGGGCGTCATTTGCGCGTCCGCTAGACGGCCGGTAAGGGCCGGCTTCAATGGAGCCTCGGTGATCACACCGAGGAAAGTCGCGCCCGCTCCTGCGGCAACGACCACCACGACGATTGGCTTCAATGGAGCCTCGGTGATCACACCGAGGAAAGGTGGGCTGGCTCATGGCAGCACCGCGATCTTGTTCAGCACGCTTCAATGGAGCCTCGGTGATCACACCGAGGAAAGCAGCAAACGACGCCGGTGACATCGATCTGGAATGGATCAGCGAGCTTCAATGGAGCCTCGGTGATCACACCGAGGAAAGATCATGAAGATGGGCGATTGCGTGGAAACTGTCGCGTCCGTCGCTTCAATGGAGCCTCGGTGATCACACCGAGGAAAGGGGCTGGAACTCGATCACGTACGCCGGGTGCGGGTGAGAGAGCTTCAATGGAGCCTCGGTGATCACACCGAGGAAAGCTGGGCGCGCGCAACGTGCTGGTCCAGATGGATTGCAAGGGCTTCAATGGAGCCTCGGTGATCACACCGAGGAAAGGTCCCATAGATTTTGTAATGCATCAGGAAACGGAGGCGCGCGCTTCAATGGAGCCTCGGTGATCACACCGAGGAAAGACGTCTATATCAGCTTCCCGCACCGAATGGCGCCGTGCGCTTCAATGGAGCCTCGGTGATCACACCGAGGAAAGCTGATCGGCGTGGAGCAGACGAACGACGCGCGCAAGCTGGGCTTCAATGGAGCCTCGGTGATCACACCGAGGAAAGGCGTCCTTTCGACTTCGGCCCTGCAATCGTTGCAGTACCGCTTCAATGGAGCCTCGGTGATCACACCGAGGAAAGGAACAACTGGATCGGCCGACTGGCTAGGTTGTACGGCGAGCAGTGCTTCAATGGAGCCTCGGTGATCACACCGAGGAAAGCGTGCTCACTGCCGGTCTTCGCATCAGCGACGATCTGCTTCAATGGAGCCTCGGTGATCACACCGAGGAAAGCTCCACGCCGGGCGAAAGGTTACGTTGATCGAAGTGGTGGCTTCAATGGAGCCTCGGTGATCACACCGAGGAAAGTGGGTCATCCGCTTCCGCCGGGCGCCGAAGTTCACCACGTGCTTCAATGGAGCCTCGGTGATCACACCGAGGAAAGTTACCCATAGTCCGTGGGCAGTAGCTCACGAGAGGAGCTTCAATGGAGCCTCGGTGATCACACCGAGGAAAGTGGTCCCGCCAACCCAGCCGATTCGCGCGATCTATCGCGAGCTTCAATGGAGCCTCGGTGATCACACCGAGGAAAGGAAAGCTCCACGACCGTCATGGTGCGTGGCAGCAGCTACGAGCTTCAATGGAGCCTCGGTGATCACACCGAGGAAAGATTTCCCTACCCGCACGTTTGAGGGGCGCGATGACTGAACGCTTCAATGGAGCCTCGGTGATCACACCGAGGAAAGCTTCCCTCAACCATGCTGGCCATTGACTCCAGCATGTCAGCGCTTCAATGGAGCCTCGGTGATCACACCGAGGAAAGGACGGTCAGCTTCGCCGCCCGTCAACGCTGGACTCGGAACGAGCTTCAATGGAGCCTCGGTGATCACACCGAGGAAAGTGTAGCGTCAAGCCTAACCGCCTAACCGCGTACAGTGCTTCAATGGAGCCTCGGTGATCACACCGAGGAAAGTTTTCGCAGTTCTTGCCAATGGCATCCTTTTTTTAGGCTTCAATGGAGCCTCGGTGATCACACCGAGGAAAGTCGAAGATTGCCGATTCACGGATGGCAAGGTCGGCATCGAGCTTCAATGGAGCCTCGGTGATCACACCGAGGAAAGTTTTCGGACGGGTCATCCACTACGTAATCGTTTGGCGCGCTTCAATGGAGCCTCGGTGATCACACCGAGGAAAGGGCGCGCTCCACGGCTCGTTGCCGTTCGTCGCCTTCGGCTCGCTTCAATGGAGCCTCGGTGATCACACCGAGGAAAGAGGATGTCCTGCTTGACCAGCATCGGGGTCACCGACTCATCGCTTCAATGGAGCCTCGGTGATCACACCGAGGAAAGTTCTGCTACCAAGACAACGGTCTTGTCTTTCGTGATCTCCAGCTTCAATGGAGCCTCGGTGATCACACCGAGGAAAGGTTCAATTCGGCCGGACCCTACGCACAACTCGACGGAATTTTGCTTCAATGGAGCCTCGGTGATCACACCGAGGAAAGGTGCGCGGCTCGTAACGCTGCGTTGCGCGAGGCGTGGAAGCTTCAATGGAGCCTCGGTGATCACACCGAGGAAAGCGCACCGAGTGTTCTAGCCCCGAACGCGCCCGACGTCTTCCTGCTTCAATGGAGCCTCGGTGATCACACCGAGGAAAGTGCCGCGATGGAATTTGTGCAGCTCTGTTTATTCGATTGGGAGCTTCAATGGAGCCTCGGTGATCACACCGAGGAAAGACCGGCTTGTGCGTGAGACGGAACGAGCATGGCACGCGGGGCTTCAATGGAGCCTCGGTGATCACACCGAGGAAAGCTCGTGATGCTGGACCGGCTGATAGAACGATGGACGGCCTACGCTTCAATGGAGCCTCGGTGATCACACCGAGGAAAGTCATTGAGGCAGGAGATGGGGTGCCGACTGATTACGTCGGGCTTCAATGGAGCCTCGGTGATCACACCGAGGAAAGCGGCCTCAGGAAGACGTGCCGCTTTTTCCGTCTTTCCTGCTTCAATGGAGCCTCGGTGATCACACCGAGGAAAGCTTGCCGGTGGTCACGTGCTATATCGCCGACAACCAGCTTCAATGGAGCCTCGGTGATCACACCGAGGAAAGGACCTGGAAGCGAGCCCGGAAGACCGCCTGACTTATAGCTGCTTCAATGGAGCCTCGGTGATCACACCGAGGAAAGTGGATCAGTAACGCACGCATCAACGCTGTCAGCCTCCAACGCTTCAATGGAGCCTCGGTGATCACACCGAGGAAAGGCATACTTCGACGCGCTGCCGTGCTCCGTGTCCAAAAGGGGCTTCAATGGAGCCTCGGTGATCACACCGAGGAAAGCGCCCTGTTCTGATACCTCGGGTCCAACGCTTTTGATAGGCTTCAATGGAGCCTCGGTGATCACACCGAGGAAAGATCGCGCAGGCTGACACCAACAGCCGATCGCGTGCGTAAGCGCTTCAATGGAGCCTCGGTGATCACACCGAGGAAAGAGCGCGGCGAACCTGCCGCACACGTTGACCGTCCAGTGTTCGCTTCAATGGAGCCTCGGTGATCACACCGAGGAAAGTACGGCGAACGGCACGTCAGCTCAGCGCGAGCTGCTTCAATGGAGCCTCGGTGATCACACCGAGGAAAGAATTGCGACGTGATGGGGAGCGGCGGCAGCACGGTATCGCTTCAATGGAGCCTCGGTGATCACACCGAGGAAAGAGCAGCGTCGCACACCGATTCGCGTGCTGTTGGACTATGTGCTTCAATGGAGCCTCGGTGATCACACCGAGGAAAGCCGGGCTACACCGATGACGACGTGCGGCGGTTGCTCGCTTCAATGGAGCCTCGGTGATCACACCGAGGAAAGGTGCTCGATACCGCGCGGCTGGTTGACCGGCAGGGCGACGCTTCAATGGAGCCTCGGTGATCACACCGAGGAAAGTTGCCGATGCTCACTGACGCACCTGCAGGCTTGCCGTACGCTTCAATGGAGCCTCGGTGATCACACCGAGGAAAGCACATGGTCATCGGTGCTGGCGCTGGTGCCGCCTTCGATCTGCTTCAATGGAGCCTCGGTGATCAC
>JBBDWZ010000125.1:0-5156 GCA_040902615.1 Gemmatimonadota bacterium | reverse complement strand
ATGCCTTGGCGAGCTGGTCGTGCCCTGCACGGTGTGCAGGACCACAGCATCCAGCTCGGTCAGCTCGAATGGCTTGATCAGATAACCGGCAGGATCCTCGAGGAGTGCTCGCCGTGCGAGGCTTTCGTCGTCGTCGCCGGTAATGAAAACGAACGGCAGCTCCGGCCTGATCTCGTGGGCTATACGCGCGAAGTCGATTCCGGTTGAATCCGGGAGATGGATATCGGCAACAACCAGGTTGTAACGAACGCCGCTGCGGGTAATGGCCTGGCGGGCCTCGTCGGCGGTGGACACGTCGTCGACTGTGAAACCGAGCCGGCGCAAATGCTCCGCCACCATGAATCGGAAGAGGACGTTGTCCTCGACGACGAGGATTCGCCCGTTATGACCCAGCGTCGGCGCTTTACCGGCCATTTGATTCCTCGAGAGGAACACGCCCACTCGTGATCGGCGCAGCTCTGAGCGGGCGATATGGTCCAATCAAACACTGGCGGAGCGAACATACAAGGCGCGTGTTGCATGCATTATTTCTTAATCCGCGTGGCGGCTCAGCGAATCGGCTGATGTATATGACGTCAGCGTATCGAGGTAGGCGTCTTGTGAATAGGTCCAGCGGCAGGCTTTAGTCGCGCTCGAATCGAATCCGATTCGCGAGATAATCGAGTGTTGGTTGCTCGACCATATACGACCAACTGAAGCTAAAGGGTCTGGATTCGGACAACTTCGAAGCGGCTGCGAGAGCAGACTTGGTTCTTGTCTTTTTACCAGCGGGACAGTATTGATCCCGGTCGACTCCAGCCCTGTTTCCAAACTGCGTAAAACTCTCGATGGCCGATGCTGGCCCGACTGCTCGAGCCGAACTCACTTTTCTCCCAACGACGCGAGGCTGCAGATGGCCAGTCCCACGCGACGGCGCATGTCACCGACCGCCCAGCCGAACAACGCGGTTATCGACGAGTTCCTTCAGGATGCAGTCTCATACGTCACCTTCGTTCTGAACGGCGACGAGATCACGATCGATGATCCGGATCCGACCGAGACGCTGAACGAGTATCTGCGGCGGCCGGAAGTCGCGTGCATGGGCACCAAGTGGGCCTGCAAAGAAGGCGGCTGCGGCGCCTGCACCGTGATGGTGTCGCGTTACGACCCGATCGTCGAACGCACCGCGCACTTTGCCATTGACTCCTGCCTGTTGCCGATCTGCTCGCTGGATGGCGTCGCGATCGCGACCACCGAAGGAATTGGCAGCACGCGCACCACGCTCGATCCGGTCCAGGATAAGATCGCGTCTGACAACGGCTCGCAGTGCGGCTACTGCACGCCCGGCTTTGTCATGAACATGTACTCGATGTTGCAGGAGAATCCAAAACTGACGGAACAGCAGATCGAGGACCGCTTTGCCGGCAACATCTGCCGCTGCACCGGTTACCGCGCGATCCTGCACGCAATGCGCAGCTTTGCCGACGATGCCAGGGAGCGCGAGCAGGTCTCGGCCATGGTGATCCGCGCATCAAAGAACGGCCCGCAGCCTGTGCAAACTCTGCCGCTGCCGGAGAATCAGCGACCTTTCCGCAACAACCCGACGCGCAAAGCTGGTGACTACTCCACCCCGGAATCGATCAATGCATTCCTGAAAGAGCACAGCCAACCGCGCAAGCTGTACTTCGAAGCCAACGGCTATCAGTGGTTCAAACCGACCACGCTCGATCAGCTCTACGATCTGCGGCAGCAGTACGGCACGGACCCGAACGTCGTGCGACTGGTGGTTGGCAACACCTCGACCGGTGTGTACAAGAAGGATGTCGAGGATCCACACATCCTGATCGACATCGCAGGCATACCCGATCTGAATTTCGTAACCAACAGCGAAAATGGGCCGATCTCCGTCGGCGCCGCCGTGACGCTCGAGCGATTGATCGACATTCTCGAGCGTGTGATCCCATTCCGGCCGGCACAGCAGACTGGCAGCTTCACCGCGTTGCTGGAGCATCTCAGGAAGATCGCGGGCACGCAGGTGCGCAGCGCGGGCAGCCTGGCCGGCAACCTGATGATGTGCTGGAACCATCAGTCGCAGGGTTCGCCGTTTGCCTCCGATTTCTCGACCGTGCTGGTCGGCATCTGGGCCATGATAACGGTAGGATCGAGGACCTATTCGGGCGGAAGCAATACCTTCTACCCATGGGAATTCTTCGGGCAGACCTCTCTGCCGGACGATTTTGTGATTCTCTCCTTCTGGCTGCCGACCACCTACCCGAGCGAATACGTGCGGACCTACAAAGTTGCGCGGCGCAATCAGAACGCTCACGCGATTGTCAATGCGGCCGTTCATGTTACGCTCGACCCGAGCACCAACCTGACGTCGGGCACGATCGTCTACGGCGGTATAGGCCGGGTTCCGTTCATCGCCTCCCAGACACTGGGCCTTTGGCAATACGCGCCTTTGAACGAGGCCACGCTGGCCAGGTTGCTGCCGGTTCTTCGCGCCGAGATCCAGGCTGCGATCATCCCGCATAGCGATGGCATCTCCAACGATTATCGAGTCAGCCTTGCCCTGACGCTGTTCTATAAGGCGTTTGTGTCGATCGCGCTGGAGGCAGCACCGAATGAGGTATCACCGCAGAACAAAGCCGCGGGTTTGCCGTTCAACCGTCCACTCTCCTCTGGCGAGCAGCACTACGAGGTCTATCCCGAGGAATTCCCGGTCAGCGAACCGCTGGTCAAACTATCGGCTTACAGCCAGGCCAGCGGCGAGGCCGTGTATACGCAGGATTTGCCATCGCCGCCGGGCACGCTCTACGGCGCTTATGTGCAGAGCGCGAGTCCTAGTGCAACGTTCAACTTCAATTACAACGGCAAATCGCTGGCCGAGTTCCTGCCTGCTCTGCGTGCGACGACTCCTGATCTCTCCGATTTCGTCACCGCTGCCGATGTGCCGGTACCAGCAAAGAATGCTTGCGGCCTCGGTGGCGACGATTACATCTTCGCGGCCGGGACCACCAGCTATGTCGGCCAATCGCTCGGGCTGGTGGTTGCGACCAGCCAGGAAGTCGCCGAAACGGTTGCCGCGTTCATTCAAAGCAAGAGCGTGCAGTACGCGCCGACCCCTCCAGTTTTCGGCATCGACCAGGCGATTCAGAAGGGCAGCATTTACCAGAACAATCCGCCCTCATCGCCCTTTTTGGAGCACATCAATCTGATCGAACGGCCGGGCAGCAATGACACCTGGCTGAACAATCCGAGTGTGCCACCGGCTGGCTGCCAGGTCATCAGCGGGACCCAACGCACCGGCGCGCAGATCCACTTCTACATGGAGACCTTCAACGCCCTCGCGGTGCCGACTGAAGAGACCACACTCGAGCTGTGGTGCTCGACTCAGGACGCGGGCAGCGTGCAAGCCGCCGCGGCAGCTGCGCTGGGTGTTCCGTACAGCAGCGTCATCGTGCACGTGCCGCTGGTGGGCGGCGGCTATGGCGCGAAGGAAACGCGGCCGCCGATGGTTGCCGCTGCTGCTGCAGTCGCCGCCTGGAAGACGAAGCGGCCGGTGCGCATTACGCTTGAGCGGCAGGCCGACAGCCTGATGATCGGCAAGCGGCATCCGTATCGTGGCGATTTCTACGCCGCATACCAGCCGGACGGCACCATTGTCGGCACCAGGACTCAGTTCTACTCCGATGGCGGCAGCTCGTACGACGTGTCATTCCCTGTGATGGACCTGACGCAGCTCAGCGCGGACAACGCGTACCTGACGCCGACCTTCCGCAGCGATGGCTCTGTCTGTAAGACCAACATCGCCAGCAGCACGGCGTTTCGTTCGTTCGGCGTGATCCAGGGCACGCTCATTCAGGAGGAGATGATCGAGAGGGTCGCCTATGCGCTGGGCATGGCGCCGGAAGATGTGCGGTTCAAGAATCTGTACCAGAACGGCTCGACCACGCAGTACGACACCACGCCCTACGGTCAGAAACTGATCGACTGCAACATCCGCGATGTCTGGGCGCAGCTGATGACCAGCTCGGATTTCGCGAATCGCAGGCAGGAGGTCGCGGCGTTCAATGCGGCCAACCGCTGGCGCAAGCGCGGCATCTCGATGATTCCGCTGAAGTACGGCATTGCGTACACGGCCAGCCTGCTCGATCAGGGCAACGCGCTGGTCACCGCCTATGCCGGCGATGGCTCGGTGATCGTGCAGCATGGCGGCATCGAGATCGGCCAGGGCGTGCACACCAAGATGGCGCAGATTGCTGCGCTCAAGCTGGGCATCCCGATGTCGCTGGTCCGGATCGGACCTTCGCTCACCAGTGCAGTTGGCAACGCCAGCTCCACGGGTGGCTCGACCGCTGCCGATCTCAACGGCGGCGCAGTGGCCAACGCCTGCGCCAACCTGCGCGCCACGCTGGTGTCTTTCCTCGAATCGCAGAGCGAACAATGGCTGCAGCAGAACGGCGTGGCGGACTGGCGTACCAACTGGGCCAACGACTGGACCAAGATCGTTGGTTTGGGATACGTGTACCGCATTGATCTCACGGCGCATGGGTATTTCGCCATGCCTGGTCTGATCGATGTCACCAACGCGAATCCGCAGGGCTCGCCCTTCTTCTACTTCAACTACTGTGCGGCGGCGAGTGAGGTGGAGATCGATGTGCTGACCGGTGAGTTCGAGATTCGACGCACCGACATCCTCTACGACGCCGGCAAGAGCCTGAACCCCTTGCTCGATATCGGGCAGGTCGAGGGTGCCTTCATCCAGGGCGTCGGCAATCTCACGACCGAGCAGGTGGTATACGAGGACGACGGTACGCTGTTCACATACGGCACGTGGGATTACAAGCCCCCTTGCAGCAAAACGATTCCCGTCGATTTCCGGGTTACGCTGCTGAGCAGCCCGAAGCGTAACGCGCAGACCGGCGAGTTGATCGATCCGGCGGGCATTCAATCATCCAAGAGCACCGGTGAGCCGCCGCTCGTGTTATCAGCCACGGTCTTCTTCGCGATCAAGCGTGCGATCCTGGAAGCGCGCAAGGATCAAGGGCTGACCGGCTGGTTCGATCTGGAATCGCCGGCGACAGTGGAGCGGATCCAGGCGGCGTGCGCGATCAGCGCAGCTCAGCTGCAGCTGTAATCATCGGCTGGCCGGCCTCGCGTTTGATTCTTGCGAG
>JBBDWZ010000124.1:0-5185 GCA_040902615.1 Gemmatimonadota bacterium | reverse complement strand
CTGGCCAGTCGTCAATGGCCGCGAAACCATGCGGCGTTATAGCGCGGACGGCGATACCGCCGCCGATCGCGCGCACGGTGGTTTCGATTTCTACGGGCATCCGGATCATCGGGCCTGGATCTGGCTGCGGCCGCACGAGCCGCCCGCCGAAGCGCCTGATCGCGAGTATCCTTTCTGGCTGAGCACCGGCGAAGTGCTCGAGCATTCCGGCAGCGGATCGCTGACGCGCCGCATCCCTGTGCTGCACGGCGCGGTACCCCACGCGTATGCTGAAATCAATCGACAGGATGCAGAGAAGCTCGGCATTCGAAATGGCGAAATGATAGAACTGGTGAGTCGTCGAGGCTCGTTGCGCATCGAGGCGCGCATCGACTACCGCGCGCAACCCACCCTTGGTCACGTCTTCATTCCGTCCTTCGATGACCAGCTCGCGGTAAACCTGCTCACGCTGGATGCGACCTGCCCGCTGTCCGGCCAACCGGATGCCAAATGCGCGGTGCGCATCGATCGGCTGACCGGGCGGAGCGCGCGATGACAACCCGCAGCGGAGTCAGCGAGGAGCTGCCCAGGCGCCTGTTCCTGATCGGCGCGACCATCGCCGTGCTGCTGTTGCTGGTGTTTGCGCTGGACTATTCGGTGGCCAAACGCGGCGCGGATCCAGAACTGCAGCAGCCGCCGCCGCAGGTGCTCGGGCCGGGTCAGCCGATCGCGGCGGAAGCGAACGTCTTTCGCACGCATTCGGGTGATCTTGCGCTCAGTTCCGACCTCGTCCGGCATCGCCCCGCGCATCCACGCACGATCGCGAACTACCGGGCACTGCGCGCGTTTCCCGGAGCGCCGCCTCGCATTCCGCACGGGCTCACTGCCGAGGAGTTTCGTGCCACCGGCTGCATTACCTGCCACGAACGCGGCGGGTACTCCGCGCGATTCGATGCCTACACGCCGGTCACACCGCATCCCGAGTTCGCGGATTGCCTGCAGTGTCACGCCGTCAACGATGCCGTGGTCGGCGTCACGCTGCCGGGCACCAATCCCGACGCGCGCTGCCGGCAATGTCACACGCCCGGCAACGTCAGAACGTTATACCGCGCACTCGACTGGCAGGCGCTCGCGTGGCCGGAACTGAATCAAAGCGTCCTGGCTGGAAGTCCGCCTGTGATTCCGCACGAGCTGCAGCTGCGCGGCAATTGCCTGAGCTGCCACATGGGTGTAGCTGCCGTCGCAGAGATCCGCACGGACCATCCCGAGCGTGCCAGCTGCCGCCAGTGCCACGTTCCCGCCACGGAGAGCCTCGCGTTTCCGCGTACCAGTGCGATGCCCACTGCGCGGGTGGGAGGCACCGAATGATGCTCGCCTACACCCTTTGGTCCGCCACACACCGCTCGAAGTTGGCGCGGGCAGTTCGTGCGGTGTTGCTCTTCAGCCTTGCGGCCACGAGCTGGAATTGTGCTCCCGGCGACTACGAGAATGCGACCGACACGAGACAGGCTACGGACGGGCGCGACTCGACTGCGCCACCCGCGACCGGCCAGACCGCGCAGGACGCAGCAACAGCACTCCTGGAGCCCGGCGCTCTAAAGACGGTCGACGGCGTAGTGGTCGAGGGGCGGACCGGCCCCGGGGGCCGGCCGTTCGAGGTGGCCCGGCGCACGCCTGATCCACCACAAGGGTTCTCGCGTCAATTCGGCACGATCACGCTGGACATCGCGTTGCGCACACGTACGCCTGACCTGAGCCAGTATCCCTGCATATCGTGTCACATGGGCGGCGCCATGCGCCTGTCGTCGCAGCGGGTGCGGGATGCGCATCAGAACATTCAGCCGGTTCATCCAGCGGAGACCGGCGCAACCTGCCGTAATTGTCACGCACCCGAGAATGTGGAGCTGCTCGCATTTCAAAGCGGCCAGCGAACGACCATCGATCACGCCTATCGGTTGTGCGCACAGTGTCACAATGCACAAGTCACGGCCTGGGCTGCCGGCGCTCATGGCAAACGCCTGGATGGCTGGCAGGGCCGGCGCGTCGTGCTGGGCTGTGCTGCGTGCCACGACCCGCATCAACCCGCATTGCAGAAGCGTACGCCGTTCCGCGCTCCACAAATCGAAAGAAAACGGAGAGACCCATGATGGTTGACCGCGAACTGACTTTCGAGGACGTGCTCCGCTTTGTGGGCGCCTCAGCAGCGGCCGAACATGCCCGTGAGCAGGAAGCCGCGCTGGCCAGCGCACCCGCGAAATCGGGCTGCGGCTCCGGCTCCTGTGGCTGTGGCAACGGCAACGGCAACGGAACTGTGCTGGAGAAGACGGTCGACCGGCGCCGCGCCCTGGGCATGATGTTCACCAGTGTGGCCGCGGGCGCACAGGTCGCGAGCGCGTGCAGTCCTCTGAGCGCAGCCACCGATGAGGAGAAAGAGATCAAGCTGCTCCAGTGGCGTGAGACCATCAAGCGGCACTACCGCTTCATGACCGACCAGGAGCGCGCCGACACGATCAATCGGCTGGAGCGGCTGGCCAAACTGCGCCGCAACCTCGACATCCATATCGACTCGACACCTGCGCAGCCCAATGTGGAATACGGCTATGCCTTCAACATCTCGAAGTGTCAGGGATTCCGCAGCTGTGTGGATGCATGCATCAATGAGAACAACCTCGATCGTGAAGCAGCCACTCAGTACATCCGCATCTTCGAGATGGAAGATGGTGTGGTCGACCTGGATGAGGCGGACGCCACCTTCCAGCACGAAGTGCCGGCTGAAGGGCACTTCTACTTCGGCACGCAGTGTTTTCAGTGCGCCAACCCGCCCTGCGTCAAGGTGTGTCCGGTCGGCGCTACCTGGCAGGAGCCGGATGGCATCACGGTGGTCGACTACGACTGGTGCATCGGCTGTCGGTACTGCATGGCCGCCTGTCCGTACTGGGCGCGCCGCTTCAACTGGAGCGAACCGGACGTGCCGGCCCCGGTGGTGAACCCGAATCAGCATTACCTGGGCAATCGCGCCCGCAAGAAGGGCGTAGTCGAGAAATGCACGTTCTGCATTCAGCGCACGCGGAAGGGGCGACTGCCGGCTTGCGCGGAGGCTTGCCCGACCGGAGCGCGCGTGTTCGGCAACCTGCTGGATCCGAACTCCGAGATCCGCTGGGTGCTCGAGAACAAGCCGGTGTTCCGGCTCAAGGAAGACCTGAAGACCGAGCCGCGCTTCTGGTACTTCACGGACTGAGATGACGATGCATCTGAAGCCGTTCCTGCTGACTGCGCTCGATTCGGCGACCAATGGTGGCCGGCGCTACCACGTGTGGATGGGCTGCCTCACGCTGGTGATGGCACTGGGCGGATACGGCTACTTCCTCCAGTTGCGGGATGGTCTCGGCGTCACCGGCATGAGCGATCACGTGAGCTGGGGCCTCTACATCTCCAACTTCACGTTCCTGGTCGGCATGGCTGCGGCTGCGATGATGCTGGTCCTGCCCGCCTATGTCCTGCACGATGTCGATTTCGGCCGCGCCGTGCTCATGGCCGAAGCCGTCGCCGTGGCCGCACTCGTGATGTGTCTCGCGTTCGTCGTGGTCGACATCGGCAATCCACTGGCTGCCTGGCACCTGGCACCTGGCATTGGCTTGCTGAACTGGCCCAGCTCACTTCTGGCCTGGGATGTGATCGTACTGAACGGCTACCTCGCGATCAACCTGGCCATTCCATTCTACATCCTGTACAGCCGCTACACCGGCCGATCACCGGCCAAACACAAATACCTGCCCTGGATGTACATCGCCGTAATGTGGGCGGTCAGCATCCACCTGGTGACCGCATTCTTGCTGGCCGGCCTGCCCGCCAGACCCTTCTGGAACACCGCGCTGCTTGGACCGCGGTTTCTCGCGACCGCATTCACGGCCGGACCGGCGTTCATGATCCTGCTGCTCTGGTTCATCGATCGCGTTACCGAGTACCACATCAAGGAAGGCGCGTTCACCAAGCTGGCATTGATTGTCGCGATTGCCGCGCAGGTCAACTTCATCATGCTGGTCTCGGAACTGTTCTACAAATTCTATTCGCCCACGCACCACGGCATCAACGCGCGTTACCTCTTCTTCGGACTCGACGGGCACAACGCGCTCGTGCCCTGGATCTGGACCGCGATCGGACTGAATGCCGTGGCGACCGTCGCACTCATGATCCATCCAATGCGGCGCAATCCGCGCTGGCTGATGCCCGCATGTGCCGTCCTCTTCATCGGCATCTGGATCGAAAAAGGAATGGGCCTGGTCATCCCGGGCTTCATCCCATCACCACTCGGCGAGATCGTCGAGTATACGCCGACCTGGATCGAGCTGAGCGTGACTGCAGGTGTCTGGGCGATGGGACTCTTCGTGTTGACCGTGCTGGTGCGGGTTGCGTTGCCGATCGAGATGGGTGAGGTCACCAGCCCATATCTGCGCGATCCGCACACGGCTGCCGTCGTGCGTCCCGCGGGCGCAGGTTTGCGCACGGGGCAAATCAATCGGCCGGGCGGGAAACGACCAGGCGGTGATGAACCCGGTCGCAGGTTCCGCACAAGATGATCACAGCCGGCCTCGAAATGCCGGCCATCAATAAGGAGGTACCATGGCCAGATTCAGTCCCAACGACACGCGGTACTCGTTTGCCGCGATCACAGCAGGTTTGGTCGGCGCACTCGGCGCCGCGGGTGCTCTGCTTTTCGCGGGTGTTGCGCAGCCGATCGCTGTGGCTGCCGGAGCAGTAGTGGGCCTGTTCGTGGGTGCATCGATCAAATACACGGATCAGTGGGAGCGCGCCGTGCTGCTCCGGCTCGGCCGCTACCGCGGACTGCGCGGCCCCGGCTACTTCGCGGTCATGCCCATCATCGACCGCGTGAGCTACCACATCGATCAGCGCATCCGCACCACCGCATTCGGCGCGGAATCCTGCCTGACCCGCGATACCGTGCCGGTCAACGTCGACGCGATTGCGTTCTGGATCGTGCGCGATGCGGAGCGCGCCGCACTCGAGGTCCAGGACTACGATGAGGCCGTGATCCTGTCCGCCCAGACCGCACTGCGAGATGCGATCGGCAAGCATGACCTGGCCGAGCTGATCCAGTCGCGCGTCGAGCTCGGACACGGACTCAAGGTGGCGCTCGAGGAGAAGATGATGAACTGGGGCATCCAGGTGCAGTCGGTCGAGATCCGCG
>JBBDWZ010000123.1:0-5193 GCA_040902615.1 Gemmatimonadota bacterium | reverse complement strand
CAGGTTGCACCTGGACAGCCGACGGGTCTGACGGCAACCGCGGTTTCGGCAACGCAGGTCGACCTCGCCTGGACCGCGGCAACCGGCACTGTAGATCGCTATCGCATCGAGCGGAAGACCGGCGTTGCCGGCACGTACGCGCTGATCGACAGCGTGGCCGGCGGCATGACGGCGTATGCAAATACGGGATTGACCGCGACCACGGAATATTTCTACCGCGTGGAGGCCTGCAACACGGCTGGATGCTCGGCATATTCCATTGAAGCCTCAGCGACCACACCGGCGGACGCCGTCTCCGCTAGCGCCTCGAACGCGGAAATCACACTTCCTTCCCCGCAACCCAGCCGCTACCTGCGTCCTCCGAGCCGTTCACTGCAGCAGCCCTTACGCCGCTGACGCAGCAGTTGCCAGAATGGTCGAGGACCGTTCGGTTAGTCGTTTCCGAACGCCTGACACCGACTCAATGCCGAACGACTCAGTCCATCAACGATTCACTGACGCACTTGCCGCGCTGGTCGAAGAGATCAAGCTCGATCGCTCCATTTCGGCGGCGATCCTGTGCGGCAGCCTGTCCCATGACACCGTATGGGAGAAGTCCGACATCGACCTCGTGCTGGTGACCATCGACGATCGCAAGGTGGAATCGACCCGGGAGCACGGGCTCGCGGTTTATGCCGACGACGTGAATGTGCATGCGTTCATGATCTCGAGAGCGGAGTTCCGCAAACTGGTCGAGGGCACGGTCCGCAATTCCTTCATGCATTCGCTGCTGGCCAAGGGGCGTCTGCTCTACACGCACGATGAGACCATCGCCGACCTGTGTGCGCGGCTGCACGAGATCGGGGAGCGCGATACCCAGGTGCAACTGCTGCGCGCGGGCACGCACGCGCTGGCGCCGATCTACAAAGCGCACAAATGGCTGATCACTCGCGGGGACCTCGACTACACGGCGCTCTGGATTCTGTACGCGGCTACGCCACTCGCCTACGTGGAAGTCGTCGGCGCGGGTCTCCTTGCCGATCGTGAAGTAATCCCGCAGGCGATGAAGCTGAATCCTTCGTTCTTCAAGCTGATCTACACTGACCTGCTCAACGCGAGGAAGACGCGACCGGCCGTGCAGAAAGCGCTCGATGCAGTGGACGCGTACATGGTGCAGTGGTCTCCGCGACTGTTTGCGCCCCTGGTCGATCATCTGCGCGACGTGGGTGAGGCGCGCTCCGCAACCGAGATCGAGAACCATTTCAACCGGCAGTTCGATGTGAGTGGCGTGACCACCGCCTGCGAGTACCTGGCCGATCAGGGCATATTCGGCAAGGCCGGCGTGCCGGTACATCTGACCAAACGAAGCAACGTCGAAGTGCAGGAACTGGCCTTCTTCTATCTGTCGGGACCGCCGAATGCCTTCTAAGTCGAAGTCGAGTCAGAACGGCAAGAACACGGCGCGCACGACCATCGCGGTGCAGGGTGCCCGTGTGCACAATCTCAAGAACATCTCGGTCGAGATCCCGCGCGATCGGCTCATCGTGGTGACCGGGCTGTCCGGCTCGGGCAAATCCAGCCTGGCATTCGACACGATCTACGCCGAAGGTCAGCGCCGCTACATGGAATCGCTATCGAGCTTCGCCAAGCGATTCGTCTCGCAGGTAGCCAAGCCGGATGTCGATTTCGTCTTCGGGCTTTCACCCGTCATCTCGATCGAGCAGAAGACCATCGCCAGCAATCCGCGTTCGACGGTCGGCACCATGACCGACATCGCGAGTTACTTGAATCTCCTGTTCTCGACCATTGGCAGTGCGTTTTGCCCGCGCACCGGCGAGCCCGTGCCCAGCAAGAGTTCCAGCCAGGTTCTCGAGGCGATCCTGTCTCTGCCGGATGGCGCCGAGATCGAGCTGCGGGCACCGGTATTCAAGGTGTACGGCGAGGATTTGGACTTCGTGTTCACGGAGGTCCGGAAGAAGGGCAGCCGCATCGTCATCGTGGATGGCAAACGTGTCGATATCTCCGGCGATGTCGAGCTGGATGATGCCAAAGTCCGGAACATGGATGCTGTGGTCGATCGCTTCATCGTCGGCCGCAAACACGAAAAAGCGATCAAGGCAGGCATCGCGGCGACACTGCTGGTCGGCGACGGTCTCATGCAGGTGCAGGTCGTGAAAGGCGCGAACAAGACCGAAGCCGAAAAATTCTACCGCGGCCTGTGCAGCGAGACCCATCACTTCATCTACGGCGATATCCAACCTGTCTTCTTCATGTTCAACGATCCGGAGAGTGCGTGCCGGACCTGCGGCGGCCTGGGTGTCGATAAGCTGACCCATCCGGAGCTGCTCATCCCGGATCCCACACGCAGCATTCGCGGCGACTGCTTCGTGAAGGAGGCATTCAAGTACAATCCCGACACCTGGGACGGGCGCATCATGTACAGCCTGTCCAAAAATCTGAAATTCTCCCTCGACACACCGTGGCAGAAGCTGCCGAAGGCTGTACACGAGGCACTTCTCTTTGGTGTCGAAGGAAAGTTCAAAACCACCTCGCCGCCGGAAGCGAAGGTCAAACGCGAGGATTGGGATCGTCACGAGGTTGGGTTTCACGGCATTGCGCGGCGCATCGAGCGCAACTACCGCCGCTATCGGCAGAGCGGTCAGGCCAACTCCGGCATGGAAGCCTGGCTCGACAAGGTGATGGTCGAGCGCACCTGCCCCGACTGCAACGGTGCACGGCTGCGCGCCACCCGTCAGCTGTTCACGGTCGCAGGGAAAACCATATACGATCTGGGGCAGCTGCACTTCGATGAGCTCTACGATTTCCTGGGCACGATCAAGCCGACCGGCCGCGGCGCCGATGCCGGAAAGCAGGTGCTGGGCGAGATCCGCGGTCGATTGAAGCTGCTGCTCGGCATCGGGCTCGATTACCTGAACTTCAATCGCCGGTCGGGCACGCTGTCCGGAGGCGAGTCACAGCGGATCCGCTTGTCCACGCAGATCGGGTCGGGGCTGATGGGAATGCTCTACGTGCTCGATGAGCCCAGCATAGGTTTGCATCCCAAGGACAACGTGAAGATGATCGCCACGCTGCAGAGCCTGCGCGACATCGGCAATACGGTCATCGTGGTCGAGCACGACGAGGATACCATCCGCGCCGCCGATCATATCGTCGAGATGGGACCGGGACCCGGCGTGCACGGTGGTGAAGTAGTGGTACAGGGCTCGATCGACGATGTGATGAAGTGCAAGGCATCACCGACCGGCCAGTTCATGTCCGGCAAACGCTCGATCGCATTGCCGAAGCAGCGACGAAAGGCAACCGGCAAGTCGATCACGATCCACGGCGCGCGGGAGAACAACCTCAAGTCGGTGGACGTGACCGTTCCGCTCGGGCAGCTGATCGCGATTACAGGCGCGTCAGGCTCGGGCAAGAGCACGCTGATCAACGACGTGCTGTACAAGGTGCTCTGGAAGCAGCTGGTCGACACCCGCACGCTGCCGGGCGCGCATGACAGCGTGGATGGTCTCGAGCATGTACACAAGGTGGTCAGCGTCGACCAGTCGCCGATCGGGCGGAACAGCCGCTCCAACCCCGCAACCTACATCGGCTTCTACGACAACATCCGCGACCTGTTCACGCAGGCGCCACTCTCGCGCGAGCGCGACTACAAGGCCGGGCGCTTCAGCTTCAATGTCAAAGGCGGCCGCTGCGAGGAGTGTCAGGGTGAAGGCGTGATCACGACGCAGCTGTATTTCATGCCCGACGTGGAGGTGACCTGCGGTGCCTGCAAGGGTGCGCGCTTCAATAGTGAAACGCTCGAGGTGACCGTGCGCGGCAAAACCATCGACGATGTGCTGAACATGTCGGTGGAAGAAGGCGTCGCCTTTTTTGCCAACGAGTCGGCGGTAGGCAAGAAGATCGAAGTGCTCAACGACCTTGGGCTGGGTTACCTAACGCTCGGCCAGTCGGCGACCACACTGTCGGGCGGCGAAGCGCAACGTGTAAAAATCGCGGCCGAGCTGAGCAAACTGCAGCGCTCCAAACACACCCTTTACATCCTGGATGAGCCGACCACCGGCCTGCACGTAGCCGACGTTCAGCGTCTGCTGGAGTCATTGAATCGACTGGTGGACGCCGGTCATACCGTGCTCCTGATCGAGCATCACCTCGATGTGATCAAGACCGCGGATCACGTGATCGACCTGGGACCAGAAGGCGGACACGCGGGCGGGGAAGTAGTTGCGGTCGGCACGCCGGAAGACATCGCGCGGACCAAGGCGAGTTACACCGGGCAGTTTCTAAAGTCGAGACTGACAGCGAAATAAGTGCCTTCGCTCGATCTTTCCGCAACAAGCCTGTTGCATGATCGGCGAGAGGTTCTCAATGCCGACCTGACCGCGGACACAATTTCAGCCACAGTCCATGATGCTGCCCTGTCCCATCCAGCCATTCCAGCGCCCCGGGCTAGGCGGTTTCGTAGCGATGGAAAAGACTGCTGTGGTGCTAGCGCTGCGCGACGGTCGACTGGAATTGCGTTTTACGGGCAAGTTCACGTCGAGTGACCTGACTGCTGTCAAAACCCTCCGTGGCCGCAGGTGGGACGTGGAGCGGCGGGCCTGGCAGCTGCCGTATGCTCCTGAAATACTGCATATGCTCGAATCCTGGTTCCAATTCGAGTTCTCGGCAACCGACGCGCAACCGCCCGATGTGGTGTCCACGGGAAGAGTGCTGCCGATTCCTGTGGTCGCTGCACGTCGTCAGGCAACGCAATCCGGTGCCAAGCCGGTCGAGCCTGCGTCGATCATCGAGTCTCGGGCCGTTCATGAGCCTGCCTCCGCCATCGAGAATGCACAGGTCATCGATTCTGACGAGTACACGCCCGACACGCGCCGGATTCTGGACGGACTGCGCAGGAAGATCCGCACCCGCGAGTACTCCCCGAAGACTGAGCGATCCTACCTGTCATGGGTGCGCCGGTTTCTGTTGTTCCATGCAGGAACCGTCGCACATAGGGATCACCTGGTCGCCGCGCATGCGGCTGCCTTCCTCGAGCATCTTGCCTTGTCCGAGAGGCTGGCTGCGCGCAGCCGCAACCAGGCCGCGGCTGCTCTGAGTTTCATGTTCCGCGAGGTGCTGGGCCGCGACGAGATGGCTGACATCGCTCGCGCCAAAGGTTCGCACGATGAGCCGCTGGTGCTTTCACACTGGGAA
>JBBDWZ010000122.1:0-5198 GCA_040902615.1 Gemmatimonadota bacterium | reverse complement strand
GATTTGTCTCAAGAATCAAGGCGGACTTGGATCGATCAAGCGGGCGAGGTTGCGAGAGTCACGTTTGCGGCGCACCTGTTGGCAGGATCTTCCAGGTTACTTCTGATGGGGCGCGGTCCTGCCAGCCCGCCTGGGCCCGTTACCCATGTGAAACTGCGAGGAGCCGAAAAAGTTGAATTTGAGCAATTGTGAACCGAAATTTAAGCCTTCGCCACTCGCCTCACGAAAACGCCCGGGCGTCACGGGACCGTTCGTGTCGTACCCGCCTGCAATCCAGCAGAAACGCGCAGGCTCCCTCGGGCCGAGAGCCCAGCGAGCGCTCGGACGCCCTTCGGCCATGGGAATCCCCCGGGTGGCAGGCACTTGCCTTTCAGTCCCGGATTTCGTCCCTTAGACGCATCGCCACTCCCTCAACAAAACCTTATCTCGAGGTCGCGCGATGCGACGCCACTTATCCCTTCCGGTTCTGCTGGTCCTCGCGGCGCTGCCAGTGCAGGCCCAGCAACGCATTCGGCTGCGGGACGTCCAGCCCCCGGTCCAGGAACAGCAACGCATCCGCGTGGCGGACGATCGAAACGTTCGGTACGTCGACCGAGCCGAGCTCGAGGCGCTTGGGTTCGTCAGGGCCCAACAGGGCACGGTCGATCCGGCGTTTTTGCGCGGGATGAATTACCGGCAGGTCGGTCCGCCGCGCGGCGGACGCGTGACCCCCGTGACCGGCGTGCCGTCGCAGCCCCAGACCTTCTACATGGGCGTGGCGAGCGGCGGTGTTTTCAGAACAACCAACAACGGGCAGTCATGGGAGCCGGTTGCGGACGGCCAGATCCCTGTGGGCTCGATTGGTGATATTGCGGTGGCGCTTTCGGATCCAAACACGATCTACGTCGGCACCGGATCGGATGGCGTACGCAGCAACGTCTCGACCGGCCGTGGCGTGTACAAATCCACTGACGCGGGCAAGACCTGGCAGTTTGCCGGTCTGCGCGACGCCGGCCAGATCGGTGCGGTCCGCATTCATCCCACCAATCCGAACATCGTCTGGGTTGCCGCCAACGGTGACATCTTCAAGAAGAACACCGAGCGCGGCGTCTTCAAGACCAGTGACGGCGGTCGCACCTGGAAGAAGACGCTGTTCCTGAACGACAGCACGGGTGCGATGGATGTCGAGCTGCAGCCGGGCAATCCGGAAGTCGTGTATGCCTGGATGAATCGCATCGAGCGGAAGCCGTGGACCATCATCAGCGGCTCACGTGAAGGCGGCTTCTGGAAGAGCACCAACGGTGGCGAGACGTTCACCAAGATCACGACGGGTTTGCCGACCGGTTTGGTTGGCAAAGGCAACCTGGGCGTGACCGCCGCGAACCCGCAGCGCATTTACGCGCTCGTAGAAGCCAAGCCAGGCGGCAATCTGTACCGCTCTGATGATGCAGGCCAAAGCTGGCAACCCGTGAATTGCGCAGCCAACACCAGCGGTCCGACCTGCCGCTTGCAGACGACCGGCATTATCCAGCGGCCGTTCTACTACACGACGCTCGGTACCGACCACACCAACGCCGATGTCGTCTACGTCGGTGCGGAAGGATTCTGGAAGTCGACCGATGGCGGCAAGACGCTCGTGTCGTTGCGCACACCGCATGGTGACAACCATGACATCTGGGTGAATCCGACCAATGGCCGGATCATGGTGCAGGCCAATGACGGCGGTGCCAACGTTTCGACGGATGGTGGCCAGACCTGGTCGACGCAGATGAACCAGGTCACGTCCGAGATCTACCAGGTGTGGCTGGACAACAAGTTCCCGTACAATCTCTACGGCGCGCAGCAGGACAACTCGACGATCATCATGCCGAGCACGGCCAATCCAATGGATCCGAATTCGTTCGAATCCGGACCGGGTTGTGAAACGGGCCCGATCCTGCCGCACCCGAAAGATCCGAACATCGTCTACGGTTCATGCAAAGGTCAGTACGAGGTTTACAACGCGCGCTCGGGTCAGACCAAGCCATACTGGATCGGCGGGCAATCGCTGTACGGCAATCCAGGCAAGGATCTGATCCTGCGATTCCAGCGCACATCGCCGATGGCGCTCTCGCCGCATGATCCGAGCGTCTTGTATTACGGTTCACAGAAAGTGCATCGCACGCGCGATCTGGGTGTTACCTGGGAAACCATCTCACCCGACCTGACCTGGAATCCGCCGCACGCGCAAGGCGCCAGCGGTGAGCCGATCACGCGCGATGTCACCGGTGAAGAGTTCTACAGCACGCTGTATGCGATTACGGAGTCGCCGCACGAAGCGGGTGTAATCTGGACCGGCGAGAATGATGGTCCGTTCAATATTACGCGTGACAACGGGAAGACCTGGAAGAACATCACACCCAAGGAACTGCAGCCAGGCGGCCGCGTAACCTTCATCGAAGCATCGCCGCACCGTCGGGGCTCCGCGTACTACACAGTGCACAGGTACCTGCTCGGCGATTACAAGCCGTACATCTATCTCACGAATGACTATGGCGCGACCTGGAAGCTGCTCACCACGGGCACCAATGGGATCGCTGCCGACAATCCCGCGCGCATTGTCCGCGAGGACCCGGATCGTGAGGGGTTGTTGTATGCGGGCACCGAGTTCGGCATGTACATCTCGTTCAACAACGGAACGACCTGGCAGCCGTTCTTCCTGAACATGCCGCAGCTTCCGATCAATGACATCAAAGTGCACAAGAAGGATTTGGTGATTGCGACACAGGGCCGCGGCTTCTGGATCTTCGACAACGTGACTGTGCTACATCAGCTCGCACAACAGCAGCAGGCCACCAATCAGACCATGCTCTACAAGCCGCGGGATGGGTATCGCACCAACGTCGCGGCCAACATCCTCGGTCCCAACATCGATTACTATCTCGGTGCGGCGCCGAGCAGCAACGTCGTCATCGAGATCCAGGATGCGCGCAATACGGTGGTCGCCGCCGACAGCAGCAATGCGCCACGCGGAGCGACTGGCCGTGGGGGACGCGGCGGCCGCGGCGGCGGTGGGGGTGGTGGGGGTGATCCCGATGACGACATGATGCAGGGGCGCACGGGACGCGGCAGCGGTGGTGCGCCGGCGCGGGTCACTGCGAACCTGGGTCACAACCGCTTCGTGTGGGATGGACGGCGCCAGAACAACATGGCCGCAACACCCGGCTCGTATACCGCGGTGCTCAAGGTCAACGGCCAGGAATACAAGCAACCGTTCAACCTGCTGATCGATCCGCGTCTGGCCGAAGAAGGCATCACCGTGGCGGACTTGAAGGAGCAGGACGAGCACAACGCGAAGATGGCGGCGATGACGCAGGAAGTAACTGCATTGCTGCGGCTTTTGCAGGATGCGCGTGGTCAGGCGACGGAAGGTTCCGACAAGCGCAAGGCGATCGATGCCGTGCTCGCAAAGATTCAGACCGAGCCGGTGCGCTACGGCAAGCCTGGCATCCAGGCGCACATCTCGTATCTGGCCGGCCTGACCCGCAGTCCGGACATGAAGATCGGCCGTGATGCGATCGAGCGGTACAATGTGCTGCGCAAGGAGCTCGACGCGATCAAGGCAGAGGCCGATCGCGCGCTCGGCGCCGGCTGATGCGCTCGCGCGTTCTTGCTCTCACTCTCGCGACGGCCTCGGCGTTTGCCGGGGCCGTTCGCGCTCACGCGCAAAACCCGGTCACGGTCGTGCGACAGTACGTCGACCGGAACGGCGCAGCCATCGTGGCCGAGTTGCGTGAGCTGGTATCGATCCCCAACGTTGCGACCGACCGCGCCAACATTCAGCGCAATGCACAATTCCTGGTTACGATGCTCGAGAAGCGCGGCGTCAAAGCGCAGATCCTGGAGACCGGCGGACCGCCCATCGTCTACGGTGAGATCGGCGACTCAGCGCTGCCGACCATCCTGTTCTACTGTCACTACGATGGTCAGCCGGTCGATCCGGCGAAGTGGCAGCAACCGGGGCCCTGGACGCCAGTATTGCGTACCACCGCACTCGACAGGGGCGGCCGTGTCATCGAGCAGTGGCCGCAACCAGGCGCAACCGTCGATCCGGAATGGCGCATTTACGCGCGCTCCGCCAGTGACGACAAGGCACCCATCATCGCGCTGATGGCGATGCTCGATGCTCACCGAGCCAGCGGTGTGCCCCTGCGCAATCGTATCAAGTTCCTGTTCGAGGGCGATGAAGAAGCCGGTTCTGCCTACCTCGCCGACATCGCGCGCAAGCACCGAGACCTGCTCGCATCAGACCTGGTAATAATGGCGGATGGGCCGATCCACCCATCCAACCGTCCGACCGCCGACTTCGGATTGCGCGGGAATGTAACGGTGACGTTGACCACCTACGGACCGATCTCACCGCTGCATTCCGGTCACTACGGCAATTGGGCGCCCAATCCCGCGATGCGCCTGGCCCAGCTGCTCACGACCATGAAGGGGCCGAACGGTGAGGTGCTGGTGGCAGGGTGGGAGGACGATGTGATTGCACCCGGCGCCGAAGAGCGCGCCGCCTGGGCGCGTTACCCGCACGATGACGAGCAGCGCCGCCTGCAATTGCAGCTTGGCTCGCTCGATGGTGGAGGCCGGACTCGCATGGAGCTGATCGCGCGGCCGTCCCTGAATGTGCGTGGCATGCAGAGCCTGTTCATCGGATCACAGGCCCGCACGCTCATTCCCGACGTTGCCGTTGCGGAACTGGATCTGCGATTGGTTGCCGGCAACGATCCCAGGCGGCAGGCTGACAAGTTGATCCGTCACATCGGGGAGCAGGGGTACACAGTCGTGCGGGAAGTGCCGGACTCCGCGACGCGCGTACGCACTCCGCGCCTGGTGCGCGTCCAGGCCGGCGATGGTTACCCGGCGGGAAGGACGCCGCTCGCGAATCCGGCCGCCCGCGCTTTGATCGCCGCCCTGGGCAGTGCCGGCCTGGGCGAACCGGTAGTGAGTCCGACCATGGGCGGCAGCGGGCCCGCGTATGTGTTTACCGACATCCTGCGCGCGCCCTTCGTGGTCTTGCCGACCGTGAATCACGATAACAATCAGCATGCGGAAAATGAGAACGTGCGGGTTGGCAACTTGTTTCGGGCCGCAGTGATTCTTGCAGCGGCGGCCTCGGCGGCTGTGCGGCCGGTGCGACCGTCGCCGCGGGTCAGCGCCCGGACCAGCCGGCCGTCCTCGTA
>JBBDWZ010000121.1:0-5231 GCA_040902615.1 Gemmatimonadota bacterium | reverse complement strand
GGGGGCGCAGGCGAGCGCGGTCGGTGGCGGGTGTCAGCTCAGATCTGCCGTCACCGCCATCGTCTGCCACCGCACACGCCAACGCCAACGCTAACCGCCCTCGTTCCGCCACCGCCACCGCACGCGCCATCGTTCTGACAGCCAGCCGGCGTTCATCGCACCGTGGCCGGCTTGCGCGGTATCGCCCCGGCGGCTTCGACCGCGGTGGCTGCACGTCGGACATCAGGCCGATGCGTCGGCCGATTGTTCAATGCCGCATGCGCCGCGGCAAGCCGCGCGACGGGTACGCGAAACGGCGAGCAGGATACGTAGTCGAGCCCGACCTGCTCGAAGAACTCGATAGAGGTCGGGTCGCCGCCGTGCTCGCCGCACACACCGACTTTGAGCGTGGGCCGCTGGCGACGCCCTTCCCAGGTCGCGATCTGCACGAGTTGTCCGACACCCTCGCGGTCGATCACCTGGAATGGGTCTTCCTTGAGAATTCCTGCTTCGATGTAATGCGGCAGGAAGGACGCGGCATCATCGCGTGACAGGCCAAAGGCAGTCTGGGTCAGGTCGTTCGTGCCGAAGGAGAAGAAGTCGGCAGCGCGCGCAATGTCACCGGCCATGAGTGCAGCGCGCGGCAATTCGATCATCGTGCCGATCAGGAAGCCGATGCTGGTTCCGGTTTCCGCCATGACTTCAGTCGCCACGCGGCTGATCAACTGCTTTTGCCGGGAAAGCTCTTCCACGTCGGCCACCAGCGGCACCATCACTTCGGGACGCACATCCCGTCCCTCGCCCAGGACTTCAGCGGCGGCCTCGAAGATGGCGCGCGCCTGCATTTCCGTGATCTCGGGATACGTTATGCCCAGACGTACGCCGCGGTGGCCGAGCATCGGATTGGATTCGTGGTGCCGCTCGATCGAACGACGCACCGTTTTCTGGTCCTCACCGGAGACTTCGCAGTAGTGCTCGATCTCTTCGTCACTGCGCGGCAGGAACTCGTGCAGTGGCGGGTCCAGCAGGCGAATCGTGACCGGCAGTCCGTCCATCGCACGGAAAATCCCGGCAAAGTCCTCACGCTGCATGGGCAGCAGCTTGGACAGTGCTTTCTTCCGCGTGTCCAGTTTCTCGGCCAGGATCATCTCGCGCATCGCGTGAATGCGATCGCCCTCGAAGAACATGTGCTCGGTCCGGCAAAGGCCGATGCCCTGCGCGCCGAATTCGCGCGCATTGCGCGCATCCGCGGGCGTGTCCGCATTCGCGCGTACGCCCATCCGGCGGTAGCCATCCGCCCACGCCATCAAACGGTGGAATTGTTCGGACAGCTTTGGCGTTACGGTCTTGACCTTTCCTTGCAAAACCTGGCCAGTCGTGCCATCGACCGTAATCCATTCACCTTCACGGACCGTGTGGCCGTTGTTGCCGAACGTCTTGTTCACCAGGTCCACCCGCAGCTCGTGCGCACCCACGACACAGCATTTGCCGATACCGCGCGCCACCACAGCCGCGTGGGAGGTCATTCCACCGCGCGAGGTGACGATGGCTCGCGACGCCACCATCCCCGGGAAATCATCGGGTGAGGTCTCGGGTCGGACCAGGATGACGGGCTCGCCTTCCGCACTGCGCTGAATCGCGGTCAGCGAGTCGAAAACAACGATCCCCGATGCAGCACCGGGTGACGCCGGCAAGCCGGTCACTAGAACGGTCGGTTTGGCCTTGGGGTCGATGGTGGGGTGAAGGATCTGGTCCAGCTGTTTGGGATCGACCCTCAGAACGGCTTCCCGTTCGTCGATCAGACCCTCATCGGCCATGTCGACGGCTATCCGAACTGCCGCTGCGGCCGTGCGCTTTCCGTTGCGTGTCTGCAACAGGTAAAGGTCACCCCGTTCGACCGTAAACTCGACATCCTGTACGTCCCGGTAATGCCGTTCGAGGATCAGCTGGACCCGCAGCAGCTGCTCGTAGGCTTCGGGCAGCGCCCTGGCCATTTCTTCGATCGATATGGGGGTCCGAATGCCCGCCACCACGTCTTCGCCCTGGGCATTGATCAGGAATTCACCGAACAGCTTCCTCTCCCCGGTGGAGGGATTCCGGGTGAAGACCACTCCGGTGCCGGAGTCATCGCCCATGTTGCCATAGACCATGGCGACGAGGTTGACGGCGGTCCCGAGATTGTCCGGGATCGCGTTCATTTTTCGATAGGCCACCGCACGTTCGATATTCCAGCTGTTGAACACGGCGGCGATGGCGCCCCAGAGCTGTTGCTCCGGGTCTTCGGGGAACGGTTTGCCGGTCTGGCGCACCACCAGTTCCTTGTAAGCGGCGACCACCGCGCGCAGGTCGTTTGCGTCGAGCTGGGTATCGGCTTTGAGGCCGCGTTTTTCCTTTCGCGCATCCAGGATTTTCTCGAATTCGCTATGGGGGACACCGAGCACAACATCGGAGTACATCGAGATGAATCGGCGGTAGGAATCGAAAGCAAAACGGTCATTGCCGGAGGCGCTGGCGAGGCCTTCGACTGTGCGGTCGTTGAGCCCAAGATTGAGGATGGTTTCCATCATGCCGGGCATCGAGCTGGCGGCGCCGCTTCGAACCGAAACGAGCAGCGGATTGCTCTCTCCGCCAAACTGTTTTCCGGTGTCGACTTCCAATCGCCTCAGGTTGGCCGCGACCTGTTCCCGAAGTCCGCTCGGATAGTCGCCGGTCTTGAGAAAATGCCGACAGACCTCGGTGGTGATGGTGAAGCCCGGCGGGACCGGTATCCCGATCCGAGTCATCTCGGCCAGGCCAGACCCTTTGCCGCCCAGCAAATCTTTGTCTTCCCGACTGCCGTCGGCGTGGCCACTGCCAAAATGATAGACGTAAAGCCCGGACATGGGTGCTCCTGAATTGGACAGTGGTTCCTTGCGCAAGTCCGGATTGAACAAGATCTGGACCAATTCTGGCTTAGGACTGACGCGATCGGCGAAAGGCAACTGGCATGTTGCTGGCGCTCGACAGTGCCAGGGGGCCGTAGGTTGAGGTAAGGCCGTACTATGTAATAACCTGGGGCACCTTCCCGAAAAGGCTTTACTTTAGCAGACTTAGGTACACCTTACATCGCGAGTGGGAAGGTCGAATGCGTGGCCGACCCTGCTGAACCCGATCGGCGGCAACTACTTTTTCCGTTATTCTTTACAGTTTGGGCGGCGCGGCGCGTGGTGGCGCCTCTCGAGACACCTCCGGGCCATCAACTTTGCTCAAGGGAGCGGTTAAGAATGCTGGATCCCAGGATAGTTGCCGGGAAGCTTGCCCGGGAACTTCGCGCGAAGTTCGGTGACGAATTGTGGAGCGTCGTACTGTTTGGATCCGTGCCCCGGGGCGAGGCGATTCCGGGGATCAGCGACTTGAACGTGCTGGTGCTGCTCGAGAGTATCGGCGCCTCCCAGCTCGCGAATGCGGCGCCGCTGGTTCAGCAGTGGATCCGCGGAGGCAATTCGCCGCCCCATCTGTATTCATGGGATGAGTGGCTGGGCATGCAGGACACGTTTGCCATCGAAATCGCGGACATGCAGGACGCCCGCGAGATTTTGCTGGGCACCGATCCGATTACACAGGATGTGGTTCGTCTGGGCGATCTGCGGTTGCACGCTGAGCGGGAAGCGCGCGAGACGCTACTCAATCTGCGGCTCCGCATGATGCTGAGCGCGGACAATCCGCTCGAGCTCGGGAGTCTCCTGATGAGCGGCCTGCCGTCGTTTACCGCATACATGCGCGCCGCGCTACGGGTCAGCGATGAAGCACCGGGAGTCGAAACCAGGTCGGTGATCGAACGAACCGCTCGGCGTATCGACGCGGATCCCCAACCGCTGCTAGCTACCTGGGAAGCGCGCTGCAACGTGCAGCCGTTCAAGGTTCAGATCACGGATCCGATCGCGGAAGGGTATACGGACTTCGTGCACTCATTGATGCAGTACCTCGATCATCTTGGCGGGAGCATAACGAAAACTGTCGTGCCCAGTCCTTCCGCCGCTGCAGCGCACTAGACTACGATGAAAGTATCCCGGCAGCACGAGATCCAGACCTTTGGCGACGGCGAGATCGTCTTCCGCGAAGGCGAGGACACGCGCGACATGTACGTCGTGCACGAGGGTCAGGTCGAGATCCTCAAGCACGCCGGCGGTCACGATGTGCAGCTGGCGATTCTCGAGCGGGGCAGCTTTTTCGGGGAAATGTCGCTGCTCGAAGGTTTGCCCCGCAGCGCCACGGCGCGCTCGGTCGGTACGACCAAGCTGCTGGTACTGCGGCCCGGCTCGCTGCTGATGTCGATCCGACGCGATCCTACGTTCGCGTTCGAGATGCTGCAGCAGATGAGCGGCCGCATCCGTGAGCTCAACGACAAGCTGGTTTACAAAGTCGCCATTGCCGAGTTCGGCAACCGCTTGGCCCGCTCGGCGATCATCACCAGTGCGATCGCCGAATACAAACCCGCGCGCAACGTCGCCGAGCCCAAGCTGCCATGATCACGTCGACCCATGAAGAGCGCATGCTGGTGGTCTCCGACATCCACATGGGCAATCCGTTGCACCGGCCCGGCCGCAAGTTCATGGACTTCGTCCGTTTTGCCCTGGACAACGGCTACTCGATCTGCGTGAACGGAGACGGCATCGACATTGCGCAGCTTTCACTCGTACGGCTTCAGGCCGACCTGTCACCCTCGATGAGTTTGTTCATCCGCTTCTCGGATTCCAACCTGAATTTTTATCACACGGTCGGCAATCACGACATCGCGCTCGAGCATTTCCTGAGTCAGGTCGGCAGCATGACCGTGGCGCCATTTCTGAACGTGTACTCCGGCAACAAGCGGATTCGCGTGGAACACGGCCACATGTACGACGAGATGTTCATCAAATTTCCGCGCATGTATTTCCTGTTCACCATGATCGGACGCCTCGCCATCGGTATCAGCCCCGGCACCTACGACGTGATGCACAATATCAATACCTGGTTCATTGGCTTCACCGAATGGGTCTTCGCCGGCTTCAAGACCGCGGCCCAGCGGCGGGTGAACCTGGTGGGTGGCATTCAGGGAGAGCGGGATTGTTTCCACGACGGCGCAGAGGATGTGGGTGTGCGCGGGTTCGATGCCGTCGTATTCGGCCATACGCACCTGCCAGGCACGTACGAGCTGCCCGGCGGCGTTCGCTACTACAACACCGGCGGTTGGTTCAGCAAGCCATGGTGCGTTGCGATCAACCGCGGTGAGA
>JBBDWZ010000120.1:7521-34129 GCA_040902615.1 Gemmatimonadota bacterium | reverse complement strand
CGCGAAGCGGGTCCGGATGGCACCTGCCCGATCTGCACACGTCCGTTGGGCCAGGAATTCGACAAGGTGCTCGGATTGCTCGAGGAGCAGTTCGAGGAGGTGAAGCAGAACGGCAAATGGCTGCGCAAACGCGCAACCCACCTCGAGAAAAAACCGGCTGATCTGGTAGGCGCGGAAGAACAGCACGTTGCCTTGCAGAAGACGGTCGATGCGGCAGGCCAGCGGCTCGCGCGCTGCGAGCAGGCGGTCCAGGAAATCTGGACGCTGACCACCGAGCTCCAGAGCAAGCAGCAAAAGCTGGAAGCGGTGAAAGCCGACCTCGACCAACTGCCGGCTGGTTATGATGCGGAACTGCACAAGAAAGCGGATGCCCGCCTCCTCGAGCTGCGTGAGATCGAGCAGCGCGCGGCCCGCTTCGAGCAGGTTCTGGAGCGCAGGGCCGAGCGTGAGCGCGAGTATGTCGAGGCAACGGCCCGCGCGAAGGACGCATTGGCCCGACTCGAAGCCTCGGCCGCCAAGCTCGAAGAAATCGCGTTCGATCCGCGGATCTTTGAAGCGCTGCGTGTCGAGCAGGAAAAGGCCGCCGCGGCGTTGCACGCCGCCGACATTGCATTGACCGATGCGCGAGCTCGACTGGATGCCGCCCGCGATCACCTGGCCCGCGTAAAAGTCGAGATCAAAACCGCCGAGGAAAATCGCGAGCGCCTGCGCGAGCTCGAACTGGATGTGAAACACCACGTCGAGCTGGACACCGCCCTGGCCCAGCTGCGCGCCGAGCTGAACGCGCGCGTGCGGCCGGAATTGAGCGACCTGGCCAGCACATTCCTGAACGATGTCACCGACGGCCGCTACACCGGCCTCGAGATCGACGAGAACTACAACGTCATCGTGCTGGATGAAGGCGAGGAAAAGCCCGTGATCAGCGGCGGCGAGGAAGACATGGCCAACCTGGTCCTGCGCATCGCCATCAGCCAGATGATTGCCGAGCGCGCCGGCCAGCAGCTCAACGTGCTCTTCCTCGACGAAGTATTCGGTTCACTCGATCTCGAGCGGCGCGACAGCGTGATCAACCTGCTGCACAAGCTCGAGGATCGCTTCGATCAGGTCATCCTGATCACACACGTGGAAACCATTCGGGAAGGCCTGGATCATACGGTGCGCGTCAGCTTCGATGAGCGCACTGGGGCCAGCGTCGTTCAAGAAGAGTCTGTGCTGGTTGGGGCTGGCGGAGAGGTCGGTGATGAAGAGGGCAGCTATGGGCTGGCGGGCGTGCCGGTGGCGCAAGTAGTTCGTTAGGAGCTGGCGGGCTTTATTGCAGTGCTGGGTGTGTTGTCATGGGCTGGCGAGCGGGGCGCGGGTCCTGCCTGGCCTTTCACCGCCGCCGCACCTCGAGGAAACCAGACTACCGTCCAATTGAAGAAAAATGTCCGCCCGCGATTTGCCTCGGGACGCCGGAATCGCTCCGTGTTCTCTGTGCCGCTGCGGTGTAATCGTCGTTTACTGTCATTCGCCTCTATCGGTTCGCCAGCACACTCCACTTTTCCGAGATCTGAATGTGCTTTTGTGCCTGCGCCGTGTTGCCGAGCGACTGGTGTAGCTGTGCGAGCAAACCGTGCACGGCCCAATAATAGAACGGAATGTTCTTGGTCGCCTCATCGACCCAATGATTCCACTCGGGCATGTTGCTGCGATGAATGAAGATGTCGCTGACCAGGTGCTCTGTACGCTGGAGATCCACGAACTCACCAGCCCAGCCACTCAGCTCCGTTTGCGGGAACGGCACAACGCCACGGCGCGCCGGATCGATCTGAACCGGTCCGTCGCTGAGCTTGTAAGCCATCCCCTGCCGCACCAGGAATCGGCGCAGGTTCAGGTTCTCGTACGCATTGGTGGTGGTCGCATAGTAGACCGGGCGATCGCCGAGACTCGCGTTGATGATGTGGGCCATGAATTGATCGGCCGGCAACAACTGCGTTCCCGCCGGAATCGTCGTTTCGATCGCGCCGACCTTGAAGACCTGGGGCTGCTCGGTGCGTACCGCGTAGCCATTGGCGATTTGATCGATCTGCACGTCATTGAGCGGCAAGATCGTGCGGGTGGGCGGCTTGATGCCCGCGGTACCGCCCGCCGCGTCGACGTAGACCTTGGGACCGCGCGTTACATCGAATGGCCGCTGGCAGATGATGCGAGATGGATCGTTGTTCGGGTCCTTGCCAGCGCAGGGTGCAGTCAGGTCGCGCAGCTGTTTGGCGTACCAGTTCGTGTTGAGATAACTCATCACGATGACCGTCACGTCCTTGCGTATGTTCTCGACTTCCTGCGCGTACCAGAGCGGGAACGTGTCGTTGTCACCGTTGGTGAAGAGCACGCCATGGGGTTCGACACTGTTCAGCAGGTTGAACGCCCAGTCACGCGCGGAGTAGTCGTGGCGGCGCGATGCCCAGCTCCAGTTGAAAATCAGCGGGATCAGCGCCAGCGCTAAAACCGGCGCGGCCCGCCAGGGCGGCAAGCCCTCGTCTGGTCGTGTGATTTGCAGGTATTTCTCGCCGATCCATTTCCAGAGCGCGGCGATGCCGATGCCGGCCCAGAGGCCCCAGATCGAAAAGCTGACTATGAAGAAGTAATCCCGGTCGCGGACTTCTTTCTCTTCCAGCGCATGCCCCGGGTACTGGTAGCCGTACTTGAAGTTGAGGTAGAAGGTGAGGCCCATGGATAGCGTCAGGAACAGCACCGCGACGTAGGCGAAGCTCTTCCGGTCGCGCTGATAATGGGAAACCGCGCCGAAGGTCCCCAGGCCGATGAAGAGAGCGGTGATCAAGGTGCGGATCGGCCCGAAAAACCCTTCCAGACCATTGATCGAGCGAGCCCACTGCCAGTCGAAGTACTGGAGGTAATTCGCGATCTGGGCAAACAACAGAGTCGCGTCGCGCGGAACCTCGTTCGGCCAATAGATCGGGTTCAGCGTCATCGGCGGCTTCTGATACTGCGTACGTGACAGCGCTTCCGAGAGCGCGGTGCACCCGGCGCGGCCCATCGTGATCACGCTCTGAATCGCGGAGCTGAGATTCGGACAGGTCGGATCCGCCTCGTTGATCACCGGATCCAGGCCGGCGCGCAACGGCAGATACAAATGGATCGAAAGCCCGAGCACGATCGCAATCGCCGCCGTCACGTACAGCTTCCAGTTGATCAACGTGCGTGGCTCGATCCACAGGATGAACACAACCAGGGCAGGTGCCGCCAGAAACGCCATCAGATGGTTGCCGACCGACAGCGCGAGGATGAACACCATGAGCACGATCAGGTTGTCATCCTTGCCCTCGCCCAGATGGTCACGCCAGCGAAAGGCCAGCCAGGACAGGAGGGCAATCGTAAACAGCGTGACCGTGTATACCTTCTCGTTCACGTTCGACTGGTTCCACACGGTGAACGCGGTTGCACTGACCAGCACGGCCAGCGATGCGCCGATCAGCCGGAAGGTCTTGTTGCTGCTGAAGTCGGAGAGAATGCGATGCGCCAGCAGAAACCAGCAGCCGTGCGCCAACGCGCCCATGGTCGCACTGAACAGGTTGACCCGAACGGCCACCGGCAGGCCCAGCGGCGCCAGCAACACTTCCCACGCACGAGCAAATACCACGAACAACGGGTTCCCGGGCGGATGCGGAATTCCGAGGATGTGCGCGGTCGCGATGTATTCACTGGTATCCCAGAACGCCGTCGTCGGGGCGAGCGTAAGCGCGTACAACGCCCACACCAGCGCCGTGGCTATCAATGCGGCCAGGTACGGCGGACGGTAGGTGGGCACCTCGGACGAGGTCGGTACTTCTTCGGCTCTCTTCATTCTTTCTTGCGCAGTCCGTTTTTTGAAGCCGCATAACCTACCGTGAATTCGGGGGTTCGCGACAGCGAGGGATGGCGATCGAGGCGTCCTGAGACCTCCCTCCTCCCGAGGAGTTACCTGATCGAAGTCCTCGGACCTCAGTTCACCACGAGAATGAGATTGCCCCAGCGATCGACATCGATGCGCCAATCGGGAGGCAACCAGGTCGTCGCACTGTATTCGGTTATGATCGCTGGCCCATGAATCTGCTGACCGGCCTTGAGTCGATCGCGCGCAAACCGGCCGGCACGCACCGACTTCCCGCGCCAGATGACGGTTCCGGTCGCCTGGGGCTTCGCCGGTCCGCGACTGGCCGGAATTCGCACAGTCGGAATGACCGGGAGCGCCGCACTTCCGGAAACCCTGAGCGTGACCGCTTCGACAACGGCGTCCGGCTGCGCATAGCCGTAGCGCTGCCGATGGGCATCGTGAAAGGAGTCGAGCCATGATGCGGCAGGTACCTGCAGCTCGAAGCTTTGCCCGCGGTAGCGCGCGTCAATGAACCGGACGAGTGTTACATCTTCAAGCCGGACCTCATCTTCGGTCATTGCGTCCAGTACAGTCCGTTCCAGTGAAGTGAACTGCTCTTCCACCTCCGCGGCATCCAGCCGATCCGAGCGGATCAGCACCGTGCGCGCAGCATCTTTGCGCACGGGTGAGACCAGCATCCCGTGCGCCGAGAGCAGTCCTGGATCGCGCGGCAGCAGAACCCGGGCAACACCCAGCCGCGTCGCCAGTTCGGCGGCGTGCAGACCTGCGGCTCCGCCGAAAGCAACCAGCGTACAGTCCACCGGGTCATGTCCTCGCTCGACCGTGATCACGCGCAGCGCGCTCTCCATCGAGGTATTCACCACCTCGATGACACCTTCGGCAATGTGCTCCGGATCGGAGCCCAGCTGGCGAGCGAGCAGCGTGAGTGGTTGCTCGATCGATGCGCGATCGAGCAGCGCGGTACCACCCAGAAACGCATCCGCAGGAAGCCGGTTCAGCCAGACCTGCGCATCCGTGACGGTTACCTCGGGTCCGCCGCGGCCATAACAGATCGGACCGGGCTGCGCGCCGGCACTGCGCGGCCCCACACGCAACGCGCCCCCGGCATCCAGCCATGCGATAGAGCCGCCACCGGCGCCCACGGTGTGGATGTCGATGACCGGAATCGCGACCGGCAGTCCGTCGATGGTCAGCTCGCGCGTGTGCAGGATTCGTCCCGGACAAATGGACACGTCGGTCGATGTCCCGCCCATGTCGAAGGTCACGATGCGATCGAAGCCGGCCTGCCGCGCCGCGCCCAGCGCACCTGCCACACCACCGGCCGGACCGGAAAGCACGGTTTGCACGGGCTCCCGGCGCGCCGCAGCAACCGGAATCGCACCGCCGCCGGATCCCATGATGCGTACGCGGCTCGCGCCGGCATCATCCTGAAGACGCTCCAGATAGCTCGACATCAGCGGGGCTACATACGCGTTCACGACCGTGGTCGAGCAGCGCTCGTACTCGCGATACTCACGGAGTACGACGTGAGAAAGCGAAACCGGCAAGCCCAGATCTTCCAGCGCAGTGCCAACCGCAGCTTCGTGGCTGGCATTGCCGTATGAATGCAGCAGACACACCGCAATCGCCTGAACGCCGTCGGCCGCGCGTATCCGTTCACCGAGTTGCGACAACTCGCCAGGATCGATTGCTTCCAGCTCTTCACCGCCAGGACCGATCCGGCCGCAAATCCCAATCCGGTCTTCGGGCGGCACCAACGGCGGCTTCCGCCACCCGGATAGCGCATACAACTGCGGGCGCGTCTGCCGGCCGATCTCCAATACATCTTCGAACCCGCGATTCGTGACCAGCGCCACCGGACTCCCGCGCCGCTCGAGCAGCGCATTGGTTGCGACTGTCGACCCGTGGATCAGGACGAAGGGGGGCGGGGGCGGGGGCGGGGAAATCTTGGACGTGGGCGCGGGGTTGATGGACACGGGCGCGGGCGCGGACGCGGGGATCAGCGCGAGGACTTCTTTGATGCCTTTTAGCACTGCGGATGATGGATCGGCAGGCGTACTCGGCACCTTCACGATGTGCAGTGCACCCGCATGCAAGCACACAACGTCGGTGAATGTCCCGCCCGTATCCACCGCGATCAGCGTAACCGCGTCGTTCCCCAGCCCGCGTCCGCGTCCCCGTCCGCGTCCGGGTCCCCCGCCCACGCCCTCGCCCTCGCCCCGTCTCGCTGAGACGCGCTTTTTCACCGACATTGCCTACCCATGATCAATCCACCCCGCGATGAATTCCTGGCCCGATACGCTGACCCATCGGTCATTGCAGCGTCGCTCGGGGATCGGCGAACCGTACTGGTTCCGGTATGGCGCGAGATTCTATTCGACACCGAGACCGCCGTCACGGCTTACGCCAAAATCGTCGAGCCGCCCTTTGGCTTTCTGCTCGAGTCGGTAGTCGGCGGTGAAACCTGGGCCCGATTCACGTTCCTCGGCACTGAACCGAAAGAAGCATGGCGCATCCTGTCCGACGGTGCCATCGAACGCTGGACCCGGGACGCGGGTTGGGGCCGGAAAGAAAAACTCGGCGATCCATTCGACGCACTCAACGATCGCTTGCGCGCCGTGCACGTCGAGCCCGCCGCCGGTTTGCCGCGTTTCGTCGGCGGGGCCGTCGGCTTTCTCGGTTACGACATGGTCCGCCACATCGAGCGCTTGCCCAGCGCGCCGCCTGACGACCGCAATCTGCCCGACGCAATTATCCTTTTCACCGACACCATTATTGCCATTGATAATTTGCTCGGCCGCGCGCGCATAATTACCCTGGTCGACATTCCGGATCCCCCGTTTTCTAGCATGCTCGAACAGAGCTACGACCTAGGCGTTGCACGTATAGATGCGATCCTCGAACGGTTGCGCAACCGGTTGGCACCACCGCCGCTGCAGCTGAAGGATGCCGACCAGGACGCCCGCTTCACCAGCAGTTCGACGCGCCAACAGTATGAGAACGGCGTCCAGCGCATCCGCGATTACATCGCCGCTGGTGATGTCTTTCAGGTCGTACTCAGCCACCGCCTCTCGGTACCGCTCGAGGCGAGTCCGTTCGACCTCTACCGTGCACTTCGGTCGTTCAACCCGTCACCCTATCTCTACTATCTCGAGCTCGACGGGTTAACCCTGGTCGGATCCTCACCCGAAGTGCTAGTGCGCGTCGAGCAGGGTCGCGTGTTCCTGCGACCCATCGCAGGAACGCGCGCGCGCGGTCGTGACGCTGAAGATGACGCGGCCCGGGCCGAGGACATGCTCAACGATGAAAAAGAGCGCGCCGAACACCTCATGCTGGTCGACCTGGGTCGCAACGATGTCGGTCGGGTCGCGCGCTATGGCACGGTCCGCGTGCCGGAATACATGAAAGTCGAGACCTACAGCCATGTCCTGCATCTGGTCAGTCAGGTCGAAGGCGAATTGCGTGCAGAGTTGAATGCAGTCGATGTGCTGCGCGCGTGTTTTCCGGCCGGAACGGTGAGCGGAGCGCCCAAAGTGCGCGCCATGGAAATCATCGATGAGCTCGAGCCGCGGCGGCGCGGACCGTACGCCGGTGCGGTCGGCTACATCGGGTACGGCGCGGAGAGCCTGGATACCGCGATTGCGATCCGAACGTTGGTTGCGATTGGTGGTGACGCATACATACAAGTCGGTGCGGGCATAGTTGCGGATTCGGTTCCTGCGCTGGAGTACGAGGAGACGTTGTCAAAAGCGCGGGTTTTACTGCGAGTTTTGCGTTCGATTCGCTGAAATTCATGTTTCAATCGAGGCGTACTGTCACGGCGATGCGGCTTGCAGCGTTTTCCGGATGCGCAAGGGGAATGATGCGAACCGATAAGCAGCATTGCTGAGTTGACACGGAAAAGGCACGGCCCGTATCCTTCTCGGGCTTTTGACCGCCCGTCGAACAAGAATTCGGATCCAGCCTTGGCCGAGGAATGGCCGTAAATAGGCTGGTTTTTTTGGCCATATTACGAATGCACAAGGCGATTACTTCATCGTACGCCGACGGTAACTTGCATGAACGACGATCGAAGACGAGGTCGCGGTTCGGCGTACGATCCGATCGTTTTTTTCAACTGGGGTGCGGCGAACCAGCTCGAACCCATCTTCCGTCGGAGGACCATATGCATTTGTCAGGACTGGCCGTTCGCCCTTTAGCGTTGCTCGCGCTTTCGCTGCTGGCGGTGCCAGTTGCCGCGCAGGAGTCAGGTAAAGTACAGGGGCGAGTGACGGACGCAGCGAGCGGGCAACCGATCGCGGGCGCCCAGATAACTGTCGCCGGCACGCGCCTTGGCAACATCACGAATACCGACGGCCACTACTTCATTAACAACGTGCCGGCAGGCGTGCACGACTTCACGGCTCAGTTCATCGGCTACCAGTCGGTGTTGGTGCGTGAGCAGCGCGTGCTGGCCGGCCAGACCATTACGGTCGACTTCAAGCTGGTGCAGAGCGCAGTGCAGATCGCGGCACTCGAGATCATTGGCGAGACCCAGCCATTAGTACCGCGCGACCAGGTGGCCTCGAAGGCGATTGTCACCGGCCAGACCGTCAATGAGCTGCCGGTCGACGACGTTCGGCAAATCATCACACTTCAGCCGGGCGTGATCTCTGGCGTCGGCAAGGATGGCATGTCGATCCGGGGCGGCCGCTCGGGTGAAGAAGCGGTATACATCGACGGTGTGCTGATTCGCAACTTCAACGGCGGCAACTCGAACCTCGAGGTCGGTGTCAATTCGATTTCCGAAGTCGACGTGCTGACCGGCGGCTTCAGTGCGGAGTACGGCGAGGCGCAGTCGGGGATTCTGAACTACGTGACGCGGTCGGGTGGCCGGCGCTGGAATGGCGCATTCAGCTTCCAGACCGACGAGCTATCGCCCAAGGAAACGTCGTACGGGTTGAACCGCGTGGAACTCAGCTTGGGCGGACCGCTTTGGGGCAATTTCGGCCTGTTCCTCGCCGGCACGGCCGAAGGGCGTCGTTCGGCCAACTTCGGCAAGCTCTGGAGGGATGAGCCGATTTACATCGCCAATGGAGTGGACACGGTGGTCAGCTACATCCCCGCCGGCACGACCGACACGCGTGATGTGATCATTCCCAATTTTGTTCTGTACGACGAGGGTGGCCGCATCCCCTTCTCGAATTCGGATGAAGCGAGCATCGATGGCAAGCTCGACTTCAACTATGGCTCGGGTTCGCGCATGTTCTTGTCCGCAAAGCTGTCGCGCAATCAGGGCCGGAACGCATTCGGCGGCGGCTTGGGCGACCTCTACAACCCGTCGGGCTTTTCGGGCGGCAAGCGTGACAGCCGCGCCTTCATCTTCAGCTGGACGCACAACATCGTGCAGAGCGCCGAACGCGCTTTAGCCGTCGATGTCAAGCTGGCCCTGACTCAGGACAAGGGCACCACGGGTATCCTCGACCGCGAATGGGACCTCGATAACCGGAGTCCCTTCATGGGCTTTACCATGTCGAACATGAAGTTCCTGGTCGAGGAAGACGATTTCCCCGTGGACCAGGCGCTGGTCGAGCGCTTCCTGCGCAACGACGGCGAGCGCACGCCGTTCGACATCACGCGCACCGATCTGGACCGCGCTTCGGAGTTCCGGCTGAATCCGTATGGCGTAGCCAGCGGCTTTGCGACGCGTGGTCTGGGTGGTGCGTTTGGATACAACCGCGAAGAGCAGAAGCAGGTCCGCCTGACCGTCGACTGGCAGATGAATCGCCAGAACCGCCTGAAGTTCGGCGGCGATTATTTCGACATTGACACTCGGGTCGCGTCCACCAACTACCAGGACCTGTTCGGCGCGCAATTCTGGGTGGAGAACCCGAAACGGTCGAGCCTGTTCGTGCAGGATCGACTGGACCTGGGCGACCTGGTGATCGAAGGCGGCCTGCGCTACGACCGGTTCGACCCGAATTCACAGTTCCCGGTTACGCCGGGCTACTTCAACCTGGACGTAGACAGCAGCTTCGAGGCTGCACCGGTCCGCAGCACGCTTTCGCCGCGGCTGGGCGTTTCCTTCCCGGTTACGGTGAACAGCACGTTCCGGCTGAGCTACGGCCACTTCTCGCAGCTGCCCGACCTGAACGAGTACTACTTTGGCAAGAACACGGACTATTTCCGATTCGGCAACACCAACACGAACGACCGCTTTACGCGGCCGGCCGACATTGGCAAAACCATCGCGTTCGAGTTCGGCTACCGTCAACTGATTTCGACGGACTTTGTGTTCGACATCGCGGTCTACAACCGCGACAAGGTCAAAGACGTGACCTACCGCAAACTCGCGTGGGAAGACCCGACCAACCCGGGAACGCTTGCCTTCTTGAACACCTTGACCAACGCCGACTTCGGCACGATCCGTGGCGTTGATGTGCGCCTGGATCGCCGCTTCGGACGCATCCTCGATGTGATGCTGGGCTATTCGTATCAGGATGCGCGCAATACCGGCACGGACCCGCTCACGTTCACCCGCTTGTTTGCCCGTATCGAGGGCAACGCGAACGTTCTGCTCGGGCTGCCGCCGAACCCGGCGCAGGCGATCCGGCAGACCGAGGAAAACCGCGATCACAACATAACGGGTAACTTTTCGCTGCATTTCCCATCGAACTACGAGAAGCCGCTGCTGCGCAACATCGGCCTTTTCGGCACCTTCCGCTTCATCTCGGGTCTGCCGTATTCGCCGGTGACCGATGTGGGTCAGGCGATCGTGACCGGCCCGCCGACCGGACTGTTCGCGGGTGAGCTGCGCGACGATGAGATCTCGACCGCGCGCATGCCCTGGCAGAAGACCTTCGATCTCAAGGCGCAGAAGGGCCTGCGACTGATGGGCTGGAACGCCAATGTCTTCGTGGACGCACGCAACGTGCTCGACCTGGAGAACCAGACCGGCGTGTTCCTGACCACCGGTGACCTGACTGATGAAGCCGTGTTCGATCAGATTGTGGCCAGCCACCGGCAGACTTTGGGCGGCGGCGTGACCATCGACCGGGTCGATCTCGCCTCGCTGGACGCCGCGGGCGAGGGTGTGCGCAACCTGGTCGATCTGGTCGCGCTGCGCCGCGCCGAAGCCCGTTTCGGCAATGGCGACGGCATCTTCGATGCGTCCGAGCAGGATCGTGCATTTCGTTCGGCGATCAACCTCGGCAGCGGTCCGCAAAATCTGATTGGCACCGGCCGGCGCCTGCGGCTCGGTTTCGAGCTGGTATTCTAAAAACGGAAAGACGGCGTTGGGGACGACGACGAGTTCTCGCCGTCGTCCCAACGTCGCCTCACCTTCGACGGAGATGATCAATGGTTGCGAGATACGGTAAGCCTTACGGGCGCGGCCGCCGCTGGTCCAGGACGTTCGCGGCCGCCCTGCTAGGAGTATTCGCCGCCGGGGTTTTCGGAAGCGCGTCCGCCCAGACTTCGATGGACAAGTCGCGTGCGCGGCGGGCGAATAGCCCGTTCAACCTGGGCGCGGGCCCCAATGCGGTGCTGCAGGGCAACCTGGTACAGTGCGGCATCGACAACGAAGGCAACGTCTGCACAAACATCTTCAACTCGCCAACGGGCGGAGGCGGCTTCTGGCCCTCAGGCACGACCAACCAGTACATCTTCAACTCGGGTCTCCAGATCGCTGGCATCAACGGGCCGGACGCGGGTCCCTGGTCGCGCGACACGGTGGGCGCGTTGTTCTTCGATGCAACCGGCTTCCAGGCCCACGGCACCTCGCTGTCGGAGGCCTTCGACGCGCTCAATGCAAATGACCTGGCACGCTGGCCGGCCGAGGCCTTTGCGACCGACACGTCGCTCTTCGACGCGGCCCTGATCGGCAGCAAGACGATCTCGGACCAGGACAGCTGGGTTCGCTACTGGGATGGGAATCCCGACAAAGTCTCGCAGCGCGCGCACCCAATGGGCATACGCGTGGAGCAGCGCTCCATGGCGTTCAACGCGCCCGCCGGTGCCGAGCACACCATCTTCTTCATCTACCGCTTCACGAACGTCACGAACGACGCGGCGTTCCAGCAGGCAAACGAAGCAAAATTCGGCGTGAGTCTGCCGGATGCCGGCTGGACCATTGGGAACATCTACGCGGCGTTCGCGATGGATCCGGACGTGACCACGCACGCGACCGACAACTTCGCCACCGGGATTCTGCCATTCTCGATGGGCATCGCGTACCATGGCCGCTTTGTAACCGATGACTTCAACTTTGCCGCTCGCGCCGACCTGTATGCGCCCCCGTTCTTCGCGGGGCCCGGATTCGTAGGTGTGAAGTATTTGAAGAGCCCGGTCGACCCGGCTACCGGCCGCGAGATCGGGCTGACCATGTTCAGCAACACGACCAACGGCGGAACCTTCCCGGATCCGACTGGTGTGAAGCAGCTGTTCCGGTACTTGAAGGGTGACGTGAACACAGCGGCCGGTGACCCGCCCTGCACCATCCCGCAGTCGATCACGCGCCGGCTCTGCGCGCTGGTCCAGGACCTGTCGGACGCCCGCATGTTCCAGGCATCGGGTCCGTTCTCACTGCGAGCCGGTGAATCGTCCACCATTGTCGTGGCCTATACGCATGGCCCGCCAAGGCGCGTCCCCGAGTTCGTGGCCAACGGCACGAACGTGCTGCGGCCCGGAATTCCCTCGCGTACACCGGGGGCGGGCGGCGATACCATCCGAACGATCGAGAGGATGGCCGGGCTGATCACAGTTCCGTCCGCGGCCATCCAGACTGACGCAGCGGGCGTCACGTTCATCGACGAATCCAGGCTGCTGGTCGGCCCGCATATCGAGAGGGGCTCGCTGCTTGCCAACGCGAAGGTCGCGCAAGCGATCTTCAACAACAAGTTTCTGCTGCCGCGGCCGCCGTTGTCGCCACCCTTTACGCTGGTGCCCGGCAACAATCAGGTCACGGTGATCTGGGAACCATCGCCCACCGACGTGAACTGCACGGCCGCTTCCGGCGGTGACCCGTTCTTCTCTATCGCCTCCAACCCGAGCAGCCCACTGTTCAATCCGAACTACCGCCGCTGCGACGTGGAAGGCTATCGCATCTATCGCGCAACCGGACTGTCGGGCGCGTTCGATCTGATTGCGCAACGGGACAAGACCGGAACGACGTTCGTCGATGCTACCGGTGAGCTGGATCCGAATTTCGTTCCGGAAGAAAACGTGCCCTTCGGTACGCCGGTCGAGCACCCGCTCACCGGTGAGATTATTCAGTTCCCGACGGGTACCCGGATTCGGGATGCGGTCACGGGTGCCATCATCGTCACCGGGTCGAACACGATCACACTCGAGGACACGGGCGTGCCCTTCGTGTTCACGGACAACACGGTGAGGAACGGGATCACGTACCGGTATATCGTGACCGCGTTCGACGTGAACTCGCTGGCGTCGGGCACCGCATCGCTCGAGTCGCCGCGCCAGCCGCAATTCGTGGTACCGCGCACGACGGGGCTGGCGGGCACGGATGCGCAGAGCGCAGTCTCGCTGCGCGGTGCCACGCGGGCGCTGGTTGGCGACGCGCCGCACCCGAGCATCGACGCTTCGGGTCGCTTCAGCGGGCCGCAGCCACCCACCAACGGGTTGCGCGCTACCGATGTGCAGATCGCGCTCGGCTCGGCGGTTTCGCCCGGACAGCGCGTCATCGCCCGGATTGATAGCGTGATTCCGCTGACCTACAACGCGCTGTACTTCCTCACGTTGAACGGCACGGACAAGGTCACGCTGACCTGCGGTGGAGGTGAGTGCGCTGGGGTTCGAGGCAACCAGGTTTCCGATCTGTTGATCAGTACCATTTCCACGCTGCCGGCCGACACTACGAAGATTGTCGGTCAGTTCACGACCACGCCGAAGTTTTCCGGCGCGGTCGAGTGGGAATTGATTCTGGGCCGGCCGATGCAGTTCTCCGGCATGGCCGACTGGGCGGGTGTGGAAGGCGCTCCCTTCTGGAGCGATCCTGTTCCGGTCGCCGCGGGCGCAACCGCGGGTGGCTCGCGCTGGTTCGAAGGGACCAACGAGACTCTGGCCCACCCGACCGATGATCGTCTGAAGCATGGTGCACTGGCCGGCATCAGTCAGATCGGCCTGTTCACGCCGTACGTGAACTTCGGTGCGATCGGCCGTCGCTGGTACCAGGCGATGATGACGATCGGCCGCGCGGCGGACATCGCGATCACCTGGTCCGGCGGAAACGTGACCACAGTGACTGACCTGACGCACGATGTGGCCGTACCATTCAAGGCCAGGCCGCAGGCCAGCTACGGCTTCATTCCTGATGCCAACGCCGACGGCAAGCTGGACTTCACCGACATCCAGCGCTTGAACTTCCAGGACGCGTTCGGTGGTTTCAAGATCACCACGGCGCCCGACGTGCCGCTGGTGGCGCAACCGGTTGTGTTACCTACCGACTACAACGGTGATGGCACAACCGATGGCTCAGGCTTCGCGCTCTACATCAACGGCGAGCCGTATTTCTTCGTGGGTGCGCGGCCCAACAATGCCACCTGGGTCTACCGTTCCTACAACGGCCAGGTGCTACGAGCGGGCACCGGCTACAGCTTCACGCCGTCGGCGATTCGCACGCCCGCGGTACCCGGTCTGACCCTGTCATTCACAGTGACGGCCGCGGCAGAGCTGGCCACGCGCACGGACCTGAAGGCCGTGCACACGGTGCCCGATCCGTACTACGTGCGCAGCGCGTTCGAGCTGGGACAAGCGAACAAGGTGCTGCGCTTCGTGAATCTGCCCAACCAGGCGGTTATCCGGATCTACACACTGAATGGCACACTGGTGCGTATTCTCGAGCACAACGATGTGCAGGGCGGCGGCGAAACGTCGTGGGACCTGCGCAATCGCAACAACCAGTTCGTGGCTTCGGGTGTGTACTTCTTCGTGGTCGAAGCACCGAATGGCAAGACGCACACGGGCAAGTTCACGGTCGTTCAGTTCGCCAGGTAAACCAGGGCTGGGTGTCGGCCAGCGGGCCGGCACCCCAACCATGACGGAAGAGAGGCCATCAACATGAATCGCAATTTCGCGGTGATCCTCGCGGCAGCCCTAGTCGCGCCGGCCGTGACCTCCGCGCAGTCCAACCTGCCGCGGGAGCGTGCCGAAGAGGACAACACGCGCTTTGGCGGGACCTCGGCAGTGTTCCTTACGCTACCGGCGGATGCGCGCGGTGCGGCGCTGGGCGGCTCGTTCGCGGCGCTGGTATCGGACGTTACCTCGGTCTTTTACAACCCGGCGGGCCTGGCGCTCTTGACCACGAAGCAGGTCATGTTCAGCCACACCGCCTACTTCGCTGATACGCGACACATAGCGGCGGGCATCGGCTGGTCACTGCGCGGTGGTGACATGGGGCTGGGCGTAAGCCTTTCGAACTTCGGGTTCGGCGATCAGCCGGTGTACACGGAGGCCGCGCAGGAAGGCAACGGCGAGACCTACAGCGTGTCGAACACGGCGGTCGGCCTGACTACCGCGTTCCAGTTCTCGGACCGGTTCAGCGCCGGCGTGACCGGTCGCTATATCACCGAGGGACTGGGCAGCGTCAAGTCGACCGGGTTCACGATCGACTTCGGCACCAACTACCACGCTGAGATTGGCGGCAAGCCGATCCGCGCCAGCTTCATCATCATCAATTACGGCCCCTCGCTCAAGCCACGCGGCGCCGTACTGAACGAGGACGTGGATGCCATCGACGAGTCGATGAACGTCGAGCGTCCGGCCGGTGAGCTGCGCACCAGCGGCTTCGAGCCGCCCACGCAGTTCCGCGTCGGCCTTGCGTACGACATCATGGAATCGAGCAGTAACCGGCTGACGTTGTTGTCCGAGTTCTTCCAGCCCAACGATTCGGATCCGGGCGTCGGATTGGGCGCCGAGTTCAATGCGACTCTGCGGGAAGGCCTGAGCGCGGGGCTGCGCGGCAGTTACGGCTACCAGGGTGACAATCGCGACAGCGATCCAGGAAGCACGGTCGGCTTCCGCTCTTCGGCCAAAGACGACGACGCGCTGGACGGCTTTTCGGTCGGCGGCGGTCTCAGCTGGGCTGTGGCCGGCATGAACGTGGGCGTGGACTACGCGTTCCGTCACATGGGCATTCTGTCCAGCGTGAACCAGTTCACGATCAAGCTCGGCTGGTAGACGCATGAAGTTGTTGACCACCGGTGTGCTGGCACTGCTGCTCTCGAGTGGCATTCCGGCCACCGGTGGATTCAGTTCCGCCGTGGCGCAGGAAGGCGATGGCACGGGCGGCCTGCGGATTCGGCTTGCCCGCTTCTGGCGTGGCAGTGGTCAGACGCTGGTGGAAGGTGTGATCGGATTGCCGGTGCGCGTGGTCGATGGTCAGGCCAACACCGCGCTGGTCGAGCTGCTCGTGCGCGATAGCACGGGACAGGTGCTGCACCGCGAGGCGTGGACAGATACAATTTCGGATCGCATCGCCTCGTTTGCGCGTGCACGCGGAGGTACCGAGCTCACGCGCCCGGTCAACTTTGCCGTGCGGTCCGGACGTTACCAGGTAACCGTTGCGGTCACGCGAGCCGGTCAGCGGGACACCGCGCACCTCAGCATACGCGGCTTTGCAGCTGCTCCGCTGGTGTCCGACATCCTCGTGAGCAACCGGATCCGAGCGTTGGCCGAAGGAGAGTCGGCGGGTCCGTCTGAAGCCAAAAAGGGCCGCTTTGCCATCGAGAGCGGCACGCGCATCACGATTTTCCCGACCGAGCCAAAGCTCTGGTATTACCTGGAGCTCTACCCGGTCGGAAGCGCGCCGGCCACGGAGCAATTGGAGTTCGCGATCTCGCGCTCGAGTGGCGGTCAGCCGTTGTTCAAGACCCAGCGGCCGATGACCGTGAGCGAAAAGGGTGGGGTCGATGCCGCCGGCTTGCCGGTGGCCGGACTGCCGCCTGGTGACTACGTGCTCACGCTGACCGCGCGGGTCAACGATCGGACCGAGCGGCGCGATGGCGCGTTCACGATGGGCACGCTGCAGGAGTCGCCCGTCCCCAGCGCAACCGGCTCCGAGACCGACCTGCTGGAGAGGTACTTCTCGACGGCTGTGCGCGATGATTCGGCGGTCTCCCGCCTGGTCGAAGCGCTCACGCTGGCCTCACCTGGCGAGTCGGTGCCGAGTGGCACGACGCAGCTGCCGGTCGATGCGAAGCGGCGATTCCTGGCCCGGTTCTGGGCTAAAATCCCGGATCCTCAGCCGGTCACGCCAAACCATGAGATGGTCGAAGAGTATTCGCAGCGCGTCGATTTTGTGGCACGTGAATACCGCGAACGGGATATCGGCCGATCGGGTGCGCGCACCGATCGTGGCCGCATCTACCTGCGGTACGGACCGCCGGACGCCAAGCAGATCATGCCCGTCACGGGCAGCAAAGCGGTCGAGGTGTGGAAGTACACGCGCAACCGTGGGCTGAAGTTCGCGTTCATGGATGAAACCGGCTTCTCAGGCTACAACCTGATCTATACGACGGACCCGAATGAGAGATCGTTGGCCGACTGGACCGATCGGGTCCGCGATGTCGAAACCATACGGGCGATACTCAGTTTCTAACTCGGCGACGACGCGTCCCCGCGTCGCCCTGACATCCTGATCCATGGAGAGAGGCATGAAACTCTGCAAGTTTGTTCGGCTGCTCCCGGTTGCGGCGACACTGCCGTTGCTGGTCGCGGCCTGCAGTGAGGACCCGACCGATCAGGGTGCCGGCACCGCCTTCGCGATCGTCACCAATCGGTCGTCGACCATCCAGGCCGCCGGTTCGGCCTTTACCGTTACCGCGCAGGTCGTGGATCGACTTGGTACGCCACTACCCATCCCAGTCGTAGCATCGTCGTCGACACCGGCCAGCGTTGTAGTCGACAGCACGATCTACGTGCCGGAACTGCAGGAGACGCGCTTCTATCTGCGTTCTCTCGGCGTGAATGCTTCCGTGCCGGTGGTCCTGACTGCCGCCATCCTGACCGATACGCTGGAAGTGAAAGTCTTGTCGGGCCCGTTCCCCGGCACCGTTGCCACCGCAGCGTTCTCGGGTGGAACTGTTTTGCAGTTCACGGCCACTACGGCCCTGTTCGATGCGAATACTGCGGTCGATGTGACGACGGATGAGCCCGGTTACTTGATCGATGTCACGCCTACTCGCGTGCGATACCTGCTTCCGTTCGGCCAGGCAGCAGGCCCGGTTCCCTTCTCGATTACGGGCGCTGGTCCGGCTGACTTCAGCCTGACCGGCAGTTTCAACCTGACACCAGGTGTGGGTTGTGCGGATAGCTTTGAGCCGAACAACACGCGCACCACCGCGAATACGAGTGCGCTTACGGTGGGCGGAACAGTGTATGGAAGCATTAACGCGACCAGCGACGGCGATGACTTCTTTCGCTTCACTGTGCCCACAGGCGGGAGTCGCGTTGTTGAGCTGACCTGGACGGATGCAGCTGACATCGACATGTACCTTCTCAGCTCGACCGGCGCAAACCTGGCCGGCTTCACTGCTGCAACCGGAGCCAACCCGGAAAAAGTCACGATGACGCTCACGCCCGGCGACTATTTCGTCGACGTGCAATGGTACGACGGCGGCGGTTCCTGCACGACCTACAAGCTGACTGTTACCTGAACGCAGCGAACCGAGCAAGTGAAATGAAAGGGCCGGGCCTTCGCGGGTCCGGCCTTTTTTTCGGGAGACAGATATGAAGGTCAATTTCACACTGGGACTCGCGCTGATGGCACTGATCAGCGCGAGCTGTGAATCTCCGACCGACTCAGGACCACCGCCCGCAATCCTGAGCGTGACCACCGATTCGATTGGACCGCTGTTCCGATACTTGAACGTCGCGCTGGCTGCGGCTGCTGACGTAGAGGTGGTCTATGTAACTCCCGGTCGCTCAGCCCTGACCATCACAGCCGATTCCACCGCAAGCCAGCATCGCATATTCCTGCCCCGGCTCACAGCGCAGCGCAGCTATACGATCGACGTGCGTTCCGTGAATCGCCGCGGTGAGAAAAGCGTCGCGACCACGGCGACGATAACAACCGGCCAGCTCCCGACGGATCTGGCCGCATTGAAGTTCACCACGCAAGGCTTGCCCACGTTGCCGCTGACCATGGTCGAGCTGATGATCACGAACACGGGATTCAACGGAGCCTTCATCGCGGATTCCGACGGAGAGATTGTGTGGTTCTGGCGCACCCGAGGCTGGATCAACGGTGTGAGCCGCCGGAGCAACGGGAATTTCGTGATGCTCGATGCCGACTCCGGTCTGGTCGAGCTTGCACCTGACGCGCGCGTAGTGCGCCGCCTGCGCAATGGCTCTGACAAGCCGTACGGCCTCATCCATCACGATGCTACGGTGACACCGCAGAACAGCGTTCTCTTCTTTGCGCGTGAGACCAAAGTCATCCGCGATACTACCGTGGTGGGCGAAGCGATCTGGGAGTGGCTGCCGGAGAGCGATCTGGTGACCAGGAAGTGGAGCTCGTTCGACTATTTCGACTGGGCCCGGGATCGTGGAGCCCAGAGCGCAGCCAATAACTGGATGCACGCAAATTCGATCATGGTTGGTTCGCGCGGCAACATTGTGGTTTCCGCTCGCAATCTCGAGGAGGTCTTTTCGATTGCGCCGGATTTCCGGTCCATTGAGTGGCGGTTGGGCGGGCCCAACCCGACGCTGCAGCTGACCGTACCCGAACGTTTCTACTCACAACACAGCGCAGTGGAAGTCGCGCCCAACCGGATTCTACTCTTCGACAATGGTCTCGGCCGAGGGTTTGCGCAGGAGTGGTCTCGCGTCACCGAGTACTCGCTGGACCTGAATGCAAGGCGGGCTTCGTTGACCTGGCAGTACCGTCCGCAGCCGGACATCAACGCCACGCGCGTGGGCTCAGTCATGCGACTGGCAAGTGGAAATACAGTCGCGGCCTTTGGCTGGGGGCAGGGTTATCCGATTACCGTGCAGGAGATCAGTCCGGCGGGAACCGTGGTGTGGTCGATGGTCGGGGACCCAAACACCTTTAATCGCGTCTACCGGATGAAGCCACTGGCCGACATCGGCGGGGAGCGATGAGGGACGAGCGACGAGCGACGAGTACCTGCTCGGCGGGCGCGCGCTCGTCAGATCCGTGCAGCTACGCGCCGTACCGTGCTTAGCAGCGGCGCTCTAACGAGCGCGTGCCCACCGCCGCAGTTACTCGTCGCTCATCGCTCGTCGCTCATCGCTTTATCACGACGAACTGCTTTTCGCTGGTGACGGCCTGCTGGTTGGACAGGTTGGTGATGTTGAGGCGCACCCGGTATTTGCCGGGCTTCAGCTCGGTCGTGACGCGCCGGATCTCCTGAACCCGGCCGTTGTCATCCTGGACCGCCACACCGTCGAAGCGCAGCTGCACGGAGCCATCACTGCCGCCAAATAGTTTCTTCAAGCGCGTGAAGCCGCTGGTCTCCGAAGTGGGTGCCAGCGTGATCTCGGTGCGGTACGGCGTGTCCGCGGGCAGGTTGTAGACCTCGTAGAAGAGCGTGAGTGGCTGGCCCTCCAGGAACTGGCGCGGAGGTACCAGTGCCAGGCTCGCCGTGCCGCGCTGCCAGGAACCCTTCTCAGGCTCGGCCAGCACGATGTCGCTGAGCTGAATGCCCGTGCCATCGTACGCCGTCACCACCGTATTCCCGCCATACATCTGACCGCGGCCGTCCTGCCCCAGGTCACGGATCACCAGGCGATGCACCGTGGACCTGGATGCCGTGGCCGAAAGATCGGTGTGCACGCGCAGGTGCTCACCCTTCCCGAGGCGGCGCGGCGAGCGGAAGTGATACACCGTGTCGCGCCGGGTCACGCTGCCGACCATGGTATCGATCACGATGAACGAGAGCTGCAGCGAGTAGACCAGCACATCGTCGATCTGGCGTGGCTCGAGTGAGGTGCCGGGAATCGCGATGGCAGCGGTCAGGTCAACCTTCCGTTGAGCGCCCTTGAACATGTAGACATCGTAGTAGAAGGGCAGCGCCGTCTTGAAGTCGGGCCGATCCGAGTCGCGAGCCAACGCATCGAGTGCGGCCTCGCGGTTTTCATTTGCGATGTTTATGCGGCTTTGCGCGATGATTTCCATCATTGAGCTGGCGCCATCGATGGCCCTGGCCGCACCGCTGCCGGTACCCATGCAGTTGGTGCCGCCCAAAGCCTGGCACAGCGTGTTCGCGCTGCTGGCGCCCCATTTGTTGTTGCGAATGGCGTTGAATCGGTTGGCCAGAATGTTGTAGCGCTGGTCGTACGGCCCGCGATCCTCGAGCAAGCTGACGATGCCTTCGTATGGCATTTCCGCCGAGCTGGGGTCCATCGCCTGCAGCAGGTCATCGACCATGCGGTAGTCGGTGCCGTCGCGCAGCACCACGAAGTGGTAGAGCTGCGTTTTTCCGCTGGGCAGCGTGTAGACCCACGACTCGTTGGCGCGCAGGTCGGCATTCGACGTGCGAATCACGCGCTCGGGCTGGCCATGACGGACGTAGATCAGGCCGCGCTCATCAAAGGGCAGCTGATCCAGGTCGAACTTGTCCTGCACGAGTGAGCCGCCGGGTGAGGCGCCGCGCTTGCCTTCGCGGCGATAGCGCGTCTGCGCCTCGGCCAATCGGCGATAGTGCTCGGCCATCCGCTCGCCGATGGTCTTCCCGGATGAAGCGGCGCGCTTGTCCCAGAAATGCTGGAGCCAGGCGCGCCGGCTGTCGAGCGTACGCTGCTCCCAGCCCGCCAGCTCCGATTCGGATGCGATGATGCGCAGGTCGTCGAAGAACGAAACGATCGACGCGTCGTCGGCCTTGGCCAGCCCCTCGAAGTAGGCCTTGGCGCCGGCATCGGCCTTGCCCGGCTGGCGCAACAAAGCTTCGGCATGGGCACGCAACGCGCCGGCGGTCGACCTGTCCGATGCTGCGGCGGCGGCGACCGTCGCTTCCGCACCCGCAACATCGCCCAGCGCTGCCTGCACGCGGGAGAGCGCGGTGGTCACGTCATCGTACGCGAAGCCATCAGCTACCATGCGCTGGAGCGCCTCGCTGCTTTGCCGCAGCATGTCCTTGCTGCGCAATTCGAGGGCGAGATCGGCGAGGTGGACTGCCGCAGGTGCGAGCGAAGGGTCCAGCTCGATCGCCTTCAGGAACTGCCGGCCGGCGCGCGAGCGCGGGTCCTGGCTCACCAATCCGGCAAGACTGTGCGCGAGCACAAAGCCATCGAGCACCCCGCCTGGCGACGGCACACGGACACCGGGTCCGCCGGCCAAGGCGAGACCGAGTCCGAAGTGTGCCCAGCCGCTTGCCGGATCGTGCTCGACCGCGCGCTCGAATGCTTTGCGCGCAGCATCACCATCGCCGTTCTCCTTCGTCAGCTCGAACAGCCGCAGCAGGACCAGACCTCGCTCCAGGATTGCGGCTGGTTCGGTTGCGTTGGGACCGCGCGAAAGGGCGGTTTCTCGGTTCCGCAGCTCGGGAACGCTCGAGTTGCGGCTGAGTGAGTCACGGATCTGATCGAGCTTGCCCTGCTGGCCAGCAGCCAGAGTGGGCAAAACGCAAACCAGGAAGAGAAGCCGGCAAAAGCTACACATAAGACTGAGAGTAACGCCTGGCACCAGCTTTTTGTAGCGCTGGCGTAGTGGGTTGATGAGTGCCCGTGTCAGATCCCCCGGCTGGCGTGCCGAAAGGGCGTGTGGACAAGGCAACCTGCCGTTATCCGAAGAGTTCCTGACAGTTGGCCAGTCCCTCGAAAAGAGCATCGAAGTGTTCGGGCTGATGGGCGCCGGTTGCACACAGACGGAGACGCGCCTGACCAGGCGAGACCGCCGGATACACGACCGCAGAAACGAACACGCCGAGGTCCAGCAGGCGGCGCGCCCAGCGGTAGGCTCGCCACTCGTCGCCGAGGATCACGGGTACGATCGGGGTGTTGGCCCGCGTGGTCTGCAGCCCAAGGTTGTGCAGCCCTTCACGCAGGAGCTGCGTGTTGCGGCGGACTCGCTCCATGTGATCCGGTTCCTCCTGGAGCATGTGCAGCGTTTCCAGCGATGCCGCCGCATTAGCCGGTGTCATTGCCGCGGAGAACATGTACGGAGCGGAGCCGTGCTGAATGTAGATCTTGAGCGCGCGTGAACCTGCCACGAAGCCGCCCGCCGAGGGGATCGCCTTGCTGAGCGATCCAGTGAGAATATCGATGTCGGCAGGATTCAGCTGTTGCGCTTCACAGACACCTCGACCGGAATGACCGATCGCGCCGATCGAATGCGCTTCATCGACCAGCAGGTGCGCGTGGTACTTCTTCTTTAGCTGGATGATTTCGGACAGCGGTGCTTCATCACCGTCCATACTGAATACCGAGTCCACCGCGACCAGAATGCGTGTGTTGCCGCGATTCTTGGCCTGACGCAGGCGCCGCTCGAGATCTTCGACATCATTGTGACGGAATCTGCGAAGCTCGCAGCCGGCCATGCGGACGCCATCGACAATGCTCTGGTGCGCGTATTGGTCGAGGATCGCCACATCACCAGATCCGAAGAGCGATGTGATGGCAGCCAGGTTTGCATCGTAACCGGAACAGAAGGTGGCGGCGGCATCCTGGCGGAGGAAGCTGGCCAGCTCGTGCTCGAGCTCGTGATGCAGTTGCAGGGTTCCGGTAAGCAGGCGCACGCCACCCGTCGAAGTGCCGTAGCGTTCGACGGCTTCCTTGACTGCGGTAGCGATGCGCGGATGGCCGATCAGCCCGAGGTAGCTGTACGACGAGAACATGATGAACCCGGAGCCGAGCGCGGAGCTTTCCGGGCCTGATGCCTGTTCCAGCGGTACCTGGTACGTATAAAGCGACTGAGCCAGTCCGGCCTCCATCAGTTCGAACCAGCGGCGAACATTCGGTGTGTCGAGCAGCGGATTCGCGGCGATCACGCCGTCGGCGGATTGGCCATCCCAGAAGCCGTTGAACGGATCGCGCGTAAAGGCAGCAAGCGCCTCTGAAAGCGGCCGCTCGGTCGAGATCGCCAACTCACCCAGCTGCGGGTCGGAAGACGACTTTGATGGAGCGGTGGCCGTTCTTATCGAGGGCTGCTGCGAGTGCTGCACGATAATCCTCCAGATCGAAGATATGAGTCACCAACCCGAGCTCGGTGAAGCCATCACCTCGCATCAGATCCAGTGAGTGATCGTAAATGTCGCGTTGCCGACCGCCAATCGGAACGTGTCCGTAGGCGAAAACGCCCGCAACCGTCAGCTGACGGTACCATACCCGGGTCCAGTCGACCGAGACCTTGGCGGCCGCTCCCACCAGCACGATGCGGCCACCCTCGCGGGTGAGCGCCAACGCATCGCCAATCGAGGCCGATGTGCCAACCGTATCGTAAACCAGTGAAGGCCCGCCTTCCACAAAGCGCGGCGCCAACGTCGGTCTGTACGCTCGCGCTTCAGGCAGCTGCTCGGCCCAGGCGTAGAGCGCTGCCTTGCCCTTCAGAATCGTGTCCGCACCGGCACGCTCCGCCAGTTCCTGCTGAAAGGCGTGACGGGCAACGACTGCAATGGGTCCGCGCCAGCCGGTCATACGCAGCGCGCGGATCGTCAATGCACCGATGCTGCCCACGCCGATCACGAGTACGACATCATCTTCGGCCGGCGGGTGCAGCAGGACTGGCCGCAACGCCGACGCGAACGGATCGGTGAGCACGGCTACATCATCGGCCAGGCCGTCCGCGCGATGGAGCTGGCTCTCGTGCGCAACGAAGTTCCTGGACCAGCCTCCGCCCACCGTGGGACAGTAGCCGATCATGGGGCCGGTGCCGAGTGCGCCGTCCCTGGTCCGGCGGCACAGACCGTACTCGCCACGCGCGCAGGCCGCACACGCCTGCAATCCACGCTGACGACAGGCCAGCATTGGATTCACAACGACCCGATCGCCCGTCTTCCAGGGGCCTGCCGAAGACCCGACTTCCGCCACGCGCCCCACGTTCTCGTGGCCGAAGGTGAATGGATACGCGCCAAACGGCTCGAGCGTGAATGAATCGTGCGCGGTGACTGCGGCCAGATCACTGCCGCAGATCCCGCTCAAACTCGTCTCGACCCGTACCCACTCCGGCCCCGGCATAGCCGGCGCCGCAACCTCATCCATTGAAACGCAGCCGAACGGGCTCAAGGCCAGGCCGGCGCTTTTCCCTGCCGCCCAGCGGGTCAGCAAGTAGCGAACAGGGCGATAGTGGAATCGGAGCGCATGCATGAATTGCCGGGGCAAGATATCCGTTTGGGGTAAGGTTGGGCAGACCGGCTGGCGGTCCCGCGGTGTCAACAAGGGGACGGCTGGGCGGGCTTACAGTAACTGCGGACGGCTACGGCGAGAACGGCAACGGCAGGATTAGGCTTCAGGACTAGGTGGAGGACTAAGAACTAGGACTAGGGCAGGACTGCTTTTCCGTAAAATGAGCCGAAGTGACAGTGGCACCGATGAACGCACATGCCCCAGTCCTAGTCCTTGGGCCTCCCTCCTCCTCCCCTTCCGTATCCAGCCCAGACCCAAAATGTCTTTCCGCCGCCGCGACGACAGTCGTAGCTTGCCCCTCATGCACGATGATTTTCACATGGACAGACGCGGTTTTCTGCGTGGAACGGCTGGTGGTGCCGCTGCGATTGCGCTCGCCTCCTTCCTGCCGGCTGGTTGTGGCGCGGAATACCCGGCCGCAGAGCGCGATGCTGTCGACCTGAAGTCTCTCACGCCAAAGGAATACGCGATTACGAAGGCAGCTGCGGAGGCGCTGCTGATCGGGGTGCCGGTCAAGGCATTAACTGTCGCGTCGCGCATCGATCGAGAGCTTTCATTGGTGGGGGATCCGGTTCGGTCCGACTTCAAAACGGTGGTCGGGTTGATGGAGCACCTCACTCCATTGGGCGGCCGCGTACGGCGTTTTACTTCGCTCGACCCGGCCGAGCGGCTCAAGTACCTGCGCGGCTGGAGTCGGAGCCGCTTCAACTTGCGGCGTGGCGCCTTCTATGGGCTGAAAGGATTCATCTACTACTTCGCCTACATCGATCCTGCGACTCGGCCAATCACGCGGTTTCAGGGGCCGTGGCCCGAACGTCTTCAATTTCCCGTGACTCCGGTCGACTTCGGCCCGGTCTCATGATCATTCAGGGAACCCAGCGCGCTGGTGATCTTCGCGAAAAAGCCGATGTCGTAATCGTGGGCACGGGTGCGGGTGGCGGTACGTTCGGCGCCTATCTGGCCGATCGCGGCTGGGATGTCGTGATGGTGGAGAAGGGAGGCTTCTTTCGCGCGGAAGATTTCAGTCAGCGTGAGGAAGACGGCATGGCCGCGTTCAATGGACGGCGCGGCCTGGACGCAACGGTCGACAATGCGCTGTTCCTGAATTACGCCGAAGCCGTTGGCGGCTGCACGGTACACTACTGGGGCGATTCATTTCGTACGCCGCCCGATCGACTCGAGCGCTGGAAGACCGAGCACGGCATCGACTGGATGACGCCGGGTGAGCTGGATCCGCACTGGGCCGCGATCGAGCAGGAGCTCGGCATTCACATCGCCGGCCCTGAGCTCTTCAACGAAAACAATCGATTGATCCAGCAGGGCTGTGAAAAGCTGGGCTTCGAAGGCGGCGCGGTGCCGACCGCGCGTGTAGGCTGCATTTCCTGCGGCTGGACACAGTTTGGCTGCGCGTACAACAAGAAAACCTCACAGCTGATCACG
>JBBDWZ010000120.1:0-7511 GCA_040902615.1 Gemmatimonadota bacterium | reverse complement strand
CCATCCCGCGCATCTCGAAAACCGGTGGCCGCATTTACAGCGACGCGCGCGCTGAGCGTATCGTCATGGACCAGGGCCGTGCCACCGGCGTCGAAGGCGCGTTCGTCGAACGAGAGACCAAGCAAATACGCGGGCGCTTTCGCATTGATGCCGATCATGTTGTTCTTGCCGGCGGCGCATTGGGTACGGCCGAGTTGCTCCTGCGCAACGGCAAGGACGCCGCAGTCGGTAAGCGCTTCTACCTGAATCCACACTTCTTCGTGTGGGCCGATTTCGGCCGTGAGATTGACAACCAGACCGGCATCCCGTGCGCGTACGCGGTGCACGAGTTCCGGAACGTGCGGCAGGATGCGAGCGGCCATTACGAGGGCGGCGGCTACATCATGCTGGCCAATCACCAGTCACCGGGCATCTTTGCCGCGATGCTGGCCGACGTCGCCGACCGGCACATCGATCGCATGAAGAAATACCATCAGCTCGGCTCGACCATGTCGGTGATCGATGAAGCGCATCCCGGCCGCGTATTTCTCGATAAGGAGGGAATTCGCCGCACGGAATTCCGCGTGCGTGGCGTCGACCAGCAGAAGGCGGTGGACTACCTGAAGAACGCCAGCCGGATCTTTCTTGCCGCGGGCGCGAAGGAGGTCTGGATTCCTGATGTCTACGGAACCGTGGTCAGCAGTGAAGCCGATGTCGAGAGCAAGATCGGCCTGGGCAGTGTTCAGCCCAACACACAGTTTTGTGCGGGCAGCCATTTGATGGGTACGGCACCACTCGGTACCAACCCAGGTGATTCATTTGCCGGCCCGACCGGAGAGGCACATCGAATCCGCAATCTGTACGTCGCCGATGGCGCGGCGCTGCCCGGATCCGTCTCGGTCGATCCATCGCTCACGATCATGGGCGTCGCCCGCCACATCGCTGCGCAGCTGCATGAACGTGCCGGGAAGGCTGGCAGTTAATACGTCCGGTTCCTTCGGTCTGCCCACCGATGCCGAGCTGATTCGCCTGCTGGATGCGCACGCGCCTTTTGGTCCAACCTCGCTGGTCCCCGAAGTTTCCGTTTTCTACGCCCGCTCTCTGGTCGAGACCTGGGAAGCTGCCGAGCTGCTCGCAGGCAGAATCCTGCCCGCTCCGTTCTGGGCCTATCCATGGGCTGCGGGCGTCGGACTCGCACGCGTAATTCTCGATTATCCGGATTGGGTCGCGGGCAAACGCGTTCTGGATTTCGGTTGCGGCGGCGGCGTCGCCGCGCTGGCTGCGGCCCGTGCGGGTGCGCACGAAGTCATCGCCAACGATGTCGACCCGTGGGCACTCGCAGTCGCGCGACTGGCCGCTGACCGGCAGGGCCTCGCTCTCACGCCGTTCGCAACGGATCTAACGATGACCGGCGCCGTACGGCCCGCCTTCGACGTCCTCATCTGCAGTGACCTGTCCTACGAGAAACAGCAGGCTCCCGGTCAGCGCTCGGTGCTGGAAGCCGCCCGCCGCAGCGGCGCCCGTGTGCTGGTAGCAGACGCGGGACGCGCGTACTTCCGCGACGACCGCATGAAACTGCTCGCGAAATATGAGATCGCTGTGCCACGGGATCTGGAGGGGGTGGAGCAGAGGACGGCGTTGGTTTTTGAGTTGCTGGGGTAATGGATTAACGAATTAACGGACGAGAACGACTACGACCACGACTACGACTACGAATACGGGCTCCAACCATTGCGGTAGTGTATTGCTGCTCTGCAAAGGTTTGACCCCGTAAATCGTAGTCGTAGTCGTGGTCGTAGTCGTTCTCGTCGGTTAATTCGTTAATCCGTTACCCCCAGCAATCCCGGAAACACCGTCGACAATCCATTAATGACAAACTGCGCCCCGAGCACCATCACCAGCAGTCCCATCAATCGGGTGAACACGTTCATTCCGGTCGGTCCCATGCGCCGGGTGATGGCCGGTGCCGCCGACAGTACCAGCCATGAAATGAGCGTGACCAGCACAATCGAGACGTAGATCGCGGCGCGGTGTGCCATGGTCGTGGCCTGGCTCTGCAGCGCGATGACCGTGGTGATCGTCCCGGGTCCGACCAGGCCGGGCATGCCCAGCGGGATGATACCGACGTCTTCCTTGGTGGCGCCCTGGAGTTCTTCCTCTTCGGTGGTTTTTACGCCGGATCGTTTCGCTTGCAGCATGTCCCAGCCGATGCCAAAGAAGATGATGCCGCCGGCGATTTGAAATGCTGGAGTCGTGATGCCGAAGAACTTGAGGATCAGACCACCCAGCACGGCAAAGCCGACCATGATAAAGAATCCGGTCGCGATCGCCCGGCGCAGCGTTGCGCGGCGGCGTTCGCGATCGTAGGCCAGCGTCATCGCGATGAACATCGGGATCACGCTCAACGGGTTTACGATCGCGAGCAGCGACGTAAACGCGAGGATACCGAACTGTATCGGATCAGGCATGCATCAGCGCACGGCGGCAATGCATTCGATTTCCACGCGCGCGCCAGCCGGCAGTGCGGCCACCGCCAGGGCCGAACGTGCTGGCGGGTCCTGCGAAAAGAACTGGCCATAGACCCGGTTCATCACCGCATAATCCGCAATGTCGACCAGGAACACCGTGCACTTGATCACATCGGCCGGCGTGAGACCGGCGGTGGTCAGATTGGCGCGGAGATTCTCGAGTGACTGTTGTACCTGAGCCTCGGTGCCGTCCGGCAGTCCCGCATTGTTCGGCCGCGAACCGATTACGCCCGAAAAGAACACCAGGTTGCCACTGCGCACCGAGGTCGAATACGGCGCCAGCCGCTGCGCATTCGGCGGGTTGATGGTCTGCTTGGTCGGTCTGCTCGAGCAGTTTGCCGCTGTTGCCGGAAACAACGCGAGCAGGAGGATCCGTCCAGTTTTCATCGTTCTCATTTGTGGACTCCAGCTGGTGGGTTTTAACAGACGAGCAGGAGCACGACCACGAGTATGATTGACGATTACGGGCTCCAGCCATTGAGGTGATGTAATGCAGCGCTGCCCAGGTTTGAGCCCGTAATCGTCAATCGTACTCGTGGTCGTGCTCGTCCGTCAATTCTGTTAATTCGTTACTGAAGCAAAGCCCGCAAGCGTTCAAGATCCAGATTCCCTCCACTCAACACCACCACCACCCGTTCTCCCGTCGAGACTGGGATATGGCCATTGAGCAGAGCTGCGAGGCCGGCGGCGCCGGCGGGCTCAACCATGAATTTGCAGCGGACCAGCAGGGTGCGTACGGCATCCTTGATTTCTTCATCGGACACGAGGACGACATCGTCGACCAGTTGCCGAATATGCTCCATGACGATGTCACCGCTCATCGGCGCGGCCAGGCCGTCGGCGATGGTCTGTATGCTTTCCAGTCTCACGATCTCATTGGCATCGAGGGCGGCACGCACGGTGGGCGCACCGTGCGGCTCGACGCCATATACGCGCGCTTCCGGCCGCATCGCTTTGACGGCGGCCGCCACGCCCGCGATCAATCCGCCGCCGCCGATCGGCACAATGACGACATCGGTATCGGGCATGTCTTCCATGATCTCGAGGCCGACGGTGCCGTGACCGGCGATGATGTCGTGGTCGTTGTAGGGGTGAATCAGGGTGTAGCCGTATTGATCGCGCAGCTCTTCCATCTTGTCGAACGCGTCCGCGGCTTTGCCGTGCAGGATGATCTCGCCGCCGTAGTCCCGGCTGGCCTGCACTTTGACCGGCGATGCCGTAGCCGGCATTACGATCGTGCTTTTGACGCCCTCGGCCGAGGCCGCGAACGCGAGCGCCGCTGCGTGGTTGCCGGCCGAAACCGAGACCAGGCCAGCCGCCTTCTGCGCCGGCGTCAGCTGCCGAATCTTGTGTAACACACCGCGCACCTTGAAGGAGCCGGTTTTCTGCAGAAATTCTGCTTTCAGAAGCAGGTCCACTCCCGTACGCTGGCTTAGAGCCATTGAGCCAAACAATGGCGTACGGTGGATCCTGCCGGCGCCGCTCGTCCGAGCGTCCCGGATATCGTCTAGGCCAGTCATGGCGCACCAATGTGGCCGTCTCGGCCTCACTGGTCTACTCCTTGCCCGTTCAGCCCCGTATGAGCGAGGAGCGCCGGGATTCTGCGGAGGACCGCCGGAAAAGGGCTGAGCGCCGCAACGCGAGCCGGGACCGGAGGCGTGGACTGACGCCCGTTATGGGCGACAAGCGCACGCGGTTTTCCGTGCTCTACTTCGTAATGGCGTTCCTGATCCTGATTGGGCTGAACTACGCGTTGGGCAAATCGAACACTCGCCAGGTCCCTTACAGCGAGCTGAAAACACGGATCGAGGCGGGCCAGATCAAACATGTCGTGCTCAGCCCAAGCTCGATTCGCGCGGTCGTGGTCGACAGCCTGCGCGTGACGTTGAAGGCCGAAGAGCTCACAGCCGTGCGCGTGCCCGACGACGACCAGTTGGTGCCGCTGCTCGATGCCAAGGTTCCGCGTTACGAAGGGACCGCCCAAAGCTGGTTCGGGCAGGTCATGGTCTGGCTGCTGCCCATGGGCCTCATCATCATCGCCTGGTTCTGGATGCTGCGCCGGCTCAATCCCGCGCAGGGCGTCATGACCATCGGGAAGAATCGCGCGCGCATCGTGGGAGAAGAGGGAACCGACACCACGTTCGAAGATGTGGCCGGTGCGGATGAAGCCAAGCAGGAGCTGATGGAAGTCGTCGAGTTCCTGCGCACGCCAGACAAGTTCGTTCGGCTGGGCGCGAAGATTCCCAAGGGCGTACTGCTGGTCGGACCTCCGGGCACCGGCAAGACGCTGCTGGCTCGCGCGGTTGCCGGCGAGGCGGGTGTAACCTTCTTCTCGATCAACGGCTCCGAGTTCGTCGAGATGTTCGTCGGTGTTGGCGCTGCCCGCGTGCGCGATCTGTTCGAGCAGGCCAAGGCACAGGCGCCCTGCATAGTGTTCATCGATGAGCTGGATGCACTGGGCAAAGCGCGGGGCGCGAGTGGCTCGGTGGGCGGACATGATGAACGGGAGCAGACGCTGAACCAGTTGCTGGTCGAAATGGATGGCTTCGATCCACGACAGGCAGTCATCATCATGGCGGCCACCAACCGGCCGGAGATCCTCGACTCCGCGTTGCTGCGGCCCGGTCGGTTCGATCGGCAAGTCGTCGTCGATCGCCCGGACATGAAGGGCCGCGAGGAGATCCTGAAAGTTCACGCCAAGGATATCGTGCTCGCGCTCGACGTCGATCTGTCGGTGGTGGCGCGCAGGACGCCCGGTTTTGTCGGGGCGGACCTGGCCAACCTGCTGAATGAAGCTGCGTTGCTTGCCGCACGCAGCGATCGCGACCAGGTGACCATGCACGACATCGAAGCGGCCGCCGATCGCATCATAGCCGGACTCGAGATGCGGAATCGTCTGATCAATCCGAAAGAACGCGAGATCGTCGCGTACCACGAAGCCGGCCATGCACTCGTAGCCGAGCGAGTGGACACGGCGGATCCGGTGCACAAGATCTCGATCATCCCGCGCGGTGTGGCCGCACTGGGTTATACGCAGCAACTGCCCACTGACGACCGCTATCTGCTGCAGCGCCGCGAGCTCGAGGACCGCATCGCCGTATTGATGGGCGGACGCGCGGCCGAAGAAATCATATTCGGTGAAATCTCGAGTGGCGCCGGCAATGACCTCGAGCGTGCGACCGACATTGCACGCCGGATGGTGACCGAGCTGGGTATGTCGGACCTGCTCGGCCCGGTTACGTTCGCGCGGCGGCGGAACCTGTTCCTGAATACTCCCGAGCCAGCGCTCGACTCGAGAGAGTACAGTGACGCCACTGCGCAGACGATCGACGAAGAAGTACGGCGCATTATCTTGGAGATGTATCTGCGCGCACTGGAGCTGCTGCGGCGCGATCGGGACAATCTCGAGGAAGTTGCGCGTCGACTTCTCGAAACCGAGGTCATGGACCGCGAGGAGCTGCGCACAATCCTGGGCAAGGCGTCGCACCAGCCAGGTGACCACGAGCGGCCCGAAGTCGGCCACGTCCCGAGCCAGGCGGCCGATTGATGCTCTCGCAACGCGCGTACAGGCTGAAGCGATGACGGTTCCCGGATTCGACGTGCTGCAGCCGCCACTTCATTTCGGTGACGATGAGAGGACGCAGGCGTTTGCCGAATTCCTGAAGAAGCATCGGGGCGAGGTTCACGTCGCGATATTGCAGGATTATCCCGATCCGGATGCGATTTCATCCGCGCTCGCCTACCGCCTCCTGGGCGAGCGCTGCGACATCGAAGTCGACATCCTGTATGAAGGCCGCATCAGCCATCAGGAAAACCTCGCGCTCGTGCAGGTACTCGACCTGGAACTCACCCGCTATACGGAAGGATTGCCGCTCGATCGCTTCGACGGCGCGGTCTTCATTGACAACCAGGGCACCACGACCCGACTGACCGACCGGCTCGAGCGTGCCGGCGTGCCCACCATCGCCATCATCGATCATCACACGCCGCAGGGATTGCTGCGTTCCGAGTTTACCGACATCCGGCCGGTCGGCGCGGCCGCCACCATTGTGGCCGACTACATCCGTCATGGCGAGATCCTGACCCTGGATGCGGACAAGCCGGAACATGTGCACCTGGCTACCGCATTGATGCATGCACTGCGAACCGAGACCAATGGGATGGTCCGTGCGGGCGCCGAGGAGTATGCCGCGGGCGCATTCCTGAGCCGTTACATGGATCCGCAACTGCTCGAGCAGATCCTGCGGGTGCAGCGCTCACACGGTACCATGGAAGTGATCCGCATCGCACTGACCGACCGGCGCGTGCAGGGCGGCTACTCCATGGCCGGCGTGGGCTACCTGAGGCACGCCGACCGTGATGCGATTCCGCAGGCAACCGACTTCCTGTTGACCGAAGAAAACGTTCATACCGCAATCGCATACGGCATTCTGATCGGCGAAGGTGAGCGTGAAGTCCTGGTGGGCAGCGTGCGCACGCAGAAGCTCACGCTCGATGTAGATCAGTTCCTGAAGTCGGCGCTCGGATCGGATGGGCGCGGCCGCTACTTCGGAGGCGGGCGGAGCCGCGCGGGCGGCTTCGAGATACCGGTCGGTTTCCTCGAGGGATCGCTCGATCCCGAGCAGATGCGGTTGAAGTGGGAAACCTTCCACCAGCAGGTCAAAGCACGTCTGCTGCGTGCCGCCGGCATCGACGGCGCCGACGAGCAGGACGACTGAGCAGGGACAGAGACAGAGACAGAGACAGAAGCAGGTACAGTGACGGCGGGCCAGAAGCAGAATCAATGACAGAATGCAGAATCAGTCTATGCCTCACTGACAGGAACCGGCAGTCAGTGTTTTTTTTACAAACCAGAAAACGTACTCGACGGGTGGGGTGACTGTCTCTGCGTGCGTTCTCTGTCTGTCTCTGATTCTGCTTCTGGCCCGCCGTCACTGTACCTGCTTCTGCTCTGATTCTGTCTCTGATTCTGCTTCTGGCCCGCCGTCACTGTACCTGCTTCTG
>JBBDWZ010000119.1:24923-34130 GCA_040902615.1 Gemmatimonadota bacterium | reverse complement strand
CGCTGCTGTTCTGGGTACCGGTCGGTCGAACTCTGGCTCGGGTCGCTGCGGACACCGCTGAGTTGGCCGCAGACGACGCGGCTGCCGCGATCGTTGGGCGTACCACATTGGCCAATGCGCTAATTCGCACGGCGCAGCGGTTTACGCGCGCGGCACCAGCCTGGTCCGCGCCATTTCACAGTCCGCACTTTCTGGAGTACCGGGTGGGACGATTGCTGAACGCCTCCACTAAGAGCAGCCACCCACCATCAGCTTCGCGGCCCGCGCTGCTTGCGGGCGGCATCCTGCTGCTTGCCGCGCTATCGGGCTTGATTATGACGCATCCGTTGCCCGATCACCGAGCGCATTGCGAGCACAGATCAGAGAATCCATTGGGCCATCTGGTCTGTCGTTTGAATCACCCACCCGAAAACAGCACGTGTCCACACGCGCGCGTGAGTCCAGCCTCCCACCATCACGCAGGGTAGGGTCGATCGTCCAGGAGCGCACGCAGTTTGTTCGCTCGAGTCCTGTCCACAATCATCAAGGAAGCCCTGTCGGCTGGCGGGTTGCGCGATCTTTTTAGGCACAGTAAAATCGCCAGGTGCCTCCTCAGGAGTCTTCCATGAGAACATTCGTGCTGCTCGCAACCGTGTTTACCACCGCCGTCTCACCCGTCACTCTTGCAGGCCAGACCAAGGACGAGTCGGATGTCCGCGCAGTGGCCGCCGCTTTCGGCAAGGCACTGGCGAGCGGCGATTCTATGGGCGCGCTCGCTCTGTTACACCCGGACGTGGTGATCTTCGAGGGTGGCGGCTGGGAAACGATCGACGATTACCGGCGGGGCCATTTGCGCGCGGATATCAACGCGTTGCAATCGCTCAAACAGGAAACGTTGCGCCATGTAATTCAGATTTCGGGCGACCTCGCGTTGTCAACGCGTGAGTATTCGACGACCGGTACGCGGGGTGAACGCGTGATTGACAATGTAGGCGCGGAAACCGTGGTGCTCCTCCGCACGCAAAACGGGTGGAAGATCCGCCACATTCACTGGTCCAGCCGCGCCCGCCGGCGGCCTGGCAGCTGAACGCCGCCGGTAATGCGATCTGGTTCATTGCGCAATTCATCAGCCCTTGGGGGTCAGCATGCAAAAACACGCACGGTTCCGACGTGTAGCGCTCGTAGTTTTCGGACTGGCTACCGTGTTCGCGTCAGCTTTAATGGCGCACGATTTCTGGATGGTGCCCATCCAACTCGAGTTCGGCGAAGAGAACTCGATTACGGTGCACGGCCAGACCAGCGTTCGCTTCGCTACCAGTGAATCCGCGGTCGGCGCGACTCGAGTAGCGGAGGCGATCCTGCACGACGGAAAAAACGGGCATCCAATCACGGATCTAGGCGTGGCCGAGAAGTCCCTCCGGTTAACTCATGCGCCGAGGGCGAAGGGCCAATACACGGTGGGCGTGCGGTTGCAACCTGCTTCGACCCGATCGGCGCCGGCGGCTTTCAAGCGCTACCTCGAGCTCGAGGGTGCGCCCGAATTGGCAGCCCGCTACGAGCAGCAGGGCTTGATGCCCAAAGACACGATCACGCGAAAGTCGATCAAATACGCCAAGACCTACGTGCAGGTTGGCCGCGGTGGACCTCGCAGCTTTGCCCAGCGTCTGGGCCATCCGCTCGAGTTGTCGGTGGCCAAGGACCCGAGTGCATTACGCAACGGTGAAACGGCGGAGATCGTGCTGGAGTTTTTGGGCAAGCCGCTCGCCGACGCGACTCTGACCGCTGGCTGGGTGCCATTCAACGATCTCACGGCGCTGAACGGCGGGGCCGGGCCGGCGGGCGATGTGAAGGTCACCACCGATGCTCGCGGAGTCGCAAAGTTGCCGGTCGGCAATGCGGGTTGGTGGAACATCCGGACCATACATGCATTGCCCTCGAGTGCGCAGGGTGAATGGGACGTGCACTGGGCTACTCTCGTTTTTCCTGTACAAGCACGATGACAGCCTCAGCCTCGGGCGATACGACGCGGCTTATGAAGGCAGGTTGAAATCTCATGCTGCTCGAACCAGGAGTATCTATGCGCGGCGTGGAACGAAGACTGGCGGTGTTCTGTTTCGGTGCAGCAATGCTCTTTGGCTGTGGACAAGAGAGTCGGGAGCCGGACGACGCGATTGCTCCCGCCGGTGCGACCACCGGTGGCATTGCCTGGGACCTGGCGAGCGTCGAAGGGAAGTTGCGAGCTGCGGGATTGCAACCGGTGCGCGCGGCCGAACCGGTGCGCCAACCGTTCATGACTGTGGCAGGCTCGCTATTGAACCTGGGGAACGGCGAAGTTCAGATCTACATCTATGGTGATGCCAGCGCACGCGCGCACGATACGCATCGCCTGGACCCGCACCAGGTCGCGCCGCCACACATGATGGTGAGCTGGCGAATGCCGCCAACGTTAATCGTGTCAGACAACCTGGCGGCCATCCTGCTCACGCACGACGCCGCACTTCGCGACCACGTACGTCGCGCCTTGACCCATCCGTCGCACGGTGGAACGTAGCGGGGCGTAGCTTTTGTGAACTCAACCCTGGAGCAAAGACCATGAAGGCAGCTTACAGCATCGTAGTTGCAATGGCTGGAGTCCTGGCGGTGTCGGCGGCAAGCGCGCAGCGCGGTGCACCCAATCCGGAGCGTACCGCGGTCCAGCAACTGATACAGTCGTTTGCCACGCACGTGCAGTCCGGTAATCTGACGGCGATTGACAGCCTTTTTCGTCCGCGCGGCGTTCACATTTTGACCGATACAGCGACCACGCATGGTTGGGCCGAGTATCGCGACCAGCATCTCAAGCCGGAGATCGCGCGCTACACGAACTTGAAATTCGAGCACAGTGCGGTTGAAGCACAAGTTAGAGATAGCGTTGCCTGGGTCGCGTTTCGTCAAACTGTGGGCGGTACGACGCCGGCGGGGCCGGCTCAATCGATCGGCCGCGGGACTGCAGTACTGGAAAAAACGGGCGGTAAATGGGTGATCGTGCACCTGCACGTTTCACGTTAGCGTCGCGGTATCACGCCACTTGTGAGCCGTTCGAGTACCTGCGCCGCCACAACCGGACGCCGATTGCCTGTGCGATAAACACAACGGCAGCTGTGATGACGAGCAGGACCGTGTAGGCAGACGTCATACGCAAGAGCGCGCCGTAGAAAATGGCGTGGAGAATAACCAGCACGAACAAGGCGTAGTTGAGACGTTGGAGCCGCTTCCACGGCCTGGCCTTGAGTTTTCGCAGCGCGGCATCGCTGGAAATAGCCAGCAAACCGAGCACTATGACGACGCCCACCAGTCCGGTGTAATTCGCGAGACCAAAGCTGTTGCGCAACACGCCGCCATCACGGGCGATGAAGTAATCGAGGAACCCCGATATCTTCCCGGTGCCGTGCACCTGTAGTCCGAGAATCACATGGACGACGCTGAAGATCGCGGTCCAGGTGCCTGCATCGCGGCGTAGATAGCTCGACACCGGATTGCGTCTATCGAGCAGCAGGTTCGCTGGACCGGTCAGAAGCGTTAGCGCCAGGAGTCCCAGGGCGACGTATCCAGTGGCTATGCTTGAGCGCCGGAGGACGGACCGAGCGTTTCGGCCACCTTCGTGACCCATCGCTGGGTTGCGGCTCGGGCCCTGACCCATTTGGGCGGGCCGACTCTGACCATGGCCCATCGGTGCGCGATGGCCCGCCGCGTGGTCCATGGGTGGGCCTTGATGATCCATTTGTGCCGGATTGCGTTGTCGGGGCAACGTCCCGCTGTAAATATCGGGGTGCGGATGCTCGCGAGTGAAGGGCGGCACGTTCATGAAAACGACAAACAGCACTGCGCTCAGAAGGCCAAGTGGGAGATGGTGACGGGTGAGACGAGGGCCCCAGTCTCCGTTAACGGCTTGCCGTGAATTCATGCTTTCGGTGTCCCGTTATTTATTTTCCCTGTGTGAAGCGAATCGCAAGAGCTGCTTCTCCACGTACAATCGTCCCAGGACAATCGTTTACCATTGCGCAAATTGCTGGAACCGGGTCCACTTCATCATCTTGTTTGGGCCATCTATTGATTTCAAGGAGCGCTTATGCATTTGCGACCCTCAGCAATCGGCGCGGCAGCGGTTGTGGTCGTTACCGTTGGTTTTGCTGGCGCGACGGCCGATCGTGGCTCGGAATCCGCCCTGCCAGCGCGAATCGACAGCATTCCCAGCCCCGCGGGTCCTGGCAGCGCGCAGCCAAACCTCGGAGTAGGAACGGATGGCCGAGTCTACATGACGTGGCTGCAGCCGGCTGATTCGGGACATGCGCTGAAGCTCTCCGTTCTACGCGGAACGCAATGGTCGCCACCGGTCACGATTCGGACCGGGCGCGATTTTTTTGTCAACTGGGCAGACTTCCCTTCGATCCAGGTCGGTGAGCGTGGGCAGCTCGCTGTACACTGGCTCCAGCGCAACGGGCGAGGCACGTACGCGTATGGCGTACGCGTCGCCCAGTCGACTGATGATGGAAAGACCTGGAGCACTGCGGTGATGCCGCATCGCGACACGTCACAGACCGAACATGGCTTCGTCGCCATGTGGCGCGAAAAAGACCAGGTCGGCGCAGTCTGGCTGGATGGTCGAAAATTCGCCAAGGAAGGTCACGACGCGTCGAATGAGATGATGCTGGTTACGACGATGATCGCTGGCAACGGCAAACTCGGTCCCGAAGTCCGGCTGGACGAGCGGACTTGTGATTGCTGTCAGAACTCGGCAGCAGTCACTTCCAATGGACCAATCGTCGCTTACCGCAATCGATCCGACCAGGAGATTCGCGACATCTACGTAACGCGCCGCGTCAACGGCCAATGGACGCCCGGTGTTCCGGTTCACAACGACAACTGGCATATCGCGGCGTGCCCGGTGAATGGGCCTGTGGTCGTCGCAGCGGGTAACCGGGTTGCGTTAGCCTGGTTCACGGCCGCCAATGACAGTGCGCGCGTGAAAATGGCCTTCTCCGATGATGGAGGAGCGCGGTTTGGCGCGCCGGTGCGGATTGATCGTGGCTCTCCCGCCGGGCGGGTTGATGTCGCCTGGCTGAGCGATGGCAGCGCATTGGTGACCTGGGTCGAGCGAACCGGTGGAGAGAATGCGGAAGTGCGCGCTCGACGCGTCAACCGCAATGGTCGGGCTGGTTCGCCCACAACGATTGCTACGTCTTCCGCAGCTCGCGCGAGTGGGTTTCCGCGTATGGCGGTCACCGGATCGGATGTTGTATTCGCGTGGACAGTTCCAGGACGGCCCTCGCATGTGCGCGTGGCGCGCGCTCAGCAGTCTACTTTCAAATGAGACGCACGCTCACTCTTGCGATTACAACGCTAGGCCTGGCCTACGTGCTCACCGGGCGTACTGAGGCCTCGACGCGTGCCGCAGCCGTTCAAGTTGGGAAGCCTGCGCCCGCGTATGCTGCAGTCACCCTCGCGGGCGACTCTGTTTCCCTCGCGGGTCAGCGTGGCAGAGTCGTGCTGCTCAACGTGTGGGCGACCTGGTGTCACCCCTGCCGGGCGGAAATTCCGGAGCTTCGTGAGGTACACGCGAAGTACAAGGATCGCGGGTTCGAGGTGCTCGGCGTGAGCATTGATGCGGACGGCTCGGAGGAGTCCCTTGCGGAGTTCATGTCCGAGTTCGAGATGGCGTACCCTGTCTGGCTGGATCCTGGTGAGCGCGTTTCAGCCAGGTTCCGGACGATCGGGGTTCCCGAGACGTTCCTGATCGATAAAGCTGGCGTCCTGCGTTGGCGAAAGATCGGCCCTATCCAACCGAATGACTCCAGCCTTACCAACGCGATCGAGCGAGCCCTTGCGGCGAAGTCATGAATTCCAAACCAATCGCATACTGAACGCAAGTTCGTTTACAAACGCTTTCGCCGAAGCATCTGCGCATTGAACGCAACGATGACCGTGCTGGCCGACATGAGCACGGCCGCCCACGCGGGGGCCAATACGATTCCCTGGCGCGCGAGCACACCGGCGGCGAGTGGAATGGCGACGATGTTGTAACCGGCGGCCCACCAGAGGTTCTGCACCATTTTCCGGTAGGTCGCTCGGCTCAATTCGATGATTCGGGGGACATCGCGCGGATCGCTTCTCACTAACACGATGTCACCGGCTTCGACCGCGACATCGGTTCCGGCACCGATCGCAATGCCAACATCAGCGGTGACCAGTGCTGGCGCATCGTTGACTCCATCACCGACCATGGCGACTCGCTTGCCTTGCGACTGCAGGCTCTTGATCCGCTCTGCTTTGTGCTCCGGTAACACTTGGGCAAATACCTGGTCGATGCCGATCTCCTGGGCTACTGCGTTAGCGACCGCCTGGGCATCACCGGTCATCATGATCACCTCGATACCCGCTGCATGGAGCTGTTTGACCGCCTCACGCGCTTCCTCGCGAACGACGTCAGCTACCGCGAATACTGCCAGCACCCGGTCCTTTGCCATCAGATAGAGGGCGGCCTGACCGCGTGCGCTTGCGCGCTCGGCTGCCTGCGCCAGGTCTCCATGCAGCTTCAACCCGAGTTTGGTGAGCATTGCGGGGCCGCCAATGTACAGCTCCTGCCCGTCGACTACGGCGCGAACGCCGTGTCCCGGAATTGCCTCGAAGGAGGTCGCGGCTTCGCTTTTAAAACCGCGCTCTTCCGCGCTTTTTACGATGCCGCGTGCGATCGTGTGTTCCGAATCACGCTCGATCGCCGCTGCAATCCGAAGTGCCTCGTCGCTGGCCAGGCCACCTGCGGTCGCAATATCGACAACGCCGAACTCGCCGCGAGTGAGCGTGCCAGTCTTGTCGAACACGACCGCGTTCAGATTACGCGCCTCTTCGAGGCCGCGGCGATCGCGCACCAGCAAACCATTCTGAGCGCCCAATGTCGTGGAGATCGCAACGACCAATGGGACGGCGAGCCCGAGGGCGTGCGGGCATGCGATCACCAGCACGGACACGGTGCGCTCAACTGCGTAGGAAGCCCCCGCACCAACCACCAGCCATACGATGAGTGTGAGGGTCCCGACGCCCAGTGCGACGATGGTCAGCCAGAAAGCTGCGCGATCGGCCAGCGCCTGTGCCCTCGAACGTGAGGTTTGTGCCTGCTCCACCAGTCGCATGATCCCGGCGAGCGAAGTCTGTTCGCCGGTGCGGGTTACTTTGATGCGCAGCGATCCGGAGCCATTCACCGTGCCGGCAATCGCAGTTGAGTCCACCGCTTTGTCCACGGGCCGGGACTCGCCCGTGATCATCGACTCGTTGACTGCACTCGAGCCACTGACAACGACGCCATCTGCGGGAATACTCGCTCCCGGCCGTACCAGCACCACGTCACCCTCGCGCAGCTCCATGATCGGCACTTCCTCGAGCTGATCGCCCGCTGCAACTCGCGTCGCGGTGTTCGGCAACAGCTTCGCCAGCTCTTTCAGTGCGCCCTGAGCCTGATTGATCGATCGCATTTCGATCCAGTGACCCAGAACCATGATGGTGACCAGTGTCGCGAGTTCTTCCCAGAGCGGGGTGCCTCCGACACCAAGAGTTACCGCAAGACTGAACAGGAACGCGACGGTAATGGCGAGGGAAATCAGCGTCATCATCCCCGGAAGCCTTGCACGCAGCTCCTGCAACGCGCCGCGCAGGAAAACCACTCCTCCGTACAGGAAGACGGCCGTCCCGAAAACCGGCGGGATAAGAGTCGATCCTGGGAATTGTGGCGCATTGTATCCAAGCGCCATCTGCAGCATGTGCCCCCAGATCAGTGTTGGAACCGTGAGCGCCAGCGTGATCCAGAATTTGTCACGGAACATCTGTACGCTATGGCCTGCGTGTTTGTCATGACCTCCATGGCCACCATGCCCGGCGCCATGGGAACCATGCCCGCCATGGCTGTTGAGACTCTCCTGTGGCTTTGCGGCTGGTTGCTCGTGACTCATTGCGGCGTGAGGATCGGCTGCCTGAGGCTGAACCGGGTTGTGAGCTGGACCGTGTCCATGGTGTTCGTGCGAATGAGAGTCCTTCATTATCGATCCGTTGGAATAGGAGGAGAACCTCGAGAAACAAGCTGTTGCTGACGCTGCTTGCGCCAACCGTAACGTGTCAAACCTTTCGGCTTGCATACCGAGAGCGTAGTTGCAACCAACAACACGAGCAGCGCTGCCCCTGCATCGAATATCAGTTGCACGCGCAATCCCCGCAGATCGCCAGATGACAGAGTCGTTTCTGCCGCCACGCCCGCCACGTGGCTAATGGGTTGCATATGGATGAGCAGAAGCACAGTGGCAAAGACCGCTATCAGCAGCTTGATCAAGACCCAGTAGTGCTGGAACAGGCCCCACGAAGTGCCGAGCGATTGGATCAGCCCGGTGAGCAGCGGTGCAAAACTCAACGGAACAATGACGCACGAGCCGGTCAATTTCATCGCTTGATAGACAGCCCGCACCAACTGTTCATCCTGGCTAGTAAGCCCAGCCGCTGCGAGAGCGAGGAAGGCAGCCACCGCACCGAGCCAACCAACCGACGCGATAACGTGCGCAGTAAGCGCGAGTTTGCGTAGCCCCGGCGTCATGATCACGGTCCGTGACCTCGGAAGCCTCGTCCGGTGAGGTGCAGAATCACGAAAAGGAGGATCAGGACGATCGCTACGGCTGCAAACGCATACACCCACCGTGGCGTGCCGCTGTAATCGGCAGAGTCATCGGGTGGCTCGGGTTCACGCGGCTGAGAAGTCATGGCATGTCCTCCGGGGCGTGTAGCCTCCATTGTGTGATCACAGCCGCATGTTTTTCATCATCGACTCGTGCATCGCCATCAGCTGTGTCATCCGACGATGATGCTCCGTCATGAAACCCTGTAATTCCGCTCCGCTCAGGTTCGGCATACGAACCAGATCCTCGCGAATCGAGTCACTCATTGCCTTCCATGTGCCGTCCGCCGGCATGTTCATGCTGGTCATCTGCTGATCCATCTGAGCGAGCATGTTTGCAGCCATTTGACGGTGCTCGGGCAGCAGGGCTTTCATGCTGTCAGCACTCACTCCCTGCATCATGGTCATCTGGTGCTTCATGTTTGCCGAGATACTGTCGTTGCCCATCATGGGCATGCCAGCCATGCCACCCGCAGTACTATCGGCAGTCTGACTCGCTTCGTCGGTTTGCGGCGGTTCACCCCGGCAGGCCAGTGCGC
>JBBDWZ010000119.1:0-24913 GCA_040902615.1 Gemmatimonadota bacterium | reverse complement strand
TTCGCGGCCACCAGCACTGATAGACTTAACAGGCGTCTCATACGTGGATCTCCCTGGTTTGAAGGGTCGGTTGCGGTAATTCAGCAGGCACGGGGCGGCGGACTTGCCGCTCCTTCCAGAGCGAGTAGATCGCCGGGATCACGAGCAGCGTCAGAATCGTTGAAGACACCATCCCTCCAACCATCGGCGCGGCGATCCGCTTCATCACGTCTGCGCCGGTACCCGAACTCCAGAGGATAGGGAGCAGACCGGCAGTTATGGCGGTAACCGTCATCATCTTGGGCCGAACGCGCTCGACAGCGCCGTACTCGATCGCAGCGTCGACATCCGAGCGCGATCGCAGCTGTGCCGACTCCTTTCGGTCGCGATACGCATGATCGAGGTAGATCAGCATGATCACACCGGTCTCGGCGGCGACGCCGGCCAGTGCAATGAAACCGATAGAAGTAGCGACGCTCTGGTTGAAGCCGAGCAGCCACATGAGCCAAACACCACCGACCAGCGCAAATGGCAAGGACAACATGACTATCGCGCTCTCGGCCAGACTCCCAAAATTCCAAAAGAGCAACAGAAAGATGACAACCAGCGTGATGGGAATTACGTATCGCAGTGTGCGGCTGGCGCGCTGCATCGCCTCGAACTGCCCTGACCACTCGACCCGGTAACCGGGCGGCAGCGAGATGCGAGCGTTGACCAGTTGCTGTGCTTCCCGGACATAACTGCCCACATCGCGCTCACGAACATCTACGTAGACAATGCTGTTCAGGTATGCGTTCTCACTTTTAATGAGAGGCGGCCCCTGGACGGTTTCAATCCGAGCCAGCTGCGACAGCGCGACCTGAGCGCCGCCTGGCGCTGAAATGACGACGTCGCCTATCCGGTCAGGAGAGTCACGCAGCTCGCGTGGGTAGCGTACCAGTACGCTGTAGCGCTCGCGGCCATCGATTACTTGCCCGGCGTACATACCGCCCACAGCAGTCGTTATCGCCATCTGGGCATCACGCAGTGACAGTCCGTAACGCCCGACTGCTGCCCGGTCCACTATCACGTTCAAATAGCGCCCACCGAGCGTCCGTTCCGCGAACACGCTGCTCGTGCCTTCAACCTGGGGTAGCAGCCCTTCGATCTGTTTGCCGATCCGGTCAAGTGTGGCGAGATCAGGCCCGAAGATCTTGATACCCACAGGCGTTTTGATGCCGGTAGTCAGCATCTCGAGCCGGTTTTTGATCGGCATCGACCACATGTTGGCTACACCAGGCGTTCGGACCGTCTGGTTCAACTCAGAAACGATCGAGTCATAATCCACTCCATCACGCCAACCTGATTCATCCTTCAGAATGGCTGTGGTCTCGATCATGGACATTGGTGCCATATCAGTGGCGGTTTCCGCCCGTCCGATTTTCCCGAGTACAAGCGCAACTTCAGGAACCCGCGCAATGGCGCGGTCGCGCTGCTGCAGGATTTGTTTCGCCTGAGCGGTGCCGACATTTGGAAAGAGCGAGGGCATGTCCACAATCGTGCCCTCATTGAGGGGAGGCATGAACTCGCTGCCCAGACGCGACCACGGCCAAATCGTGATCACCATGACTGAAAATGCAACGGCGATTACGCCCCAGCGCCAGCGGAGCACGAATCGAATCATCGGCCGGTACGCTCGAATGAGAACCCGATTCACCGGGTTCGCTGATTCGGGTTTTACCTCGCCGCGAATCACCAATCCCATCATGACCGGAACCAGAGTGATCGAGAGCAAAGCCGCCGCGGCCATCGCCAGCGTTTTCGTCCAGGCAAGCGGTGCAAACAGGCGGCCTTCCTGGGCCTGGAGCGCGAAGACAGGAACGAATGAGACCGTGATGATCAGCAGCGAGGTAAACAGTGCGGGTCCGACTTCAAGCGACGACGCGATGACCTGGTCCCAGCGGGAACGCTGCCGGGCAGCGCGCGCATCACGCTCGATATGCTTGTGCAGATTCTCCACCATGACGATGGCCGCATCGATCATCGCGCCGATTGCAATCGCGATTCCTCCCAGGCTCATGATGTTCGCATGCAGTCCCAGAAGGCGCATTGTGAGAAAGGCGAGGAGAATGCCGACGGGCAACGTGAGGATCGCTACCAGCGCGCTGCGCGCGTGCAGCAGGAAGAGAACGGTTACCAGCGCAACGATGATCGACTCTTCAATCAGTTTCTCACGAAGCGTATGGATGGAACGCTGAATGAGTCCGCTGCGATCGTAGCCGTTTACCATCACGACGCCGGGCGGCAACGCGTGCTGCACTTCGACCATCTTGCGCTTCACTCGCTCGATCACCTCGAGCGGGTTTTCGCCGAACCGCATGACTACAAAGGCGGTGACGATCTCGCCTTGTCCATTGAGGTCCGCGATGCCACGCCTGACTTCGGGGCCGACCTGCACGGTTGCGATATCAGCCACTCGAATCGGCATGCCGGCCGGGCCGGTCGCGACCGTCACTGAGCGCAGATCGCTCAGGCTGTTAAAACGTCCTCGCGTCTGAACCACATACTCGCTGCCGCCTCGCTCGAGAACGCGACCACCCAGATCCTGATTCGAAGCTTCGAGAGCTTCGGCTACCGCAGCGATGGACACGTTGTAGGCGATCAACTTCGAAGGATCGACTTCGATCTGGTACTGTTTCTCGAAACCTCCAAGCGCCGCGATTTCGGCAACGCCTTCGACAGCCGTCAAGGCCGGCCGGATCGTCCAATCCTGCAGGGACCGCAGGTCAGCAAGCGATTTCGTGCCGGTTGTGTCGGCCACGATGTATTGGAGGACCCAGCCAACGCCGGTTGCATCGGGCCCGAGCATGGGCATTGCGCCTTCGGGCAAACGATCGCGCACGCCGTTCAGATACTCGAGTACACGGCTCCTTGCCCAGTACAGGTCGACCCCATCTTCGAAGACTACGTACACTGCGGAAAGACCAAATTGACTCATGCCGCGTACGAACTTGGTATGCGGCACTTTGAGCAGCTCGGTCGATAGCGGATAGGTAACCTGGTCTTCGACCAGCTGCGGACTTTGTCCCGCCCATTCGGTCATGACGATGACTTGTGCGTCGGAAAGGTCCGGGATCGCATCGACCGGTGTGTTCAGCATTGCCCACGCCCCAACCAGCGAGAGCACAGCAGCCGCCCCCAGTACGAGGAAGCGGTGGGTTACGGACCATTCAATGATTCGGCGAAGCATGGCTCACCTCTTCGCCGGGGGCATGGTCATACCGGGCATGTCAGCGCCGGTATCCGGAGTCGCGCGCAGGCGCGTGGACTCCATCCCGGCGGCACCCTGGCTGATCATGCTGCGCATCACTTCCGCCAGGTTCGATTCCGAATCGAGCAGAAAGTGGGCGGAGGTCACGACCCGTTGGCCTGGCTCCAGCCCTGAAAGGATCTCGGTGTACTCGCCGCCGACGGAACCAGGGGCCACCTGCTGCGGCACGATCTTCCCGCCGCCGTAATCGACAAAGACGACGCTGCGCTCTCCGGTATTCACAATCGCGCTCGAGGGTACGCTCAGTGCCATCCGTCCGGGCACCGACAGGCGCACACCCGCGTACGTGCCAGGACGCAGAATGCCGCCTGGATTCGCCAGCGAGATGCGTGCGCGCAGAGAGCGAGCCTCGACGTCGAGCGTCGGGTACAGATATTCAACGGTGCCACTGAGGGTGCGGCCGGGCAACTCGATCGTTGCGCGCACACCAGTCGCGATCGAAGCGGCGTCCGCTTCGCGCACTTGTGCTTCCACCCATACGCGCGAGAGATCGCCAACGCGGTATAGCACATCCCCAGGTTGAACTGATTGCCCCGCGACCACGTTTTTTTCGAGCACCACGCCGGATGAAGGCGAAAAGACGGTCACGGTTCGACGTGCTTTTCCGGTTCGAATGATCTCGTCGATCTGAGCCTCCGAAACGTCCCACAGCCGGAGCCGCTGTTGTGCCGCGGCCTTCAGATCGACGGAACCGCGCGGAACGCCAGGGATGTCCGACTGGACCGAATTCTCGAGGCGCGTTGCGAGCAATAGTTCTTCCTGGGTTGCAAGTACATCCGGCGAGTAAATCTCAAATAGAGGTTGCCCGCGACGAATGGGCTGTCCGGTGAAATCGACGTACAGCCGCTCCACGAAGCCGGATACCTTGATTGTGATGGAGGCCGTGCGCGTTTCATCGACAACCACCGTTCCCACGGTTCGCAGTTCACCCGAGACGTTGCGAACGTCGACGGTCGCGAAGGTGATGCCGAATTCGCGTACCTGTGCCGCGGTCAGTTGAACCGACCCATCCGCCGTCATGTTCATGCCTGCCGTATCGTCCGAGCGGGTCAAGGCTTCAGGACGGACCTGACCGCGCGGCCGGTCGTTGCCTCGTGTGGTCCATAGTGCGATGGCAGCGATGACGACCCCAGCGCCAGCAACCAGCGCGAACCGACCGCGACGTTGTCGTACCCAGGAGAGAAGGCCCGCCGTTTTCATGAGAGCACCTCCGATCCGACCAACCTTTCGAGCTCGGCGAGCTTCTTCGCGAATGTCGCCAGACCGCGCTCGTAGGCGAACTCGTACTCGAAGATCGCCGAGCGGCTCTCCAGCAGCGTGGCAAACTCGGCACGCCCTGTGGCGTATCCGGACGCTGCTGACTCGAACGCCGCGCGGCCCTGTGGAATGATCGATCGTACGTAGAGCGCGAGCTGGGCACGTAATGCCTCGAGCTCGCTGTAGACTTCCGCGATGTCCGCGTGCAGCTCGAGCACGCGGGCGGCGCGCTCGGATAGCAGCGCTGCGAGGTCCGCGCGGGCTGCTGCAAGCTCCTGTTCCTGACGCGACGCGCGCCGCACGGGCAGTGGCACCGACACCATCAGGCTCACCATGTCGGACCGGCTCGGGCGCTGGCCGTATTGCAGCTCGACATCGAAGTCTGGAAGATGTGCCTGCTCGGCCAATCGGACGCGAATGAGCTGCGCAGCAATTCGAGCGTCGTCCAGGCGTAACTCGGGGTTGGCGGAGAGTGCGGCTTGCTGAAGCAGTGGGACGGACCGCAATGGAGAGTCAGCAACCCGTGCGCCCAGATCGGCAGAAACGAACCGAATCCGCCCGGGATCACCAGCAACGGCCGCGGCCTTGATCGTTTCCGGTATGTCCCCCGTCAGATGCACGGCCGCAGCGCCACCGAGCAAGGCACTCAATCGCGCGATTGCAGCTCGGCGTTCTTCGCTTACCATGGCAGCTTCCTCCGCGATTCGCCCGGCCTCCGCCTGCAGCCGGAGTATGTCGCGCTGTGGAATCGCTCCGGTAGCGTATCTCGATTCGGCGTTTTGAGTCAGTCCAATCGTCACCTGCTGTGAATGCGCCAAGACGCGGAGTGCGTGCCCCGCATACACGATGTCGTAATAGCTGAATCGTACATCACGTTCGATGTCACCTTTGAGGCCGAATCGTGCTGCCTCTTCTGCCATGACTTCCGCAGAGGCCAACTCGCGTTGAAGCCTGAGCCGCCCGGGGTATGGCACCATCTGCCCCACAATCAGCGTATTCATCGTCATGTCATCGTAACCGCTAGCGTTCACTGGCAGATTCATCACGCCGATGCCCGCGCGTGGATCCGGAAGTGATCCCGAAGGCTGTACGCGTGCTCGTGCCGCGCGCACGCGCGCTTGCGCTGCCTCCAGCGTCGGGTGGTGGGCCACGGCCACAGCGATGAGCGAGTCGAGCTCACCGCCTTGCACACGCCCCTGTCCTACCACTGGGGTTTGGAGCGCGAACACCAGGGCTGCCGAAACAACAAGCGCTTTTCCTTGACGCAAATTCATGTTCGTAATCCGGTGTGCTGAACACGGCAACACGATGGTAGGCGCGCAGTCCGGCCAGTGCCGGCGTTATAACCTGCACAGGTCTCGTTCAGCTTTGTTTTTAAGGTGTGGCTGAGCCGCTAACGGATTACGCCTTGGGAGGATGAAAGACGTCGAAAGCGAGGAGGGTGGCGCGCATTTGATCGTCGGCGGGAACAGCTCGGCCAGCAGAATCGTCAATGGTCTGCGGAGTGCGGTCGACTGATTCGGTGAGCGCAGCCGCGAAACAGGATGCGCCGTTGCCCAACATCGCGAGCGGACAATCGTGGCGATCTGCAGGGGTGTCCGGGTCCACCGCGCCTTCCGACCAGGGCATTCCCGGCATTCCCGCCATGTCTATTGCACCGCTCGCGCCCTCCGCCGTAGTCTCGCAGGTGAACGCAGCTCCAGTAACGCTCAGCCAAGTGCTGAGAATCGTAACAAAGCAAAGAAAGCGACGGGCGACGCGGATCATACGGATAAGCTAGCTCAATCGGGAGCCAGTGACAGAGGCCTGGGACTGACTTCGCCACAGGATTAACCGCTCTCGATGTTCGGCAAGCCACCATGATTCATTCGACCGTTTCCGGCATTCGCACAATGACCCATAACCCCGATAACGCCGTGACCTCGGCGACTGCGTTGATCGCTGCAGGAATGCCAAAGCGGTCGGCCAGCAGGCCTGCGATCAGGGCTCCGTTGGGATTCTCCGTGTATCTCGTGTCAGGCAAACCCTGAACTTCGGTGGCACTCAATTGAGCCCCGCGTGGCGGATACGCTGGCTGGTTAAATCAGCGAATCGAACCGCGGCTCGCCGTTCCGGTGATCGCCGAACAGCCAATAGAGCGCCGGCAACACGACCATGTTGAGCGCAGTGGCACTCAACAGTCCTCCCAGGATGACGATGGCCATCGGCGTCTGCAGCTCGTTGCCCGGCTCACCCCCACCAAGTGCCAGCGGGATGAGTGCCAGTCCGGCACAAAGCGCGGTCATCAGGATGGGCGACAACCGTTCGAGTGAGCCCTGCACGATGGCCTGGCGGAACTCGAGACCTTCCGCGAGCAGATGACGATAATGAGCGACCAGGAGAATGCCATTCCGCGTCGCGATGCCGAACAGCGTCACGAAGCCCACCAGCGAGGCGATGCTCAGAACACCGCCGCTCAACAGCACGGCGGCGACCCCGCCAATCAATGCGAGTGGCAAATTTACCATGATGAGGGCAGCCACTTTGAAAGACGAGAACTCGGTGTACAGGATCAGTGCGATCAACCCGATCGCAAGTAAGGAGAACAGCGCGATTCGCCGAGTGGCCTCCTCCTGGCTCTCGAATTGACCGCCATACTCGACGTGGTAGCCGGCTGGAAGCGTCACGTTCGCCGCTACATTACGCCGTATGTCCGCAACGGCACTGCCGAGATCGCGGCCGGCGACGTTGGCCTGGACCACGATCTTCCGCTGCACGTTCTCTCGCGAAATCGTGTTGGGTCCGCGATCGACCACGACCTGGGCCAACTCCGACAGGGCAACTGTCGAACCGATCGGAGTGTCGAACCGGACCGCGGCGATCGATTCCGCGGTGCCCCGATATTGCGGAAGAAAACGCACGACCAGGTCATGCGAGCGGCCTTCTTCCAGGACCTGCGATACAGTCTCGCCGTTGAAGGCGATATCGATAGCTTCGGCCAGCTGACCGACACTCATGCCGTAGCGGGCCATCGCGGCGCGGTCGGGCAGGATGCGCAATTGCGGCACATCGGTCTGCTGCTCGACCTGTAGATCGACCAGGCCTTCCACGTTCTGCACGGCATCTCGGACGCGGGTTCCGAGTTGGCGCAGCCGGTACAAATCCGGCCCGAAAACCTTGATCGCGATATTGGCCCGCGTACCCGAAAGCATGTGATCGATGCGATGGCCGATGGGTTGTCCGATCGTGACGTTCGTGCCGGGAATCGAGCTGAACTCGTTGCGTAGCGTTTCGGAGGCAGCCGCGCGGTCAACATTTGGTTTGAGCGTGACATCGATTTCCGCGGCATTGACGCCCTGCGCGTGTTCATCCAGCTCAGCACGGCCCTGCCGCCGATCGGTATTCTCGACCGCCGGGTGATCGAGCAGGATGCGCTCTACGCGCCGGCCAATCGCATCGGACTCCTCCAGCGAGGTTCCCGGCACGGTCACCACGGAGACGGTGAGTGCGCCCTCGTTGAACTCGGGCAGGAACGATGTGCCCAGGAGCGGCAGTGACGCGAGCGTGAGCAGCAGTGCGAATGCGGCACCCGCGAGCACCGCACGCGGCCGGCGCAGCACGACTTGCAGAGTCGACTGATAATGCCGCTTGAGCCAGGTGACGAGACGGCTGTCCCCATGCTGGTGGATGGCGCGCGCGTTGGGTAGCAGGTAGGCGCACAACACGGGCGTAACGGTCACCGCCACGATCAGCGAGGCGAGGATCGATACGACGTAGGCCAGGCCAAGCGGACGCAGCAGTCGCCCTTCGACACCACTCAGAAAGAATAGCGGCAGAAAAACCACGATGATAATCAGTGTTGCGTTCACGATCGATGCGCGGATCTCTCGCGATGCATCATAAATGACTTGGAGGGCGGGAAGCTGCAGCTCGGCCGGCCGCTGCTGATTCTCCTTGAGCCTGCGGAACACGTTTTCGACGTCGATGATGGCGTCATCGACCAGCGCGCCAATGGCGATGGCCATACCACCCAGGCTCATCGTATTGATCGTGATGCCGAGCAACTTCATGGCGAAGATGGCGACGACCAAAGACAGTGGGATGGCCAGCACGGAAATGGCCGTGGTTCGGAAATTCCAGAGGAAAAGGAACAGGATGATCACGACCAGGATCGCGCCATCGCGCAGCGCTTCGATCACGTTGTCGATTGCAACGGAGATGAAGCTGGCCTGGCGGAACAGCTCCGCGTTGATCTTCATGCCTGGCGGCAGCGTTGGTTGTATGGCGGCCAGCTCGGTCTCGATTCTGCGCGTCAGTTCGAGCGTGTTTGCGCCTGGCTGCTTCTGCACGGCGAGTACGATACCGGGGGCGGCATTGACTGACCCCTCACCGAATTTGGGTGCCGCACCGACCACAACGTCGGCAACCTGGTCGATGGTGATGGGCACGCCACCTTTGACCGTGACCACGGTGACACCAATGTCCGCGGCCGACCGGATCCGGCCGATGCCGCGGATCACGTACTCCTGGCCGCGGTCCATGTAGATGCCGCCGGACGCGTTGGCGTTGGAGCCCTGCGCCGCTGCGAGCACCTGGTTGAGACTGACACCGGTGGCAAGCAGCCGTTCCGGATCGACCAGCACCTGATACTGCTTCACCTCGCCACCAATCGGGATGACCTGCGCCACGCCGGGCAACGCGAGCAGCCGCCTGCGAATCGTCCAGTCGGCGGTGGTGCGCAGATCCTGCGCCGATGGTCCACCCGTCAAACCGATCATCATGATTTCACCCATGACGGATGAAACCGGTGCGAGCGCGGGGGGAGAGACGCCTTCAGGAAGCGCGCTGGCGACGGTTTGCAGTTTTTCCGTGACGATCTGGCGGGCACGGAAGATGTCGGTGCCCCAATCGAACTCGACCCAGACCACGCTAATGCCCTGCGCGGTCGAGGATCGTACGCGACGCACACCGGTCGAGCCGTTGACGGCCGCTTCGATCGGGAAAGTAACGATGCTTTCGACTTCCTCGGGCGCCATGCCATGTGCTTCCGTGAGCACGGTCACGGTCGGCGCCGTCAGGTCGGGGAATACATCGACTGGCATGCGGTACGCGGTGATTGCGCCGACCACGAGCAGCAGTGCCGCGGCGGCGAGGACGAGGACGCGATTTGCGAGCGACCAGGCGATCAGCTGATTGAGCATGCCGTCACCTAGTGCTCGTGGCCGTGCGCGGGCACGGCCGTAGACAGTGAAGCCAGACGGATCTGGTAGGCGGCGCCGGAAACGACCCGTTCGCCCGCGCGGATTCCGGAGAGCACGAGCGAAAGGCCGCGCTCCGATCCGCCGAGCGTAAGCTCGCGCCGCTCGAAGGTCTCTCCGTCAGCCTGCACGTACGCGATCGATTTGCCCTCCTCATCGAGAATTGCGACCGTCGGAATGACCACACCCTCGGAACGTTGCGCAGTACGCACCGAGACCAGGACGTTGGCGCCGACTTTGATCGTATTGCCCGGATTCTGCGCTTCGTAAATGACGGGTACAGTTCGCGACGCGGGATCCACCATGCCACCAATGGAAATCAGCTTTCGAGCTTCGAACAGTCGATTGAGCCCGGCGATGCGAAACGCGGCCGTAGTTCCGCGGTCCAGCATGCTGGCGTGTTGAGCCGGCAGGTTTGCCTTGATCCAGACGACGCTCGGATCCACGATGCTGAAGAGCATCTGCCCGGCCGCAACCCGGCTACCTGGTGAAATGGTTCGTTGCGCGACCAGGCCTGAGATCGGCGATTGAATTGGGAGCGTACCATCCGATGTGAATGCGGTACCGCCCGGCAACCCTGCCAGTGTTTCACGCGCGGCTTGCAAACGGATTTCGGCTTCGTGCAACCGGCGGGCTGGAATCGCTTCGGCGGCAACCAGCCGCCGGGCGCGCTCGTGCTCGTCGATCGCTTCGCGCAGCTCGCGGCGTGCGGATGCGTATGCACTGCCACCGCCTTCTCCGACGGATGGTGTCAGCACCGCGAGGAGCGCCCCACGCGCCACGCGTTGACCCGGGATGGGTGAACCGGCGATTCCACTGGCGGCAACCATGCCATCGATGGGTGCGGAGACCTCGGCGAAGCGCCCCGCGGCTGGAATGACCTCACCGCTGCTCTCGAACGATCGGGCAACGCTGCCCGTCCCTGCAAACCTGGTCTCGAAGCCGGGTGTCTTCCATTGCTGCTCCTTCAGGAAGGAGATGCCGGCTTCGCCTTCTTCCGTGGCACCCGGCACGTCCTCCGGCTTTGCGTAGACGTGTAGATCAGGCACCTGGATGCGATCGCGCGCCTGCGGGCTCGAGACCTCGATGACCAGGTCATAGGTGCCAGCGGCGGTGAATACCGGGGCTGGCCCATAGATCCCGGGTGCGCGCGGCGTATCCTGCGCGACGACGAGCGGCGCGCCGCCCGAGCGCGGCGTGAAGGTCAGCGTAATGCGGCCACTCCGCAGCGGCGCAAAATCCGTGAGGTCGGTGAGGTGCACGGCAAACTTCCCCGCCTGCCCGACGAGCAACGCGGGATGTTCCATGAACAGCTCGGTCGAGTCGGTCCAGCGGGTGATCGCGCCACCGGGCAGTTCTTCCTCCGCCGCGGGTACGGTTTCCTGCCGATTGCAGGCGGTGAGGCCGGCCAGCAGTGCGACTACGAGTAGTTTCTTCATCGTTAATGCCCAATCAGGCGAAGGCCCAGAATTCGTTCCAGCAAAGCGCGCTGTGTAATCGCATCACCGAGTACGGTTGCATAAGCGGATTCGGCTTCCTGATACGCACGGACGGCGTCCAGCCATTCGAGCAGTGTGATCTCTCCTTCGGAGTACGCCGCCTCGGCGGCTCGGAGTGCAGCTTGCGCCTCCGTACCCAATGCGGTTTTCAACGTCTCGAGTTGTGTATCGATGCGGTGGACAGCCTCATACAATGCGAGTGCTTCTCGAGTGATCTGTCGTTGCAGGTGCTCCGCATCCGCTGCCAGGCGCCGCGCTTCGGCGTCGGTTGCGGCGATGGCGCCGCTGCGGCGATCCCAGAGCGGCAGCGGTAGGGTGAAGCCGGCGACGAAGCCGGTCGCCCGATTGCCATCAGCCGAGCTGCGCTCGGTTTTCAGGCCACCGCTCAGCACGGGGGTACCGAACACCAGCTGGCGGGCGAAACGCGAGTCCGCGGCGGCCGCCTCCGCTTCGATTTTCGCTGCCTGAACCAGTGGATGCTGATGCGCGATCCTGGCCGCGACGGAGTCAGCCGACATGCTGAGCGGCAACAGCACGGGAAGCACAACCATCGTGACTGCTGTCTGGGTGAGCTCTGCAAGGCCGGCGCGGGCGGTAGTACGCTGTGACTCGGCTTCGGCGCTGAGGGCAGCATATCGAGCCGCCTCGAGCGCCACGCGGCGGGCCGCATACCCGGAGACGTCGCCGCTCGCGAGCCGCTCGCGCATGGAGGCCGCCGCACGCGCGAAATGAGCCGCCGCTCCGCCGGTGATGGTCACTCGGGTTTGTCCAGTGATCAGCGTCGCGGCGCGTCGGCTGACTTCGGCATCGAGCTCAGAGAGCGCGAATGTGAGCCTGGCTTCGGCGGCCCGGCGTCGCAGACGGGCGGCCTCCGATCGCGCCGCACGACGCCCGGGAAGTTCAATCGGCTGGTCGAACGCGATGATGTCCTGTGCGCTCGAACCGGTCTTTTCCCGGCCATACGAGAGTAGCGGATTGGGATATGCGCCAGCCTGTCGCTCGCGTGCAGCGGTTGCATCGGCGTCAGCCCGCGCGGATACAATGGCCGCGCTTGCATTCCGCGCCAGCGCTCTTGCCTGTGTGATGGTCATTGCCGAGTCCTGCTGCACTGCGCCCGCGGGCGCAGTGACCAGCAGCTGTCCTGCCAGTAGCCAGATCATGAATCGCCAGCCTGATGGAGGTCGTAAACGAGTACGCGCGGCCATGACCTGGTCGCGCACGTTTACACGGCCTGCGCTTACAACGCGGCCGCGATCAGGCTGTTCGGGGGGGTGCTCGCAAGCGCGGTGGCGGACCGGTGGACCGGGCCAATGGCACGTTGCGCTCGGCTACACCGAATATGCGGTGCGTGGTTTCAGGCGCGACGGAGAGATCATGCGATGCGGCGCTGACGAAGAGTGGCAATTCCCCACGTGGCGCACGGACAGCGACGGTTTGGGGATGGGCATGATCGGTATCGTGGCTGCCTCCGATCGCGACCGTGCCAGGTAATGTCTTGGAGCCGACCAGACTGTGATGCGGTTCGGTTTCATGGTGGGCCAGCTCGGCGTGCTGGTGGCCATGAGCCAGAGAACTGGCCGATGCCACAAACCCACCCGAAGCCGCGAGGGCAAGTCCCAGCAACCGTCGAAACAAGGGGCTCCGCATCGAGCGATGATAGCGCGACGCGTTTCGATTTCGCCAGACCACTCAGCGCCGAGATCGCGGCATAATTACCTCGCACCTCGAGAGAATCAGAGCAGGAACTTCAGGGTCTGCTCAGGGCAGCGGCCATTGAGCGAGGTGCTCCGGAACGCTGCAATCCCACTGCAGCTCTTCCTGAATGCGCCTTCGAAATGTGTCCGCTGCTGACGGTTCGCCATGCGTGATGAAACAATGCTTGGCCGCGCCGAGGAACGAAAGCGCAGACGCTGTCGTTGCTCTTCCATTTCGATCGGTAGTCAATTCCCCTCCCTGTTGGGTGATCGCCCGAATCACAGTGACGAGCCGGCGTGATGACGGGCCAAACCGGCCACGGGCTCCATTCGGGGCTTGCCATCGACATCCAGCATTACGCGTTCGTGAGAACGGTATCTGCGTCCTGTCAACGTGAAACCGCGAGCGGCGCCACACTCACGCAGCTGCCCGGATTCGTAGAAGATGACACTCACGCCACCCGTGATTTCGCCCCAGAAATTCCCTTTTCTGCATGGCACGCCAGCGATCACCTCTTCGGTGGCGAGAAAACACAGCTCGAGTCGACCGCTGGGATAGAACGCCGTGCTCCAGCCGCCGCGCCCGGTTCCTTTACACCGGTGCCCTTGCAGCCAGGTGTCGCGACTCAGCCAAACGTGACGCGGTCGGCCCAGCTCGGTCAGCGTAACCCAGGAGCCCGCAGGTAGGTTATGGCCAAAGAAATCGGCATCGCTTGCCAGTGCACACGACTCGAGACCGCCGGAAGCATACAGAAACGTGGTCGGCTTTTTGGTCGGCGCGCACAAAATTCCATCGATTGTCGTGGGTACCTCGAGCTGAATTCGCCGGAGCGTACCTGAGTCTTGTGCCGAGCCGGTCCCCGCAACGCAGAGCATCGTGAGGGTCCAGCTTCCGAATCTCATTTCGATTTCCTCTCCGCGTCGATATCCGGTTTTCAAAAGCCATTGATTCTGCTTTTTGCCGACACAGAATCCGGCATTTGCCTACAGCGGGTCAGGACACAACGCACAGTGTACGAGTACTGCGCTCGATCGGCACGGCGCAGCTTCCGACTCGAGCCGGAGTGCACCGATGCGAACCGTCATTCTACCACAGGTTCTGGTTGCAGCGATTTTGCTGTCCCCCGCAGCGCCGGGCATCGCCCAGCAAGCCGGCAGCAACGCACAATTGCAGGCCGAACGGTGGCGCGTGGAGAACGAGCTGCAGTCGACGGCGATCGTGGAACGCAAGGTGATGTTGCCGATGCGTGACGGCGTGCGGCTCGCCACCGACATCTACCGACCGAAAACGGGGGCAAAGGTACCGGTCATCTTCGTCAAGACGCCCTACAACTTCAATTATTGGGACGTGCGTAATGGCGCGCCTCGTGACGGGGGTGCAGCGCTGGCCGCGGTCAAGCGCGGCTACGCCTACGTGGTGCAGAACGAGCGGGGCAAGTTCTTCTCCGAAGGCGAGTGGGACATCCTGGGCCCGCCGCGCACCGACGGCTACGACGCAATTGCGTGGCTGGGCGCACAGTCCTGGTCCAACGGCAAGGTCGGCACACTCGGCTGCTCGTCAACCGCGGAATGGCAGATGGGCGTGGCAGCGCTCGGTCATCCGGCGCATGCGGCCATGAATCCGCAGGGCTTCGGCGCGGGCGTCGGGCGCGTGGGCCGGTGGTACGAACAGGGTAACTGGTACCGCGGCGGTGCCGTGCAGATGCTTTTCATCGCCTGGCTGTACGGCAATCAACTCACCGAGCGGCCGGTTTTCCCCGCGAGTACATCGCAGGAGGATCTGACCCGGCTGTCCCGCTACTTCGACCTGGCGCCACAGTGGCCGGGCGTAGACTGGTCGCAGGCCCTGCGGCATCTGCCCGTTCAGGACCTCCTGCGGCAGATGCAGGGACCGAAGGGCATCTTCGCGGATGCGGCGCCGGTCGCGTCGGGTGGACGCATGATCCAGCGCACGCCCAATGACCCCGCATGGTACCGTGGCGGGCTGTATCACGACGACATGCCGTTCCAGGTGCCCAGCTTGTGGTTCATGTCCTGGTACGACGTTTCGGTGGGACCCAATCTCGAGCTGTTCAATCATGTGCGTCGCACTGCGCCGGCGGAGGTCGCCAATCGGCAATACGCGGTCATCGCGCCCGTGCTGCACTGCTCGTACAGCCGGTCCAGCGCACAAACCATCGTGGGTGAGCGCGACCTGGGCGATACGCGGCTGGACTACAACGCCATCACCTACGGCTGGTTCGATCATCTCCTGAAAGGTGAATCGAACGGCTTGCTGGATACGCTGCCCAGGGTGCGCTACTACACGATGGGCCTGAATCGTTGGCAGTCCTCGGACAGCTGGCCGCCGCGCGGCGCGCAGCCGCTGACCTACTTCCTTTCGAGCGAGGGCAGTGCCAACACGTTGACCGGCGATGGCAGGCTGACCCTTCGGCCGCCGGCCACCGATCGGCCGGACCGCTTCACCTACGATCCCAAAGATCCGGTGCCATCGCATGGCGGCAATGTCTGCTGCACGGGCAATGCGATTCAGGGTGGAGCCTTCGACCAGCGCAAGCTCGAGGAGCGGCCGGACGTGCTGGTCTACACGACCGAGCCGCTGGCGGAAGGAATCGAGGTGAGCGGCCCGGTCGAAGTCACGTTGTACGTCTCGAGCGATGTGAAGGACACGGACTTTACCGTGAAGCTGCTGGATGTCTACCCGGATGGCCGCGCCTTCAATCTGGACGAGAGCATACAACGCGCGCGCTATCGCGAAGGGTACGACCAGCAGGTCTGGCTGGTGCCCGGCAAGGTGCACAAGGTCGTGGTCGGCCCACTGACCACGAGCAACTACTTCGCACCCGGACACCGTATTCGCGTCGAGGTCTCGAGCAGCAATTTCCCGCGTTTTGATCGCAACCTCAACACCGGCGGCCGCAATTACGATGAGACCGTCGGTCTGGTAGCGCACAACGTCATCCATCACTCGCGGCAGCAGCCATCGCAGGTAACGCTGACCGTGGTGCGCCCACCGCGTGCGGTGCCGGTCCCTTCGCGTCCGGCGAAGACGCCAGCGCCGATCTAGGACGACGGGGACGGATCGTGCACGGGAAGCGACCGCAGGAAACGGTTGCGCCGCGTAAAGTACTCGTCAACCGGTTCCGCCTCGCCCGCGTCGATCATGCGCTGGTAACGGACCGGCACATGGGTGCAGTACGGCTCCGCCTCCAGATAATCTCCAGTCACGGCATAGGCGCGGGCGCGGCTGCCGCCGCACACCGGGCGAAATTCGCAGACCTGGCACTTGCCCTTGAGCTGTGACCGGTCACGCAGTGAACGGAACAGCGGCGCGTTGCGATAGACGTCGACGAGATCGTCGTCGCGGACGTTGCCGGCCCGCACCGGGAGAAAACCGGACGGGAAGATGTCGCCGATGTGGCTGATGAACATGAAGCCGTCGCCATCAGTAACGTTCCGGGCGCGCCCGATTCCGTCCGTCTGCGAGAAGGCGAGGCCGTTGGTGAGTACATCACTATCGGACTGCTCGCCGTTGCGACGCTCCGCAGTTTTCCTCTGAAGCACGAGGCGGGCGTAATGCGGCGCCGCGGTTGCCTTAATGTCGAACGGTGCTGTCCTGGACAGGTCATACAGCTGGTTGAACACCGCCTCGAACTCACGGGCACTCGCCACATCCTGCGGTCGCGCGCGGCCCATGGGCACCAGGAAGAAGACCTCCCAGAAGACGATGCCCAGCTCGGTCATCAACGCGGACAGATTGGCGAAGTCGTCCAGATTGTGCTTGGCGACGACCGTGTTTACCTGCGTCGGCAGCCCGATCTCCTGAGACGTCCGCAGGATCCGCAGTCCGTGCTCGAAGGAGCCGGAGACGCCGCGGAACTCGTCGTGGCTGCCGGGATGTGAGCCATCGAGGCTGATCGCGAGACGGGAGAGACCGGCAGCCTTGAGCGCCTGAAGCAGCTCCCGCGAGGCCAGCGGCGTAGTGGCCGGCGTGATCGCCATGCGCAGCCCAAGCTGCGCGCCGTACCGTACCAGCTCTACGATGTCGGGGCGCTTGAGTGCATCGCCGCCGCTGAACACGAAGATGATGCGACCGAAGCGGCGCACATCGTCGATGAGTTTTTTCGCTTCCGCCGTGGTCAGCTCGTGCGGGTGCCGATTCGGCTGCGCCTCGGCGCGGCAGTGCTTGCAGGCGAGATCGCACGCCTGCGTGGTCTCCCAGATCACCAGGAACGGTGACTGGTCGAAATCGACCGCAGCCATGGGATGTCCGCCCTTCGCGTGTTTGATCATGGCGCAAAGCCAGACACGTGAGCGCGCGACACCCTGTCTTTCGTCACGAACGGCTCGACCAGGTCTGCCAAAACCGTGGTGAACGCGGCGCTCGCGTACGGGATCGGCACGCGGAAGAAACCGAGACCGCGCTGCTCCGCCACTTTCCTCAGCCCGTGATCCAGCTCGGCCAGCGTTTCGGAGTGTTCGTGCATGAAGCTCACCGGATCGACGACCACGCGATCCGCATCGACGCTCGCGATCACGCTGTCCACGTCGGGCTGCGTCCAGTCGATGGGCCGGTTCGTATGATTCTGATAGCCGATGACAAAGTCGGGGGCGCCCATCGCATCGGCGAGCAGCTCGCAGAGCTCTTTCACGTGAACTTCGTAGAGGCTGCCCTCGCGAATGTATTTCAGCGGCGTACCGTGCGCCGAGAACACCAGCTTCGTCCGCGGATCGGCGAAACTGAGCCCATTCTCCTCCAGCAAACGACGGATCGCGTCGGCCCGCAGTGCGATGTAATCCGGGTGACGATGCCAGCCGGTGATCTTGAAAACCGGGACCGACCAATGCTGCTGTCTCAGGTCCGCCTCGACCTGCTGAAGCGCCGCCACGGTAGTCGATGGGCCGCACAGCGGATAGACCGGCAGCGCGATGATGCGTTCGGCACCGGCCGCACGCGCTTCCTTCAGTGCATCGACGATGAATGGGTCTGTGAACTGCATGCCGCTGATGGCGATCGCATCGTGCCCGCGGCGTCGAAGCTCGGCCTCGAGTAGATCGCGCTGCTGCCGCGCCTGCGCGTGCAGTGGTGAGCCGCCAATGAGCTGATACTCCGCGATCAGGCCGGGTGCGCGGTCTTCGGCCAGACGCCGCGCTCGGGAACGGGCCTCCTCGCCGGCTTTGCCCTCGAGGCTGCCGTTGAGGTTGAAGATGCGCTCCAGGAAGGGCACGACCTCTTCCATGGTGGCATGCTCCGGTTCACCGAAATTGAGCAGCAGTACGGCAGTCTTCATCGTCGCTCGTCGAAGTGAATGTAAGCCAGCGACACAGCCGCCAAGCTAAGTGGAGCGTCGACGCATGGCTGTCAGTGTTTGAATGTTTTTTGTGAGCAATTCGACTACACGAGCTGTAAGAGAATCGCCGTCAATGAGTCTGCGCTGCGCCGAGAATCCGGCTTTCCCCTACGCGCTTGTCCGGCAACGGCCGATTATGGGAGTGAACGACAGGTAGAATTTTGAACTGAAGTTTAACAGACGGGGCTCATGCCTGAAGCGGTGAAGTCGCTACACGTTCGGCAAAAGCGGCAAAAGCGGCGCGCGGAAATTGTGCACGCGGCGCTGTCTGCATTTCGCGAGCATGGTTTTCACGCCACCTCTCTCGACGACATTGCCAATCGACTGGGTATCCGCAAGGCTGCGCTCTACCACTATTTCACCGACAAAGACACACTGCTGTTCGAGTGTCATCGAGAATCGCTTGCCGAGCTGGATCGCATCATCCTCCTGTCAGCGCGCCCTGGCCAGGGACCGGCCGAACGCCTCGCGTATCTCCTCAGTGAACACGTACGCATCATGACGGACACGCTCGAGGGCTCGCCGCTGGCGTTTGAAGTGCCGGCGCTGCCGCCCGTGCTGCGCGCACCCATCGTGGCCGGCCGGGACCGCTACGAGCGCAAGCTGCGTGAATTGGTGGCCGCGGGCATAGCCGCGGGCGAGTTCCGTGCGGTCGATCCGAAAGTGGTCGTATTTGCGATGCTCGGGTCGATCAACTGGATTGCGCGCTGGTATCGGCCCGACGGTCAGATCAAGGGCGACGACCTGGGCCAACACTTCGCCGACTACCTGATCCGAGGCCTGCGATGAAGGCGTTGCGACTGGTTGCAGCGGGTGCCCCGCTCGAGCTGCAGGAGGTCTGTGTACCCGAGTTAGGCACTGGGGAGGTTCTGATCCGTGTGGCCGGCTGTGGCGTTTGCCACACCGACATTGGCTTCTGGCGCGATGGCGTGGCCACGCGGCAGCCGCTGCCGATCACGCTGGGCCACGAGATCAGTGGTACCGTAGTAATGACGTCGCCCGGGAAGGAAGCGTTGCTGGGCCGGGAGGTCATTGTGCCCGCGGTGATCCCGTGCGGCGACTGCGATCTGTGCCGGAATGGCCGCGGTAATGTGTGTCGCGCGCAGCTCATGCCGGGAAACGATCTGGATGGCGGTTTCGCGGAATTTGCGCGGGTGCCCGCGCGCGGTTTGTGCCTGGTCAACGACCGTGCCGGCTACGCTCTGTCTGAACTGTCGGTCATCGCGGATGCAGTCACGACGCCCTATCAGGCCATCGTGCGCAGCGACCTGCGGCCCGCCGATCTGGCGGTGTTTGTCGGCGTAGGCGGAGTTGGCAGCTACGGTGTGCAGATCGCGGCGGCGCTGGGCGCGCATGTGATCGCAATCGATGTTGCCAAAGACCGGTTGTGCGCCGTGGCCAACTACGGCGCGACACTGACTATCGATTCCAGCACACTCGACTTGCGATCGATTCGCAAGCAGGTTGCCGCCGCTGCCGCCGACTGGGGAGTGCCCGGCCACAGCTGGAAAATTTTTGAATGCTCCGGTCATCCGGCGGGTCAGGAGACCGCGTTTGCGCTGCTCACCTATGCGTCGACACTGATGGTGATCGGGTTTACACTCGCACGCACCGAGTTGCGACTGAGCAACCTGATGGCTCTCGACGCGACCGCTCAGGGGAGTTGGGGCTGCAAGCCGGAGCTGTATCCGCAAGCGCTGCTGCTGGTAACCAGCGGCGCGATCGCCATCAAGCCCTTCATCGAGCAATACCCACTTTCTGCTGCGCCGGCCGTGCTGGAACGCGTGGCCAATCACGAAATCACTCGCCGTCCGATACTGCTGCCCAATGGGCTCGCCTGAAGAGGTCGACATGATGCAATTGAAGACTCACACGCTGATAGCCGAGCCCTCATTCCTTCACATCGGCTACGAGTTGCGGCCCGCGATCGCGCCCAATGGCATTCCGGTTGATGGTCTCTTCAATGCCTGGATCATCCTGAACAATCCGCGGCAGTTCAACAGCTACACGACCGATGCATTGAAGGAGCTGATTCTCGCATTTCGTGAAGCGAGCATGGACCGGCGGGTAGTTGTGGTGGTCCTGACCGCGGTGGGCGATCGTGCCTTCTGCACGGGTGGCAATACCAGGGAGTATGCCGAGTACTACGCCGGCAACCCGCAGGAATACAAGCAATACATGCGGCTGTTCAATGACACCATCGACGCCATCCTGCGCTGTGACAAACCGGTGATCAATCGGGTGAACGGAATGCGCGTGGCCGGCGGCCAGGAGATCGGCATGGCGTGCGACTTCAGTATTGCAGTAGACAGCGCGGTATTCGGGCAGGCGGGCCCGAAGCACGGCTCGGCGCCGGATGGTGGCTCGACCGATTTCCTGCCGCTCTACGTCGGCTTTTCTCACGCGATCGAAAGCGCCGTGCTCTGCGAGCAGTGGAGCGCGCACCGTGCGGCGTTTCTCGGTCTGCTGAACCAGGTCGTACCGATTTACCGCGCCGGCGGCAAGTGGATCCCGAATCCATTGGTGATCACCGACCGGCTGTTCGATGAATTCGGCACGCTGGTTTATGGCGAATTCCGCACGGGTGAAGCGGCCGAAGCCGCGCGTGAAGTCACCGCCAAAGCGCAGCCCGACCTGAGCCGGCTCGATGCTGCGGTGGAAGCGTTGTGCACCCGCCTGCTGATGCTCATGCCGGAGTGCACGACCAAAACCATTAACAGCCTGCGCAAGCACAAACAGAAGCATTGGGATCTGAACGCGATCACCAACCGCGAATGGCTGGCGTTGAACATGATGACCGAAGGGAAAGCCGGTTTCCAGGCGTTCAACGACGGGCCGCGCGGTCAGCGCGAAGTTGATTTCATCAAGCTCCGCCAGCTGCTGGCGGCGGGACAGCCCTGGAACGACGAGCTGGTGCACGCCATCTCGCCACAGTTTCGACAGCAGTCCGTCGGCGTGCAGGAAGGGTGACGTGGACTTCGGCCTGGCCGGTAAGGTTGCGCTCGTGACCGGCGCGGCGGGCGGCATCGGCACGGCGATCGTGCACGCGCTGGCGAGTGAAGGTTGCGCTGTAGCGCTGCTCGATTTGAAGCGCAGTGCAAGCCTGCAGGAGACCTGTGCAGCCTCCGAGACCCAGGGACAGCGTGCGCTGATGATCGAAGCGGACGTGCGCAGCTTCGACCGCGCAGCCGAGGTGATCGAGCAGGTGGTCATGCATTTCGGCGGCCTCGACATCCTGGTCTGCTGCGCCGGCATTACGCGTGACGCAGTCAGCTGGAAGCTGGCCGAATCGGCCTGGGATGACGTGCTCGATGTCAACCTCAAAGGATGCTTCAACTACGCGCGCGCCGCCGCGCCCGCCTTACGCACGCGCGGAGGTGGCCGCGTAGTCAATGTCAGCTCGATCAATGGCCTGCGCGGCAAGTTCGGGCAAGCCAACTATGCTGCATCGAAAGCGGGCATGATCGGCCTGAGCAAAACGCTCGCACGCGAGCTGGGCCGCTTCGGCATCACGGTGAACGTGGTTGCGCCGGGCATGACCGAGACTGCAATGACACGCACGCTGGGCGATGAATCAAAGACGGCCGCCATCGCCGAAACCGTCCTGGGCCGTCTGTGTTCGCCCGCCGACATCGCGGATGCGGTCGTGTTTCTTTGCTCACAGCGCGCGCGTCAAATCACGGGTGAGGTTCTGCGCGTGGACGCGGGCCAATACATCTGAGGACGCATATGATTGACATCCAATCAGCCGACGGCATCGCACGAATCACACTGTGTGCGCCACCGCTCAACATCCTGAACCGCGCGCTGCTGCGCGAGTTTCGCGAAGCACTGAACAACCTGCGGAATGAAGCGAGCCTGCGCGTGCTGCTGATCGATGCCGAAGGAAAAAACTTCTCGGCCGGCGCATCGGTAAACGAACACCTCCCGCCCGAGTGTGATGAGATGCTGGCGGATTTCGCGGCCACGGTTCTGGCATTGTACGAGTTTCCAGTGCCGGTGATGGCGGTGGTACAGGGCCGCTGTCTGGGCGGAGCCTTCGAACTGGTGCAGGCTGCCGACCTGATCGTGGCTGCCGAAGACGCGCAGTTCGGACAGCCGGAGATCCTGCTCGGCGTTTTTGCGCCGGTGGCTTGTGCCCTGCTGCCCGCTCGCATCGGGCCGGCGCGCGCGGCGGAGCTGCTCTTCACCGGGGATCCGATCTCAGCGCGTCACGCGTCCGAGGCCGGGCTGGTAGCGAGCGTGGTTGGCCGCAGTGAGCTGGCTGCCGAGTCGCTGGCTCTGGCGCAGCGCATTGCGCGGCACAGCGCAACCACGCTGCGAATGACCAAGCGCGCTTTGCGAGTTGCTGCTGACCGGAGCCCGCGTCACGGCATCACCGCGGCCACGCACCTCTATACGAAAGAACTGATGGCCAGCCACGATGCGCTCGAAGGGTTGCAGGCATTCGGGCAAAAGCGCGTGCCGCAGTGGAGCAACCAATGAACCAAATCCAGGTTTTTGACGGCTGGCAGGACAAACCGCTGGATGAGTCACTCTGGCTCTGCCGTGAACTGCTGGAGGACATGAGTTTTCCGACCGTGCGCGCATGGCGTGATGCCGGCGGCAAAGTGATCGGGCATTTCCAGGTCTATTTCCCCGAGGAAATCGTGCACGCGGCGAGGGCGCTGCCGTTTCGCGTGCGTGGCGCTCAGGTCGAGCCGCTGCACGCGGACTCGCGCTTCGGCTCTTATCTGTGCTCGACCCTCAAGACCTCGCTCGAGCTGGCACTCAGCAACCGGGTTCCGCTCGACATGTTCGTGACCCACCCGATCTGCGATGCCGCTCGTAATCTGGCCGGTGTCTGGGGCCGCAACGTCGATTATCGCTGCCAGATCCTGTATCTGCCGCAGAACGCGAACTCCCGTCATGCCGCCGATTACCTGCGCGGCGAGTACGAGCGGCTGCTGCACGAGGTCGAAGCTGTCACGCAGACCAGAGTTTCAACCAGCCAGCTCAACGCGGCGATCGCGATCTACAATGAGAATCGCGCGCTGCTGCGCGACTTGTACGCACTGAAACGGGAGAAGCCCTGGCTGGTTTCCGCCGATGAAGCGTACGTGCTCTGCGCGATCGCGGGGCTGCTGCCGCGCAGCGAGCACAACGCGTTGTTGCGCCAGGTGCTGCCTCAACTCGAGCTGCGCAATACCCGAAAGCTGGATCGAATCCGGGTGGTTTTCGAGGGCGGCTTCTGTGAGCAGCCGCCGCTCGATCTGATCCGCGCGATTGGCCGCTCGTGTTACGTGGTTGACGATGATTTCATGATCGGCCTCCGCTGGATCCTGGGGGATGTTGCCCAGGGCGACGATCCGCTGTCGAGCCTCGCCTGCGCCTATCTCGAGAACTCGTCGTACAGCCCGGTTCAGCACGATGCGCGCAAGCCGAAAGAGGAAATGCTGCTGGCCCGTATTCGCAATGCCCACGCCCAGGCCGCGATTGTGACCGCGGCGAAGATGTGCGAGCCCGGCCTGGAAGAACAGGTAGCCTACGTGCGCGCGCTCGAGGCCGCGCACATCCCGTATTTCGTGAGTGAGTTCGAGGAGAACATGAGCAGCTTCGACCATCTCGAGATTCAGCTCGAGACCTTTGTCGAGAACCTCATGTTCGACTAGGAGAAGGATGAAAATGAAAACGCCGGACATCGTTGGACGCGGCAACGCCGATGGCGCCCGTCTCTTCCGCACCTGGTTCGATGGTCTGACCGAGGCCGCCGAACAGGATCGCCGTGCGGCTTATGTATTCGTCATGGGCAGCCTGGCCGAGCTGCTGCGCTGCTTTGATTTCCCGATTGTATTTCCGGAGATCAATTCGCTGCAGACCGCGGTGCGGCACGTCGCTCATGAATACCTGGATCAGGCGGAGGACTACGGCTATTCCCCCGACATCTGTGGCTACGTGAAGGCCGATGTCGCGACTCAACTTCGAGGCGGCGTACTGCCGATGGGGCGCATCCCGAAGCCGGCCATCGCCGTGCTCACCAACGCGTGCAACACCTACGTCAAATGGGGAGAAATCTGGGAGCGCATGTACGGCATGCCGAGCTTCACGCTCGATGTACCCGGCAGTCGCGCTGCGGACCTGTCACCCGCGCGCGGCGACCCGGCGTTCACCAACGATCTGCGCTACGTGCACGCCCAGTTGAAGGAGCTGATTGCGCTCTGCGAAACTGTGAGTGGCGTGCGCTTCGATATCGACCGGCTGCGTGAGACTCTGGCTCACACGAACACCATGAATGCGGCCTGGTCACAGGTGCTCGATCTGAATCGCGCAACGCCATCGATCTTCAATGCCTTGACCGATGGCACGATTTACCTGGGCGTGGCCAACACGCTGCGCGGGACACCTGAGGGCGCCCGCTACTTCACCGATCTGGTCGAGGAAATGGGTTACAAGCGGTTGCTCGGCATTGGCACTCTGACTGAGGAGAAGCATCGGCTGGTCTTCGTGGGTGTTCCCTGCTATCCGATGTTCCGCCGCTTCGGCGAAATGTTCACGCAATGGGGCGGCACCTTCGTCCATTCGACTTACCTCTGGTTCGCTTCCGGTG
>JBBDWZ010000118.1:2567-5364 GCA_040902615.1 Gemmatimonadota bacterium | reverse complement strand
GCCGTTCGACAAAGTCAACGAACTGCTGTCGTGGGTCCAGAAGCATGCCGCTTGATTTCGACAACGCAGCTCACGCATACACGCTCAACGGCGTGCGCGTTCCATCGGTCACAGAAGTCCTGTCACCGCTGGAGGATTTTTCTCGCATCCCTCATGACGTGCTGGAAGCTGCCCGCGTGTTCGGCCAGCACGTGCATGTGGCGATGGCGCTCCTGGTGCGTGACGAACTCGACTGGGCGGCGCTTGATCCCTCGCTGGTGCCGTACATCGTCGGCGGCAAGCGCTTCTTAGAGGAAAGCGGCATCACTGTCGTGGCCAGCGAGCAGCGCGTTTGCTCCAAGAAACTACAAGTGGCCGGCACGTTCGATCTGTTCGGCGTGTGGCGCGATGCCGAATGCTTGATCGACTTCAAGGCGACTGCCGCCATTCCTAAATCGGTCGGGCCGCAGTCGGCCGGATACGACCTACTCCGCCGCGAAACATTCGGCGGAAAGAAAGCAAAGCGCTACTGCGTGCAGTTGCGCGACAACGACTACCGCTTCGTGCCGCTCACCGATCCGCGCGACTACGCGATTTTCATCTCATGCCTGAACGTTTTTAAGTGGAGAAACAGCAATGCAGCCTAACAACATCGTCGAACTCTCGATCCCGCAGCCCGACTCGGCCATGGCCGCACAGGCACAAGCCCTGCTGACCAACGCCGAATCGTTCACGGTCGCATCCGCCCCGCAGTACAGCGACGCAGGCGAGCTGCTGAAGCTCATCAAGGGCAAGTCCAAAGAGCTGGACGAAACCCGCAAGTCGATGACGAAGCCGCTTGACGACTCAAAGAAGCGCGTCATGGAATTCTTCGCCAAGCCGCTCGACTTCCTGGCGCGCGCCGAATCGACTGTGAAGCGCGCGATGATCGCGTACTCAGAAGAACAGGACCGCCTGCGCCGCGAAGAACAACGCAAGGCAGACGAAATCGCACGCAAGGAGCGTGAGCGTATCGAAGCGCAGGCACGCAAAGCCGCCGAGTCCGGCAAGCAGGAGAAGGCCGAGCAGCTGCAAGAGCGCGCCGCCACCGTTGTCGCGCCCGTCATCCAACGTGAAGCACCGAGGGTCGTCGGGCAGAACATGCGCGAAGTGTGGAAGTTCGAGATCACGAACGAAGACATGGTTCCTCGTTCGTACTGTGTTCCAGACGAGAAGAAAATTCGCGCGATCGTGCAAGCGATGAAAAGCGGCACTGCGATACCTGGCGTGCGCGTGTATGCGGAAAAGAGCCTCGCAAGCAGCGCGGCATGAGCGAATCCCGAGACATGAGCGGCCTCGCATGAACTACAACCGCCTTGTTCAATGCCCGTTTCGCTGCGGCCAGATGCGCTGCTTTTACCGTGATGGCGTTCGCTTTTGGTTTTGCCCTGCGTGTCGGACTTTGGAGTTGAGAGCATGACCACCCCCGACGAAATCGACCAAATGATCGCCGACTGCGAGAAGCGGGAGGGGAAGCTCAGCGATTGGGAGCGCGGCTACCTTGACTCGCTGTCGGTGCAGCTCGGTCGCGGGCAAGCGCTGACGCCGAAGCAAGACGCGAAGCTGACTGAGATTTGGGACCGGGTGACGGGATGAGACAGCAATTCCGCGAACCGCTAGCCATTGATTTGTTTTGTGGACTAGGCGGATGGACCGAAGGTTTGCTTGCGGAGGGCTACGACGTGATCGGCTTTGACATCGAGCGGCACGAGTACGGCGACGCGAAGTATCCGGCTCAGCTTGTGCTGCAAGACGTGCTGACATTGCACGGGCGTCAATTCAAAAGCGCAGCGCCGCGGAAAAAAGAAACCACATCGGTGTAAAGCGCAAGTTTGCCTCTGCCATGATCGCCAAAATCCCGCTGCCGCTCTCACGGCACATCGCGCGCTACTGGAGGCCAGTCTGGCGCGGGGAATTGCAATGCCAATGCGGAATGTGAGGGAGAAGCAGAGATGAGTGAAGAAGCAACAATTCAAATCCGCAGGCGCATCACCATCATGGATGGATATGTGACGACCTTCGCGCTTGGGTTTACTGAACGGCCTGGGATGACCGGCATGATGTATGACGCAACAGGCCCGTTTCGAATTAGCGCCAGCCGCAATGCGGTGATCGTTCACAGAGCGGAAATTACCGACAGCCAAACCCTCAACTTGTTCATCGAAGCGATTAAGCAAGCAAAGGTAGTCGCAATGGGATTATCGCAAGAAGGCAACGGGAATTTTCAGCCATGACCTACACGGAAACCGAAGTGCGCGCATTGCTCACTTTCGAAGAGAACAAGGCGCTGGATGAAGTGAAGGCGAGCGTGGCGTCGTTTTTCAGGGATAGGCCGTACGAGACCGCATACGCGTGGCAACGCACCGTGGAATGGTCGCCGACGCTACGCAAGATCATCGACTCCGCGTGCGAGCGATCTCCCTGCGAATACGTGTTCGTGACGCATCGCGGCTTGCCGTGGGGCGAGTGGGCATTGCAAAGCGCCATGCGCCGATTCAAGCCCGGCTTTCGCTTCCGCGACCTGCGACCGAAAGCGCGCAGCGATTCGGATCACGGAATCCTTTCTCATGCGCCGGGAATGGACGGCGTGTACAAGCGCCGCTCGCGCGTGCGGCCGGTCAAATAGGCTCTAACAATGACCCTTAGAGTCTTAGAGGGTTCTGGCATGCATGACGCGGGAAGCCTTGAGATTGGTGGGCCGTGTAGGGATCGAACCTACGACCATGTGCAAGTGATTGTTCCACGTGGAACTTTTTATACGACCCTCAAATTGGCGGAC
>JBBDWZ010000118.1:0-2467 GCA_040902615.1 Gemmatimonadota bacterium | reverse complement strand
TGTGCAAGTGATTGTTCCACGTGGAACTTTTTATACGACCCTCAAATTGGCGGACTGATGACACTCATTTCATATTACCTAGAGAGTCCATTCTTTAGAGACATGGGCAACCCAATCTAAGAAGGCAGCCCAGCGGATTAGACAAGCCGCTGCCAATAACCTGATAGTTTCCAGACCGGGCAGGCACCGGACGTAAGTTGCCCGGCCGATGTGATGCACCCCCTGCTCGCGTCACATCCTTCTTGCGTTCGGTGTACTGCCCGCTTGCAACTTTAAATGCGCGGACATGACCGACACAAGCGACCCCAAAGCCCCTCGCATCGAGCCCCCGCTGACGCGCGAGCAAGTGTGTCGCGAGCTGTACCGCTACCTGCGGCGCGCGAAAAAAAACAAGATGATGAATCCGAAGCGCGTTCAGGCCATCGCTTATGGCTTCAACGTGCTCCTAGATCACATGCCGCGCGAGATAGGAAGCTATGACGGCTGCGAACCAACAGGAGTGCCCCGACTGGTTGGACGTGGACTACCCGTCGTGGATGGCCTACTTACTAACTTTGCCAGAAAGCGACCGATCGAGGGCACTGCGGTACGCGTGCCGGACGGACCTGTACTTTCTCCTGCGGTATGCACTCCACAGAGCTGATATCGAGCATCCATGGCTGCTAGCGCGCATTCGCGAGGTTCAGGAGTCACCCGACGGCCATCTCGACTTATGGGCGCGCGGTCACTTCAAATCGTCGATCATCACGTTCGGCAAGACGGTGCAGGACATTCTGGCATCGCATGGCGAAGAGCCGCTGCCAATGTGGAAGGGTGTACAGCCTTGTTTTGCGATCTTCTCGCACACCCGACCCGAGGCGAAAAAGTTCCTGCGGCAGATCAAGTACACGCTCGAAGGCTCACTCTTTCTGCGCGAACTCTTCCCCGACATCTTATGGAGATCGGCGCAGTATCAGTCGCCGAAGTGGAGCGAGAACGAAGGACTCGTCGTCAAGCGCAACGGCACGCAGAAAGAATCGACGGTCGAGGCATGGGGCTTGATCGACGGCATGCCGACCGGACGGCACTTCCAAGTGCTGATCTACGACGATCTCATCACCGAGCGTCACGTCACGAACCCAGACATGATGACCAAGGTCGAGAGCCAGTATCGACTCTCGTTCAACCTAGGCGATGCCGAGCCCCGTGTGCGCGTCATCGGCACGCGCTATCACTTCGGCGACCTCTACGGCAGGATTATCAAGGAACAAACGGCGAAGCCGCGTCTTTATCCTGCCACTATCGACGGCGCGCTGACCGGCGACCCTGTGTACCTTTCTCGCGAGCAGCTCGACAAGAAGGTGCGTGACATGGGGCCGTACATCTCCTCGGCGCAGCTCATGCAAAATCCGATCGCCGATAGCAAGCAATCGTTCGCGCGGATATGGCTGCGCTTCTACACGCCGAACACCGTCGGTGGCGCGCGCCAAATGTATCGCATGCTGATCTGCGACCCGGCGAACGAGAAAAAGAAATCCAGCGACTGGACGACGATGGGCGTGCTCGGAGCCGGTCCCGATCACAATCTCTACCTCCTCGACTACGTACGCGATCGGCTGAACTTGCAGGAGCGCGCGCAAGCATTCATACGGCTGCACCGCAAATGGCAACCACAGTTCACCGGCTATGAGAAGTACGGCAAAGACAGCGATATTGCCTACATCAAGGAAGTGCAGGAACGCGAGGTATACCGCTTCGACGTGCGCGAGCTCGGCGGTCAGCTGTCCAAGTTCGACCGCGTCAATCGCTTGGTGCCGGTCTGCGCAGAGAGAAGGTATTACCTGCCTGAGCGACTGATTTACACTGGTTACGACCATAAGCCGGTAGACTTGATCGAGCAGTTCGTCAACGAGGAATATGCGGCCTGGCCGGTCCCGCTACACGATGATGGACTCGACATGATGTCGCGCGTCTTCGACGAAGGCGTGATGATATGGCCGAGGGGCGCAGATGAGCAGGCAACCAAACGCGATCGCTACAGCAAAGAGCAGCGTCGCTCGTGGATGTCAGCATGAACACTTACTCAGCCGAACCGGTTGAACCTGCCGCTTACCCTGCCGCGAATGTCGAAGCGCCGACACCGCAGGCGCCGAAGCCGGAAGATCCGGAGGGACAGGAAGCCAAGATCAAGAGCGCCGAGGAAGAGGATCGAATCCTTGGCCAATTTCGTCAGCGCTTCAACCGCGCCAAGGAGCACACGCGCGAGTGGCGCGACGAAGCAAAGTCGCTGTACGACATGCGCGCCGGCCATCAGTGGGACCCGGAGGACGAAGCGCGCTTACGCGAGGAACTGCGACCGATCGTCACGTTCAACGTTGCCGACAAATACATCGACGCGGTGAACGGGCTGCAAATCAATAACCGCCAAGAGATTCGCTACTTCCCACGAAAGATGGGTGAACCGAACGTGAACGAAGAGCTTACCGGC
>JBBDWZ010000117.1:0-5403 GCA_040902615.1 Gemmatimonadota bacterium | reverse complement strand
CGGCATTTGCTGCGGCTCCGGCTGGCCCGAAAAGAATCGCATCGACTTCGGCACCGGCCGCCTCACCCAGGGTCCGAGCCGCGCTCACGATTTCTTCCGACACTTTGCGGATCTTGCCTTCACGCTGCTCCGCAACCGCAAGGATCTTAGGCATCAGAGCACCTTCGCTTCGTCACGCAGCACACGCACCAGCTCGGTGACGCCATCAACGCCGGTACCCACGATCCTGCCGGGCGGACGATCCGGTGGATAGGCGAGGCCGCGCACTTGAACGCGCACGGGTCCGAGTTGCGCCGGCTTTTCCTCGAGTGGCTTTTTCTTGGCGGCCATGATGCCCTTGAGCGATGGATAGCGCGGCTCGAACTTGCCCTTGGTCATGGTTACCACAGCCGGCAACGCAACCTCCACGATTTCGACGCCGCCTTCGATCTCGCGATGACAGACGATCTTGCCGTCCTCGATCTCCAGTTCGGCAACCACGGTCACGCACGGCAGACCGAGCAGTTCCGCGACCATGGGACCGACCTGCTGCTGATCGCCGTCGACACCCTTCATTCCGAACAACACGAGATCCGGTGATTGCGGCTGAATCTCCGCGGCGAGCGCGCGCGCAGTAGACATGCCATCGAGTGTGGTGTCGCCCTTCAAAAGGATCGCCTTGTCCGCGCCCATTGCCAGAGCGGAGCGTAACTGCTCAGCGGCCGCACCATCGCTCACTGACAGCACGGTGACTTCACCAGTGCCTTTCGCTTCCTTGAACCGGATCGCCGCTTCCAGGGCGAACTCATCGTAGGGGCTGATGACGAATTTGATGCCGGCCGGATCGATTCCGGTTTTGTCGTCCTTGATTCTTATGCGAGCCTCGGTGTCCGGAACCCGCTTTATGCAGACCACGCTCTTCACTGTATTCCTCCAGGCTGATTTGGGCGCCGCAAGATAGCGGGAGCCCTCAGAATCTGACCACTGTGCGTCAGACGACGTGGTGAAAGGTTTCGGCGATGTATAGAGGTATCCCTGAGGCGCGACGGCCAGTCCGCAGGGCGAGAAGAGGGTCGTCTCGCCTGCGGAGCGCCCGTTACCATTGCCGGCTCGACTAAACGCGCACGGTCCGCCTGCACGACCACGCCAGGCAGTTGTACCGCAGTCGTCATGAGCTCGAAGCGGCGTCTCGGCGGCACGGCCAGCGCTAACCAGCACGCGATTCAATACCAGCGGCGGAAAACCGATGCGCTTTGCGCGAACGGCGTGTTCACCCGGCGGTACTGCGCCGATGACGAAACGACCGTCCGCTGCGCTGACAGTTCGGTGCTGCAACAAACCGACGGCGACACCGGTGAGCGGTGCTCGGTGGAGAGCACGCCATCGTCGCTGAGCAGAAGAGATAGAAAAGAATTCCCCCGCACGGACCTGACGCGGGGGAATCCAGGTGAAACTGGTTTGAAGAATCTTCAGAGCGGGACGGCCGGGGTTTCGTATTCCCTGTGCTCGCGAGACGGATCGTACGGCTCGGGCAGCCAGGAAGGCGCTTCGTCCGGCGCAGATTCCCATTGCTCTTCCTCTTCGTGCTCCGGTTCCTGCTCGGGCGCCGCGGGGCGCGGGAGAGGACGATCGGGATCGGGACCGGGAACGCTTGCCATGTACTTCCTCCGACGATGTTGCAGTCGGAGTAGTAGAGCGCAGGGATAGTGCCACTGTGGTGGTGGCCGCTTGCGTTTTGGGACGGGCTGGAGCTGGGGGGCTGGCGGGCGGGCAGTAAATACCAGCGTGTAGTAAGGGGCTGGCTGGCGTTTTTGTTCGGGACGGTTGACGCTTGGGGCTGGCGTTGCGGAGGCGGTGGCTTTTTACGCGGACACGACGAGAGATGACATTCTCAACGTCACGGTCGCGCCGCCCCCAACACACCTGGTTGAGTTGCAGAAACGACCGCCAGAACCACAATTGCTTCACCGGCTAAGCCGCCCGCCAGCCTCCCAACTCTCCTTACAATCGATGCGGCTCAATGCTCAACCCAGCGCAGTACTCACCGTGACAATCAGCGGGCGTCTTTCACGCAAAACCGCAACGGCCAGTCGGCGGCGCGCGTGATGCCAATACACGGGCCGGCACTGATCTCACGGGTACAGGTTCTCCGGGAAGGATGTAGAGCGGCGACGTTCGCAGGCAGCGCTCGCCCCAGCCCTCACCTAAAACCGGACCGGCGTACGCCAGATGAGGTGGTGCAGGGTGTCGGCGATATAAAGGAAGCCCTGAGGCGATGCAGTAATCCCGAACGGTGAATAAAGTGCGGTTTCACCGGCAGCGCGGCCGTTCCCGTTGAAGTCGGTATCACCCGTACCGGCAAATGTCGAAATGATGCCGACGTTGAGGTTGACCGAACGCACGCGATTGCTGCCTACTTCGGTGAAAAAAAGGGTTGCGGCGTCCGGCGACAGCTCGACCGCCCAGGGCCGATCCAGCTTGGCTTCAAGCGCCGGACCATTGTCGCCGGAGTAGCCGGCCGTGCCTATGCCGGCAACCGTCCGAATCGTGCCGCTGCCGAGGTCGATCAGCCGAATCACTGAATTGCCGTAATCGGCCACGTAGAGCGACCCGCCTGCAATGGCGAGTCCCGTAGGGGAGTCGAGCCGCGCAGCCGTGGCCGGCCCATTGTCGCCGGAGTAGCCAGCCAGCCCGGTGCCGGCCAATGTACCCAGCCTGCCATCGGGGTTGATCGTGCGCAGCATGTGCCCGGCCCGCTCACTGAAGACGATGCGGCCGTCCGGCAGCACGACGACATCGCCGGGATTGGCAACCGGCGACTGGATAGCAACGCTGCCGTCGGCTGAGCTGCCATTCACGCCAGTCCCAGCCACGGAAGTGAGCGCGCGCGTCTGCAGGTCGAAGCGCCAGATGCGATCGGAGCCGTTATCCGCAATCAGCAGCGCCTCGCCCTGTACCGCGATGCCCTGCGGCTGCTTCACACACGATCGGTCGAAGCAGTCCTGACCATGATATAGCACGGTCAAACGGCCGGACTGCGACACGGAAAGCACTCGTCGCGCGTGGTCGACCGCAATCAGATCGCCGTTGTCACGAACGGCCAGGCCAGTCGGTGACTGCAGTTCACTGGCAGCACCGCTCGAATCGACGCGCGTGCCCGGTTGGTCCGCCACACCGGCAATGATGCGCATCTGGTTCGGCAGGTCGCCCAGCACGACCAGCGGATCACCGCACCCGGTCACCCCCGCGCACAGCGCAACGAGCAACGCGCCGGACCTCATGGCGTTTGGCCGCCGCTCAAACGCAGCATCCAGATGTCCCAGTTCAGCCGTTGGTTCTGCCGCGTGAAGGCGAGGTATCTGCCATCGCTGGACACACTCGGACTGCTCCCCAGCTTGGTGTTCGGAATCTCACTAGCTCCGCTGCCATCGGGATTGATGCGCCAGAGCGCCTGCGTTCGAGCCACGATCAAAGCGGAATTATCCGGCAGCCAGGCTGGAGCCTCGCCCGTACCGAGCTCGCGTATGGCCGAGCCGTCCGGCCGGATCAGCGTAAGCACGCCAAGACTCGACCAGCCGCCGTAAACAATTCGCTCCTGGATCTCGGCGATGTTGGGGCGGCCATTCACGACCACGATGCAGTTGCAAGTAATTGTGGTCGGCGTTCCGCGCGGCAGGCGCGTGTACGCGATCCATTGGCCGTCCGGGCTCCACGCGGGCCATACGCCGTCTTCGGTCGAAGGAATAACGGTCGGTGCGCTCTGCCCGGGCTGCCAAAGCCAAAGGCGCAAGCCATCGCTGAACACCAGCCGCGTGCCATCCGGAGACCACGAGATCCGAAATGCCGGCTGCCGATATTCCGTGAAGCGATGCTGGAACGGAAAATCCTCCAACAGTTGCACGCCGAGCGGAAGGGAACGCGTATCATCGAAGTCGCGTCCGAGAAACGACACGTTCAACGCAGCGTCGTCCCCAGCAACCGCGTCTAGCGCGCGCACGCGCAAGCGCGCACTCTCCAGCAACGGCTGAGTGAACGCAGTGTCCGGGCTGCTGCATTGGAAAAAATCACAGGTCGGCAGGGCGCCCAGCGCCAGCTCGAAAAAGGCGATGCGCTTGCCGTCGCGCGTGAGCGCGGGTGTGGTAAGGAACAGCGACCGCGTCGTGGCCAGCTGGATCGACGGGAAGAGCATACGCACAGGCCCGCCTTCGCGCGGGACCGCCAGCAGCACGCCTCCAGTGATGACCGGAATGCCAGGAAAAGACTCGGCCGTGTAGTAAACTGTATCGCCGTCGGGCGACCAGACCGGAGCCTGGTCAGGTTTGAGATTAAAGGTGAGCTGTACCGCGGCGCTGTCGGAAAGCTTGCCGTAATGGTCGGCTTCGAACGGCTGTACCGTGTCACGGCAGCCGACCAACGCTAGCAGCAACAGGCCGCCGTGGCGCATTAGAAAACCACCTCCAGCCCGAGCCGTACCTGCCGCGCTTCACCATAGAACAGTGATGGATCGTAGCGATCGATGGCCGCCGCCAGACGCGCAGTCCGGAACTCGCTGTCCGTGATCCGGCCGTCACCGTTGAGATCGATCAGCCGGCTGTAAATCGGAGATTCGCGCGGAATCGGCTCCCGCAGCACTGTTGCGCGCGCGAGTGCATCGACTTCCGCCAGGCTGGGCGCAAGCGAGCCGTTCTCGCGCCGCAGCGCGATCACGTTCTTTCGGTTGAAGAGATTGCGCGCATCGGCAACCGCCTGCCAACGGCAGCGCGCACACCAGCCGAGCGCACCAAAATCCCAGCTCGTGCGCAAATCGGTGGTCCAGGTCCAGGGCAGATAGCGATTCACCGCGCGCTGGTCAGGTTGAGACGGTATTGGATCGGCTGCGGCTGGACTGTTGAAGAGGGGGTAGCCGCTCTGCGCGCTGGTGGTGAGCGCTGCCGACCACGGCATTTCCGCGCCGCCCGCGCGACCCAGGAAAAGTGCAAGATCGATCGAGTGCCGGCGATCGAAGGCGAGTGGGAATTCCGCGCGTGAAGCCTCGAGCGCGAGTGCGGTATCGGTGTCGATGCCGGTGGTGTGCCCGGTCGCCTTCTGAATGGCCCAGCCGCCGCGGGCGGTGATGCCGGTCCAGCGGGCGCGCAAGGAAAACTCCAGCCCGCGCACCTGTCCAAAATCGCTGGTGCTGAACGTACCGGTCGTGCCGAGTCCGCCCGAAGCGACGCTGCCGGTCACCAACCGATCGAGGTTTTTCCGAAACGCAGTAACACCCACCGCCAGATGCTCGTTGAACAGATGACTCGCGCCGCCCTCGTAGCTCGTGCCCTTCTCGAAGCCGAGGTTCGGATTGCCTTGGCGACCGATGTCGGTGCGTAGAGAATCGCCAATGGTGGAGTCGAGGAAATACTGGAAGTCAGGCGGCTGTGCTACGCG
>JBBDWZ010000116.1:0-5440 GCA_040902615.1 Gemmatimonadota bacterium | reverse complement strand
TAGACCGCGCGCCATCGGGTTTCGACATCGCCGCCGACGGTTGCGTAGCGCGCTGCTGCATCGAAGGCTGCGGGCGAACGCGGAAACCGGGCAAGCGCGAGCAGTGCCTCACGGTGGGCGGCACGGTCGAGCATGGTATCGCGCAGAATTGCCAGAATGCCATCCAGGCCGGACGGCGCCGCGAGGCGACCCAACCCGATGATCGATTCGAGCGCGTCGTTGCCGCTACCCGCTCTCGAGGCCGTAATCAGTGCCTGCACGACTGTAAAGCTGGTATCACCGAGTTCACCGAGCGCGAAGCTCGCGTCCGCGCGGACTGCGCTGTCGTTGTCCGCCAGTAGCCGAATGAGGATGGGCGCCGCTGCCTTCTGCCCGATGCGGCCCGAGCCGAGCGCGGCGTGCCTTCTGACCAGGGCGCTGGGTGAACGGGCCCAGATCTGAAAGCGCTGCGCATCGAATTCCCGGCGATCCTCGAGCCGCAGGATCTCTCCGAGTGTGTCGAGCTCTGCCGTCGTGATGGGCACCGGTGGCGGCGGGGGCGGTGGCAATACAACGGGCGGCGGCAGCGCGACCTTTGGCGCACAGGCCGCGGCCAGCGCGCACAGCAGCAGGAGTGATTTAGGAAATCGGAGCAGCGACTGCATCACGAAACCTCTGCAATAATTCTGGTGGCAACGTTCGTGGTGCCCCGCTCCGGTCGAGCGCAATTAAACGCGTGCTCGCGGTCGACAACAGTTGCACCGGGCCCGGCTCGATGCGTTCGATTTCATAACTGAACGTAATCGATCGCGATTGCACTCGCTCGAGCCTGCAGGTCACGCGCACCAGGTCATCGTATCGGCCAGGGGCGATAAACCGGATGCTGGCGTCGATCACCGCGAGCAGCCAGCCCTCCTGCTCGAGCTGCGCATAGCTCGGACCGATACCCCGAATGAAATCGGTCCGAGCGACCTCACACCAAACCAGATAGTGCGGGTGGTACACAAACCCCATCTGATCGGTTTCCGAGTAACGGACGCGGAGGGTCGATACTGAGGATCGCGGATCGTGAATCGCGGATCGCGCCGGTCCGTCCAGTGGGGTTGCCTTCACTCGCCGTACGGAACCCAGATGTTCTTGATCTGGGTGGCGTGGCGCAGGAACTCCTGGCCTTCACCCTGCTCGGCATTGTACCAGTCACGAGCCAGACCGTAGCTGACCCAGGTGCGTTTCATGTTGCCTGCAGCGAGGCGTTCAACCGTCGCACTGCCATCATCGTCCGCGAAGTACCACATGCCATCGACATCATCATGCGCGGCCAGTGTGTCGGTCAGTTCCGAACGCAGTCCAGTCACGATATTGATCACGCCGCCGGGGACATCCGACGTATCGAAGACCTGATAAAGATCGGTCGCGATCAGCGGAAATCTCTCCGAAGGGACAACCACGATCGAGTTTCCGAGTGCGATGGCCGGCATCACGGTGGAAACGAAGCCGAGCAGGGGCGCGTCGTCTGAACAGACGATGGCCAAAACACCCAACGCTTCCGGCATCGCCAGAGTGACGTTGCGGAATGGGGTGTGGTGCACGTTGCCGTCCCACTTGTCGGCCCAGGCCGCGTAGGTGAAAACCCGATCGATGGACGACTGCACCTGACGGCTCGCAACGCGTGTGCGCACACCGGTCAGCTCGGCAATCCGGGATGCAAACTCGTCGGACCGCTCCGAAAGATTCTCGGCGATGTAGAAAAGCACCTGGGCACGGTTGTGCGCGGTGGCCGCCGACCAGGTCGTCTTGTGCGCCGCCTCGACCGCGTTGCGGATGTCCTTGCGATTGCCGCGTGCGGCTTCACCGAGCAGCGTGCCGTCGGCGGCTGAAATCGGCAGGCTATAGCCTTGATCCGGCCGCGCCTGCTTTCCACCGATGTAGAGTTTTGCCGTGCGATCGATCGGAGGCATGCCTTTGACTTTGCGTGAAACCGTATCCCGCGCGGTGGGGACTACTACGCTCCGCGAGAATGTGATTTCGAAGCCGGACTGCTTCTGCTTTTTCTTTGCGTTTTTCTCCCAGCTGGGCACCAGGTACTCGTACATGCCTTCTTTGCCGCCCTCACGGCCGAAGCCGCTCTCGCGATAGCCACCGAAGCCGCTGGCTGCGTCGAACATGTTGGTGCAATTGATCCAGACCGTACCGGCTTTCACCCTGGGTGCTATATCGAGCGCGAGGTTGATGTTCTCGGTCCAGATGCTGCCAGCCAGACCGTACTGCGTGTTGTTGGCGAGCTCGACCGCTTCGCTGGGCGTGCGGAAGGTCATCATGACGACGACAGGCCCGAAGATCTCGACCTGCGCAATGGCGGCCGCGGGTGACACGTCGGTGAACAGCGTGGGCGGAAAGAAATAACCATCCTTCGGACAGCTCCAGGATGGCTGCCACAGCTTTGCGCCTTCCGCTTCACCCTGCTTCACGAGCTGCTGAATGCGCTCGAGCTGCACGGGCGCTACAATGGCACCGATGTCGACGCCCTTATCGAGCGGATCGCCCACGCGCAGCGTTTCCATGCGCGCGCGCAGCTTTCGCTGCAGTGCTTGCGCGATGCCTTCCTGGGCCAGGATGCGGGAACCGGCGCAGCAGACCTGGCCCTGATTGAACCAGATCGCATCGACCACGCCTTCGACGACGCTGTCCAGATCGGCATCCTCGAACACGATAAACGGCGATTTGCCGCCCAGCTCGAGCGATATCTTTTTGCCGCTGCCCGCCGTGGCCACCCGAATGATGCGGCCGACATCGGTCGATCCGGTGAACGCGATCTTGTCGACATCAGGATGCTTTACCAGTGCTTCACCGGTACGACCATCACCGGTGACGATGTTGACGACGCCCGGGGGCAACGAGGCTTCCTGACAGATCTCGGCGAATAGCAATGCAGTCAGCGACGTGAACTCGGCCGGCTTCAAAACCAGCGTGCAGCCGGCGGCCAGTGCAGGCGCGATTTTCCAGGACAGCATGAGCAATGGAAAATTCCACGGGATGATCTGACCGACCACGCCGACGCCCTCGTAGCCCGGGAACTCCTGGTCGAGCAGTTGCGCCCAACCAGCGTGATGATAGAAGTGTCGTGCCACCAGCGGAATGTCGATGTCGCGCGATTCACGGATCGGCTTGCCGTTGTCCATGGTCTCGAGCACGGCGAACAAGCGCGAATGTTTCTGGAGCAGGCGCGCCAGGGCGTAGAGAAAACGGGCACGTCCATGACCGCCCAGCGCCTGCCACTCCGGAAGTGCATCACGGGCCGCGCGGACCGCGGTAGCCACGTTGGCCGGACTTCCCTGCGCAATCCTGGCGAGCGGCTTTGCGGTGGCTGGATTAATGGTCTCGAAATATTCGCTTTTGTCGGGCTTCACCCAGTCGTTGTTGATGAACAACTGAAGCTGACGATTGTGCTTCTCGAGCCATTCCACAGCGGTGGCCGGACTTTCAGGAGCGGGTCCGTATTCCAGGGTCTTGAAGATCTCGGCGACTCTGTTCATCAGGCCATGGGATGACGGTAGAACGCGGAGTAGCGCCCGGTCACGAAATGCTCGAGCTGCCGCTCGATGTCACTCAGGAGGGTGCTGGCCCCGAAGCGGAACAGCTGCGGTGTCAGCCAGCTGGTGCCCAGCTCTTCCTTCATCAGCAGCATCCAGTCGAGCGCCTGCTTGGCGGTGCGCACACCACCGGCCGGCTTGAAGCCGACCTTTTGACCCGTGCGCTCGTGATAAGCGCGAATCATGCGCGTCATCACCAGGCTCACCGGCAGCGTTGCATTCACCGATTCCTTGCCGGTCGATGTCTTGATGAAATCGGCGCCGGCCATCATGCAGACGACGCTGGCACGGGCGACGTTGCGGAGTGTGGCCAGCTCGCCGGTTGCAAGGATGGTCTTGATGTGCGCGGAACCGCAGGCTTCACGAAACTGACGGACTTCGTCGTAGAGTGCTTCCCAGTTGCCGGTGAGGACGTGTGCGCGCGTGATCACGATGTCAATTTCGCGAGCGCCTTCAGCTACGGAAGCGCGGATTTCGGCCAGCCGCTGTTGCATAGGGCTAAGGCCGGCCGGAAAACCCGTGGATACGGCAGCTACGGGGATATCGGTTCCGCTGAGCGCTTCAACCGCGTGCCGCACGAGTGAGTGATAGACGCAGACGGCGCCGACTCGAATCGGCAGATGGGCGACGCCGAGTGCCTGTACCAGATCCTCGCGCACCGGCTGACGCGCCTTGGCGCAGAGCCGGCGCACATTGCCCGGCGTGTCATCGCCCTGGAGCGTGGTCAGATCGATGCAGGTGATGGCCCGAAGCAGCCAGGCCGCCTGCCAGTCCTTCTTTACCGTGCGGCGGGTTGGAATGGTGGCGGCCCGCCGCTCGACCGCGCTGCGATTGATCCGAAGGTCGCGTACCCAATCCAGCTCGAGCGCCAGACCGGGATTGCGCAGCTCGGATTCTTCCGCCAGCCGTGGGCCGGTAGAGGTGCTGGTTCGCTCGCGATGGAGTGTGGCCATTCTCGGCTCCTGAGTGGCGAACAACATACGGCACAGCGTCCCATCGGCCAACCGCGCGAGTTGTCGCTGCCCCGCTGATCCGCCTAGCTTCAGCGCCCAATGACCAAACCCGATTACATCGCTTCGGACGTGCACCTCGGTGCGGTGCCGGGTCAAACCGAGCGCAACTTTGTTGCCTTTCTCGATCACGCCGGTCGCGATGCGGGCACGGTGCTGATCAACGGCGACTTGTTCGATTTCTGGTTCGAATACGGCGAAGTCATCCCAGGCAAGCATTTCCGTGTTCTCGCCGCACTCTCGAAACTGGTTGACGCGGGTGTGCGCGTGATCCTGATGGGCGGAAACCATGACGCGTGGGGCGGTCGGTTCTTACGAGAAGAAGTCGGCGTCGAGTATCACACCGGGCTGTTGCGCACCCGCCTGGGCGGAAAGGTCGCGTTGATCGCGCATGGCGATGGTTTGGGCAAGGGAGATTTTCGCTACCGCGCACTGAAGTCGGTCGTGCGCAGTCGGGTCATTATTGGCTTGTTTCGAGCGATTCATCCGGAAGTAGGTCTGAAGATTGCTCGCGGGGTATCGCGTACCGACACCCGGCAGGACGATGATGCCATGCGTGGGCGCGCGAAGTTTCTCGAGGATTGGGGGGCGGCCCGTCTGGCCGAAGACAACAATCTCAGCTTCGTGGTATGCGGACACGCACACTTTCCGGCTTGTGTGCGCGTGGGGCCGGGCCGGTACTATTTGAATGCCGGCGACTGGATCCGTCACAACACCTACATCTACATCTCCGCGCCAGGCGAGCCGTCGCTCATGACCTGGCCGCCCGCTCCTCAGGCCGCGTAGCTGAAGCCCTCGACGTCGACACGCTCGACATCACGCACGACGTCGCCCAGAAAGCGGCGACCGACTTCCCGAAAG
>JBBDWZ010000115.1:0-5497 GCA_040902615.1 Gemmatimonadota bacterium | reverse complement strand
CGACCAGGACGAAACACATGAGTCGCTTGCCATCGCCGGGAATGATGATTGGGCGATCCGCCAGCAGGCGGTCCCAGAAAAACGCCTCGCGGTAAAACGGATTTTCCGGACCGTAGATGAACGCCGGCCGCAGGGTCGTTGCCGGAAGCGCCCGCTCGCGATGCATTCGGAAGAGTGCGCGTTCGGTCTCCGCCTTGTTGCGCGCGTAATCATTTGGATCGGTTGCAGGTGTCAGCGGGTCGTCTTCCTCGTGGTTCTCGCCGGCGCCGTATACTGCGAGGCTCGAGGTGAAGACATAACGGGACAGACCATCGGCGGTCGCCGTCGCGGCAGCCAGGACCTGGTCGGCTGTAGTACCGCGCTGAAAATCGTACACGTTGTCGAAGACCACATCGAAGCGCTGGCCCCGCAATGCGGCACGCACCGCTGCGACATCATTTCGGTCGGCGTGCACTTCCTGCACCCGATTGTCATACGGCGTACCACGGCCGCGGTGCATGATGGTGACCTCATCACCGCGGCCGAGCAGCCGCCGCACCAGCGCCTTGCCGATGAACAGCGTGCCGCCAATTACCAGGACGCGACTTGCCACGAGTCCTCTTCACGCTTAGGGGAAATTGGTTAAGAAGAAATTGGTTAAGAAATAGTCCGCTTTGTGATGAATCGCCAGCCAGCGTACCGGCGGGTCGCAGCGAACGCCTCGGACCGCTGGTAATGCCCCTCCACGCCTCCTAGCTTGTGCCACGTGATCTGCCTTACCGGGAGCTTCTGCTTCGAGTGACTACCATCATCGAGCGCTTGCGGAGTGGTGTCACCGGACGCTACGAGATCGAACGTGAGCTCGGGCGCGGTGGCATGGCGACGGTGTTTCTGGCTACGGACCTGAAACACAAACGCCAGGTCGCGATAAAGGTGCTGGACCCTGAGCTGGCCTCTGCGATCGGGTCCTCCCGGTTCCTTCGCGAGATCGAGATCGTCGCTCGCCTGACGCATCCGCACGTATTGCCGATCCACGATTCAGGTACCGCAGACGACTTGCTGTACTACGTGATGCCGTACGTCGAAGGCGAAACGTTGCGCGATCGCCTCGCGCGCTCACGGCAACTACCGGTTGACGACGCTCTCCGCATTGTGCGCGACGTCGCCGAGGCGCTCGAGTATGCACACACGCGAGGCGTCATTCACCGCGACATCAAGCCGGAAAACATTCTGTTGGCCGGCCGCGATGCCTTTGTCGCCGACTTTGGTATTGCGCGCGCGGTCGAATGCGCTACGGACCAGCAGGCGCGCACCGCCACCGGCATCATGCTGGGCACGCCGCAATACATGAGCCCCGAGCAGGCCAGTGGTGAACGCGAGATCGACGGACGCAGCGATGTCTACGCATTGGGCTGCGTGCTGTACGAGATGCTGGCCGGTGAGGCTCCGTTCAGCGGGCCCACCGTGCAATCGGTCATGGTCAAGCATCTGACGGCGACTGCACCGCCGGTCCGCGCACTGCGCCCCTCGGTATCGGCCGGCGTCGAGTCCGTTATCAATCGAGCGCTCGCGAAGTCGCCCGCGGATCGCTATCAGGATGCCGGCGCGCTGATCCGCGCGCTCGATGCAGTCGGGTCGGAAGGCAGCGCACGTCAACCGGCAATGACCGGCCGCGGGTTCGCTCTGGCCGGTGTCGGCGCGATGGTCGTCGGACTCGGATTGTGGCTCGTTTTCAGTCAATCGGACGCGGGCACGACACCGGATCCAGTCAGCCGATCGCCGAGCCTCGCGGTCCTCCCGTTCGACCAAATAGGTGCAGGGCAGGACAGCCTGTACTTCGCCGACGGTTTGACCGAGGAGCTGATTGCCGCGGTCGGGCGCATTCCCGGACTGCGCGTAATCTCGCGCACTTCGGCCTTCGCCTTCCGCGATAAGCGCGGGCTTACGCTGAGCCAGATCGCCGACAGTCTCGGTGTCGGCATGGTGCTCGAGGGCAGTGTGCAGCGTGAAAGCAATCGCTTGCGCGTGATAGCACGGCTGATCGATGTCGCCGCGGACTCGACCCTGCTGAATCGGGATTTCAACCGCGAAGTGCGCGATGTGTTCGCGCTGCAAAACGAGATTGCGCAGGAGATCGCCGGCGCGCTTCGCCTCCGCCTGGGCGGAAGTGCCTCCACCCCATCGGCGGCGGCGCTTACTCATGATGTAGAGGCGTACGATCTGTATCTGCAGGGCCGCGCGTTCTGGAATCAGCGAACGCCGGCGGCGCTGAACACAGCAGTGGCTCGCTTTCAGGCCGCCATCGCACGGGACTCCAACTTTGCGGCAGCTCACGTAGGTCTGTCCGATGCGCTCACACTCAGCGCCTTGCGAGGCGGCGCTTCACCCGACGAGCTGCGCACACGCGCGGTGGCCGCTGCGGAGCGTGCCCTCCAGATCGACAGCAGCAACGCGGGCGCGCACGCCGCGCTGGGACACGCCCTCTTCAATTTCTATCACGATTACAAGGCCGGCGAAAAACATCTAACGCGCGCACTGGCACTCGATTCGAGCGCGGCCCGTCTCTTCCTCGGCATTTTGTACAACGATATGGGCCAGCCCGACCGCGGCATCGCGCTGCTTCGACAGGCGATCGAGCAGGACCCATTCTCGGCAGCGGTCCGCACCACGCTCGCTCGCTTTTATATCACCGTCCGCCGCTTTCCAGAGGCACTCGAACAGCTGCGCATCTCCGTCGCGCTCAGCCCAAACTGGTCGTTGACGCACGTGTTGACTGGTTACGCGCTGGTAGAGCAGGGAAATCGCACGGAAGGAGTCGCGGCTTTTCAGCGCGGCGCGGCGCTCGGCAATACCCAGGACTCGGCGTTTTGGGCGTACGGTCTTGCCGTCACTGGCCAGCGCGACGCCGCCGAACGGGTGTTGCGCGCGGTCGTGCGGGATCGGTCGGAGATATTCAGCCTGGACGCCATTATCGCGCTCGCGTACGTGGGCTTGGGAAACCACGAAGAAGCGTTTCGCTGGCTGGACCGTCAGGTACGCGGCGCCGGTAGCCCGGCATTCATTCGTCTACCCGCATTTGATCCGATACGTAACGATCCGCGATTTGTCCGTCTTCTCCGCGATTTGGGCGTGACACCGTGACCCAGTGATGGTCGAGCACCGCGGCTGCCAGGCAACGCTCAGGACATCATAGGACCCGTCGCGAAGACCACCCCGCTCGGCGCGCGCGCTGCGCAGATGGTCGTCGGATCTGCCCAAGCACCTACTACCGCAAGGGTTTTGACACAGGCCCCCCATCCGGGTTTCAGCTGGTGGGTCTCGGCCGCTCAAGTCCGGGGCTCTAACGGCCGACACTATTGAAGCGGCCCCACCACCAGGTGAGAAGGTGCTGCTCGTTGTTGGCCGTTACCGGCAGGTCTGAATGACTGCCTGAAGGATGTGGTGGACGCTCGGATGAGTGCCACGGCAAAGACACCCCCTGTTTCGATGGCAAGAGGATCGGCTATGCGTTGGTTTGGGGACCTTCGGATTTCGACCAAGCTGATGACTGGCTTCACGGTCACGGTGCTGATAGCCGGCCTGATCGGCGCGATCGGCATCCGCAATATCCTCCGTATTCGCGACGCCGACGCCGCGCTCTACACGCGGCACACGGTGCCTCTGCAAACGCTTGGCGATGCGGTCAATTATTTCCAGCAAATGCGCGTCAACCTCTACAAATTCGCCCTGGCCGGCTCGGACGCCGCAAACGAAAGATTCCAACAGCGCGTGCGCGAGCTGAGTCGCCAGGTGGATTCGACGCTCGCCGTATACGATCGCGGAATCTCATCGCAACGCGACCGCCAATTGTTCGCGGATGTCCGCAACGCGCGCAATGACTTCTATCCGATTCGCGATCGCGTAGTCGCGCTGTTTCTGGCTGGGAATGACCCGCAGGCTGGTGCGCTGCTGCAGGGCGCTGGATTGGTCGCGGCCAACCGATTCGAGGATGTGTTGGCCGCGCTGGCGGCCTATAACGTCGAGATGGCCCGGTTGACGGCCGCGGGCAACGCCGACCTGGCGCGTTCAGCGACCTGGGCCATGCTGCTCACGTTGGCCGCAGGCATGCTCGCTTCATTCTTGATCGCGCTCTATATCGCACGCCGCATTGCGGTGCCCTTGCGCATCGTGGCCGCAGGCGCCGAGCGATTGCGCACCACCGCCATCATAGAACTGCGTTTCGCCGCCGAGGCGACCGCGCGCGGCGAACTGGCCGTGCAGGTCAGCACGGACATTCCGCTATTGCCGGTTGGTGCCAACGACGAGATCGGCGAGCTGGCCAACTGCATCAATGGCGTGATTCAGCAGAGTCAGGAAATGGTGGTTTCATTCAATGGCGGAGTGAACGCCTTGCGCGACGTCATCGACGAGACCCGTGGTTTGATCGAAGCCTCGCTGGACGGTCGGCTCGACGTACGTGGTCAATCCGATCGCTTTCAGGGTGGCTACCGCGAGCTGGTCGAGGGCGTCAATCATCTGCTCGATGCGATGGCCGCGCCGATCAATGAAGCTGCACAGGTTTTGGATCGCGTGGCCGCTCGCGACCTGACCGTCCGCATGACGGGTGATTACCGCGGCGAGTTCGGGCGAATTCGTGATTCCGTCAATACAGCCGTGCAGAACCTGGAGGCGGCGCTGGCCGACGTAGGAGCGGCGGCCGACCAGGTATCCAGTGCGGGCACACAAATCAGCTCGGGCGCTCATACCCTGGCCGACGGCGCCTCACATCAGGCGACCGCGCTCGAACAGATCTCCTCGGGATTGCAGGAGCTGGCGCAGGTCAGCAAACGCAACGCCGCCAGCGCGCATGGTGCCTGCGCAGTGGCGGAACAGACTCGCGCCCGTGCGCGCGACGGATTGGAAAGTATGCTACGCCTGACTGAAGCGGTCGAGCGCATCAAAACCTCGAGCCACGCAACGGCCAGGATCGTGCGCACGATCGATGAGATCGCCTTCCAAACCAACCTGCTCGCTCTCAATGCCGCGGTGGAAGCCGCGCGCGCGGGTGATGCGGGTCGAGGTTTTAGCGTGGTCGCCGATGAAGTGCGCAATCTGGCAATGCGCAGCGCGGAGGCGGCGCGCACGACCGCAGACCTGATCGAGGAATCGGTCCGTGATGCCGAGTGCGGCGCGCAACTCAAGATCGAAGTGTTGCGCAGTCTGGACGCGATCGACCAGCAGACCGCCAACATGGAGACCGCAGTCGCCGACATCTCCCGGTCCAGTGAACAACAATATCGGGATGTCGGCCAGGCTACCACCGCGCTCCAAAATCTGAATGAAGTGACCGAGCAGGTCGCTACCAGCTCGGAGGAAAGCGCCCAGACCGCCGAGGAACTCAGCCGCCAGGCGGATCGAATGCAGGCGATGATCGCTCGGTTCGTAGTTTCGAGCACGCACGGGTCGCGGTCCATCGTTGCTCCCGAATCCAGCGCCAAACACAACCGTAACAGTGCCGCCATGCGGTCTTTGAGACTCT
>JBBDWZ010000114.1:0-34895 GCA_040902615.1 Gemmatimonadota bacterium | reverse complement strand
AAAACAAAGTGGCCGCCCTGCGAGTTGAAAGGGCGGCCACTTTTGCGCTCACAGTCTGCAGTTGGCCGTGGCGGCTTCAGTGCCCACCATGCGCATCGGCTTGCACCTTTATGAGCGCGCGCATCCACGGGTGAATGCAGCATTGGAAGCGATGATTACCTTCGGCAAGATCTTCCAGCCGAAGTCGACCACCCGGAAATACCTGCGTCGGGTCGATCGCGCCACCGGAAAGCAGGCACTCGGGAGCCGGCGTTAGTCCCATGTTCAAGGGAGGAACCCGGCCGCCGCCGAACTGCGCGACTTCGGTGAACGTGTGGAGCCGGCCGCCATCGTTGGTCACGCGTACATCGCTGCCCTCTTCGATTTTGAGATAAGATGGCTGGTTGCGCCACGCGGGATGCCCGACCACTGAGGCCGAATGCGGCGACGACAGGAAAACATTGAACTCGGCGGCGGTCACGTCACCATTTCTGAGCTGGCAACCCCCGGTAGGCGCCCAGTTGGGATCGGACGGGTCGCAGTCATCCAGGATCGATACATGGCGGTTACCGAACTCGCCGTTACCACTCGAGCCCAATGCATCGAAGGCCGGTGCTACCGGGCCCTGCCGGGCTGCACCGTCCCCAACTCCACCGTCGCTGCAGGATGCGATGATGCCGAGCCCCACCATTGCCGCGGTCGCGATTCGTTGTCTCATTGTCTTTCTCCAGGCCTCGAGGAATCGTTGGCAAGAATAGGGAGCCCGCCTACCCCAAACGGATCCTTGCTCAGCGCACACAATCGAATCCCTGACCCAGCCGCACGTGTTCCACGACTCCGGCTGTCTTCGGCACTGTACTGCGGCACATGACTGCGGACCGTAACTGCGGCACGGTAACTCTGGCGCAGTCCAGTGCCGCAGTCCAGAACCGCAGTTAGCGGCCGAAGGGCGATGTTGGCGCTTGTTGTTCTTCCGGTCTCTGCCGTATTCGTGGCGCTTGTCCGACGTTGTACTGGAAGCTCAGGAACACCGCCCGGCTATTGAACGAGCGATTCGTGAGCTGGATGATGTTGTCATCACCCACTTGCACACGGAAGCGATTGGTCTTGAACGGGTCGTTAACGCGCAGCGTAGCAAAAGCCCGTTCGTTGAGCTTCTGCCGTACCGAGAAGTTTGCGCCCGACTGGCTGTGGAAACGCCCGCGCTCGATGTTCATCGGCGCGCGATAGAAGTAGCTTCCCTGCAGCATCGTGGCCGGGGTCACATTGTACGTTCCATTAATCCGCGTCATCCAGGTCACTGCATCGGAAGACAAGGTCGACTCGCTGCCGCCGTCGGTCACCATCTTGAACAGGTTGAAGCCGCCCAATCCGCTGAATTTGCCGAGCCGGAACTGCCCGTTCAGATCCGCACCCCAGGATGAGCTGTTATCCAGGTTACGGAAACTGATCGAGGTCACCTCGCGGTCGGCCACGGTATCCGCCGTGTTGATGTCGACCCGAATGACGTCGGTGGTCCGGCGGTAGAAGGGCGCGAACTGCAAGGAGCCGAGTTTGCCCGAGCGCTGCAGCCCCAATTCGATCGCATCCGTGTATTCGGGACCCAGCTCCGGATTGCCGAAGAACACGTTGTTCACATCGAAGAACGAAGGGAACGGATTCAGCTCCTGTGTGCTCGGCCGGCGGATGCGCCGTGAGTAGCTGAGTTTTGCCTGACTCTTGTCGTTGATCGTGTAGCTGACCAGGCCGCTCGGGAAAAAGCTGCCGTAGCTGTGCGGATAGCTTGCCCCGGCCAGCGAGAAATCGCGCCTCGCATGCTCCGTCCGGAGACCCGCCTGCAGCTCCAGTTTGCCTACGCCCTGGCTCAGCACGGCGTACCCTGCGTTCACCCGCTCGTCGAACTCGAGCGCATTACTCAGGTCACTGCGCACCCAGTCGCCATCACCGAGCAGGTCCTGGTTCACGACGTAATCGCGATCCAGCCAGCGCGCGGTCCCCTTGTACCCGGTTTCCAGCTTGGTTCGCGAGCCGAGCGCTCGTGTGTAGTCGGTCTGCGCGGTCAGCTGATAGCTGAGCGCGTCCAGCACATCCGATTGCAGGTCGAGCGGATTTGCGGTCGGGTCGACCTGGCGCGCGAGTGCATTGCGCTCGTCATCCGCCTGACGGTTGAAACGTAATTCGCCGACCAGCTCGTTCTTCTGCGGCGTGATCGTGCGGCGCAGGCCCAGCGTCGCATCCACCAGCCAGTTCTTCAGATCGGCATCGCGCGCGCGATCGTATTGCGCCATCAGATCGCGGCTGCCGTTCAACTCGTTGTACGCGGTCAGCGACTCATCCGCCGAGCTGCGGCGATTGGCCATCATTGCTGTGTAGAGCACGTTGCGCTGACTCAACCGGTAATCGACCGTGGCGTTCAGGTTGTGACCGCGGTTGGCGATCTGGCCAGCAATGTCCTGCTCGGTGTACGCGAGCGGTGCGCCCTGGGCCAGCCTGGTTCGGTCATTGGCACCGACCACGTGCTGCTCCATGCTGTTGAAGCCATAGTTGAGCAGCAGGCTCAGGTTGCCGCCCTGGTAGCCGAAGTTGCCGCCGGCGTTGTACATGTCCGTGTTCGATGCCGACAGCGTCAGCCCCGCACTCCTGCCCAGGTCCACATTTCGCTTCATCACGATGTTCAGGATGCCGGCCATGCCCTCCGGATCGTATTTGGCCGATGGATTGGGAATCACTTCGATGCGATCGATGGTGTTGGCCGGCAGTTGTTTCAGATACCCTGCGAGCTGTGCACCGCGGATCGGCGTCGGACGTCCATTGATCTGCACCACCACATTCTCGTTTCCGCGCAGGCTGACTTTGCCGTCCGGATCGACGTGCACGGATGGCGTCGCCTCCAATATATCCGTCGCATTGGTCGCGGCCGGTGCGATGTCACGCGCCCGATAAGCGTTACGATCCGGTGCGATGACCACGGACCGCTGCGCATTCACCTCGATGCCGGTCAACGCGATCGGGCTGCGCGCGAGCGCGATGCTGCCGGCCGCCGCTCGCGGCGACGCCGGCGCGATCACAATGTCGGCCGTTGTGTGCGTGTCGTACCCGATCATCGTGACTTTTACAGCGTACGTACCTGGCGCCAAACCTTCAATGGCAAATGTGCCGTTTTTCCCCGTCAGTGCGCCGGCAACCAGCACGGCCTTGCCCTTGGTCCATACCGCCACCGAAGCCGAAGCGATCGGCGTCTTTGCTTCACCGTCCAGCACCGTACCACGTATTTCTCCAATTGCTGCAGCTGCTTGCGACTGTCCTCCTCGGCCTGCCTGCGCCTCAAGTGTGGCAGTCGTTGTCCCAGCCATCAGACACGCGAACGTTGCGATCCAAATCGTTTTCATTTTGCCTTTGTTGTATTTGGCCGGCCAGGCGTCAGTGCCAGGCATGGTCAGGAGTCCGGCTATCCGTACGGCAACCGCCTATGCGAGGTTTCGCGTCTACCGTTCGTTAGCGGATAACAACGTAAAGAGGTGGTGTGTCGCCGCAGATAGTTGATCCGGCAACGGTCGGGTTGGACGGGCAAACGGCAGTAAGGTCGGGCGAACGGCAGCGCCTGCAACGCGCTTCCTAATGCTCGCGGCTCCTGTTATCGTGCCGCCAACCTTCACTCGAGATCGGTGCAACGTGAGCAGCCTGTTCGACGAAACCAGCCGAGCCTCGATCCTGCGCCGGCTCGAGACCCTCTCGCCCGAGAGCCGCCGTCAATGGGGACGTATGACGGTGCACCAGATGGTCTGCCACTTGTCCGATGGCTACCGCAATCCAGTAGGAGAACGCACCGTCCCGTCCTACAGCACGCCGTTCAAGCGCACGCTGATGAAATGGGTTGCGCTGCACACGTCGATACCGTGGCCGCACGGAGTTAAAACCATTCCCGAGTCAGACCAGGAAGCCGGCGGCACGAAGCCGGTCGAATTTGCGCGGGACATCGCGGAGCTGAAGCGTCTGATCACTGCTTTTGCTGCGCTGGAAAAAACCGTGGCGGGACGCAGCCATGCATTGTTCGGTCCGCTCACCGCCGAGGAATGGGGTCGCTGGGGATACCGGCACCCGGATCATCATCTCCGGCAATTCGGCGCGTAGTTCGCAGTATTTTCGATTAACTGCATCAATTCGAGGCTGCGACCGTGTTTGGGACGAAAGTGTCACAGAATGAAACAGCCTTGACACGGTAGCAGCGAGCGAATATTCCTGTGCGCAGCCGGTGATGGTCGCCGCCTGACACTGCCTTCATCATGGCCGATGTTCCAGAGAACTCCTGTTCTTCTCCGACATCTTCCGCAGTCGATCATGCAGACGCTCAGGTCGTGACATCCGCGGATGCGGGTACGGTTCTCCAGATAACTCGACGTCCATAGGTGTGTGTTCAGACACACTGATGTCTTTTGCGTTGCTGGAAATGTGGTCGACGTGACCGAGAAGATTGTCGTCACCAACGCAACGGCGCTGAAGCGGAAGTATGGCAAGGCGTACGCGGATGTGCGGGCGGCCGTAACCCGCTGGATCGCCGCGGACAACGCGCGCGGTGTGTCGACGCGACTGGTCGCGGTCGATGCCGCCGCGGCGATGAAGCGGTATCATGGCAAGCCGGTGACCGACGCGGCTCACCCGCGGCAGAACAAGGAGGCCATCGACGCGGTGTTCGGCACAGCGCGTCCGGATTACCTGGTCATTCTTGGTGCGGTCGATGTGATCCCGCATCAGGATCTCACCAACCCATTGTACAGCAGTGATGACCCTGACCGATACTCCCTGGGCGATCTACCGTATGCCTGCGAGTCGCCGTACAGCAGACGCATCAATGATTTCATCGGGCCGACTCGAGTCATCGGCCGGCTGCCGGATCTGACTGGCGCAACCAAACCGGATTACCTGATCAAGCTGATCGACACGGCTGCGCGCTGGCAGCGTCTGGCCCGCGAGAAGTACGAGCGTCCGCTGGCGATCACGGCGGGGGTGTGGGAAGGTTCGACGCGCCTGACCTTGCGCAATCTGTTTCGTACGTCGACCAGCGTGCGCATCTCACCGCCGCGTGGGCCCAAATGGCGAACCGCCGATGTCGCGCGGCTCACGCACCTCATCAATTGTCACGGCGCCCAGGTGAGTCCGGAATTTTATGGACAACAGGGCAACTCGTATCCAGTCAGCCATCAGGCGTCGCACATCGCCGGCAAAATCACACGCGGGACCGTGGTGGCTGTCGAGTGCTGTTACGGCGCCGAGCTCTACGATCCGAACCTGCTGCCCAACAGCCAGGCCGGCATTGCGAATGTCTACCTGCTGGGTGGCGCGTACGGCTACTTCGGCAGCACCACGATCGCGTATGGCGATGTGGACACGAACAGCGCTGCCGATCTGCTCTGTCAGTATTTCCTGGCCGGCGTGTTGAACGGAGCCTCGCTGGGCCGTGCCGCGCTCGAAGCGCAGCAGCGCTTCGCACGATTGGGAACAACACTCGACCCGGTCGATCTCAAGACGCTCGCGCAGTTCGTTCTGCTGGGCGATCCATCCATCCACCCGGTCCAGGCGAGTACCAACGGCGCGCCGATGAAGAAAGCCGCTGGCGTTTTTTCATTGCAAGGCGATGACCTGCGGCACGATCGACGGGTAAGTCTGCTGCGTAAAGGCTTGAGCATTCCGCAAACGCAGGGCACGGCGGTACGTGCGAAGAAAGCGACGTCGTCGAAGGTAATGGCGCAGTTACGACAGGAGGCGCGCAAGCGGTCGCTGACACCCGCCGACGTACTCAGTTTCGGAGTCGAGCAGCCGGTCGTGCAGGCGATTGCTGCGCGAAAATCGCTCAGGAAGGCCACGCTCGACGCGCCGGCATCGTACCACGTGTTGTTCTCACGGAAAGCGCGGGCCAAGGCCGTGCAAGCGCCGGTCGTGTTATTGGTCGCGAAAGAAGTAGACGGGGAGATTGTGTCTCTCCGTGAGCTGCACCGTCGTTGACGGTGCGTCAATGAAGATAATCGGCAAGGTCGTGAGCGGGCCGTTCGCCGCCGGCAGCAAGAGTGAGCGTGAGGCCATCTACCTCGAAGCGGATGATGGTCAGCGCTATGTCCTGCGTCGTGCGGGAGCCAACGCATTCGACGATGGGACGCTCGAACCTCTGCTCGGCCAGCAGGTGATCTGCCGAGGGAAAATCATCGGCTACACGTTACTCGCCGACTCCATAGAGCCGGTTCCCCACTAGCCCGACGCCGGGTCCCACGCGACGGCGCGTGAAATCCATCGACACCAGGTCGTTCTCACGTGCTGAAGTGGAGCGAGTTCATGTGCCCGCGCAAGGCGGCATCGCCGCTGCTCAATCTCCCGACCGTCAACGTTGCGGTGCGCGACATCAGCTGGATGACGACGATCGCTCCCGGCATCCGGCTGGTCTCGGGTCAGCCCGCGCCGAATCTGCTGCGCGTTCCCGTAGGCGATGTCAATCGCGTGCTGAAAGCGACCGTGCGCTTCGTGGCGGATCTGCCGAAGGGCTCGTCCGGGCGCGTTGTGTGGCAGCAGGGCGAAAGCGAGCTCGCGGTACGCACCGATCTCATCCGTATCGCCTGCGCGACCGGGCTGGTGACCGTCACGATTCCGGTCTCGTGCGATCAGCTCAGTAAGGAAGAGACGGTCAGAGTGCCGCTCGCAGTCGGTACCGAGCAAAGGCCCGCGGGTCTCGTGATGTCCGCGTTCACCCAGCCGAGCGGACCGCCGATCGTGACCAGAGTCTGGTCCGAAGCGCTCACTGCTTTCGCCTGGGAATCGCTCATTCACCTGGCCCAGCAGCTGTGCGCCGCGGTTGGCAATGACAGCACCGGCCGCGCGCTGGTGCCGGGAAGCATCGGTGCCGCTGCGAACCTGCTGCTGCTGCAGCCCATGGCCCGTCACAAACTGACCTGGCGGCCCTGATGACGATCAACGCCGGTCAGCTCGATTCGTTTGGTCTGCTTGCCAAGGCGCTGGGCATTCTCGATGAAACCGGAAATGCCAACAGCAATTGGTTCGGCGATCCGGTGGGCAGTGATGCGAATCCGCGCGGCCTGCGCAACATCCTCGGCAACGATTCGCAACGCGAAGCGCTGGTCGAATTCGTCGACGAGGTACTCGGTCCGCCGGAGCGTGCCGAGCGCGAGGACGCGGTGTGGGTGCCGCTGTTCCAGGAAAGCTCGCCGCAGGTAACCATCTTCGCGGTGATCGAGCCGGTCGACGGCCTGGTTCGCCTTGGGGTCGGTGTGCAGCACGCGACTACGGGAGCGGTGCCGACGGTCGCGACCCGGATTCATGTGCCGCTGTTCCAGCTTGCGCGCGGAAGCGCGCCGGCACCAGCGGATGCGGGTGACATCCCGGGCTGGCTGCTGATCGGCCGGCCGGGCGGTCGCATTGGGATCACGGTCGATGCGACGCTGCGAGAGGGTGCTCCGCCTGCTGGCGAGGCATCGTTGGGTGGACTGGCAGCGACGCTGCACATACCAACCGCGGCGGAAGACGCACTCGCGATCTTCGTCGAGCTGCGCGATCTGCAACTGCCGGGCGCAACCTCACCACGCACATTCACACTCGACGCGCAAAGCCTGGACCAGCTCGGACCGGATGTGTTCGAGCTGCTCGTTGGTTTGGTCCGCGCGCAGGCGAATGCGATCGACGCGAGTAACCCGGCGCTGCGTCCGTTTGCCGCGCTCACGGGAATGCTCGGTCTGCGCACGGTCACGGGTTTGCCGCCGCTGCCACTGGCCGAATTGCCAACGCGCGGCATTGCCGCCGTCGTCGACTGGCTGGAAACGGTCCTGGAAGAAAACACCGCGCGTGATGCCTGGCTGGCGCAGCTGGCCACACTGCTCGGTGCAACGGCCGACGCCGCACGCGATGCTGTACGCTTCACGATCGGGCCCGCGTCCATCACAGTCGGCGTGCGAGTCGATAGCGGCACAGCCGGACACCCGGTGCTTACACCGTGGGTGGAAGTTGCGCTCGACGGTCAGCCCGGTGCGCGTGTGCGCCTGGCGGTCGATCTGTTCCGCGCCAATCTCGCGACTGGTGATGTGCTCGCGGTGCCGGACCTGCGCGCCGAAGCCGTGTTCGGCGCGGCGGCCGGCGGCAGCAACCTGCTGACCGGCGATCCCCAGGTCGGCAGTCTGCGAGTCGGGCTGGCGCTCACGTCAGCGCGGCGGCCGACGTTCGTGCTCACGCTGCACGATGTGACGGTCGCGGGTCGGAACCATGCTGTGCTCGACCTGTCATCGCCGGACGCTGCACTCGATGCCGCCGGTGACGTCGTTGCCGGCGCGCTCGCAAGTGCGCTCGACGGTCTCGGTACACCCGGCGCACTCGTGTCCGCGCTGCTCGGGATCGAACCGCCCGCGGGCGTCACTGGCGTTGAAGCGACTGCACTGCTGTCCGATCCGCTGCGCGAGATCACGCGCTACTGGCGTGATCTGACTGCTAACGCCGGCGCCACCGCGGAAGTGCTCGGCGATTTCCGTCGTCTGATAGCGGGTGCGGCTGCGGCAGCGGTTCCCGGCACGGGCATCAGTGCCGACCCGTGGCGGATCGATCTCGCGCCGTCGATCGAGATCGGGGTCTGGCGCGTCGGCTCCGAGCTGATGGTCGATGTACGCGCAACCGTTACCACTCCTGTTCTAGGCGATCTGGAAGCGAGCGGATCGATTGCTCTGTCACTGTTGCGCGCGAACCTGGATCCGCCGGCAGCGCAATTCGGCGTTGGTGTAGACGTGGCATTGGCGCTGCGGCGCGCGGATCGGACCACGGCTCGCTTCGACATCGGTCCACTGGCGCTCGAGTTCGAGCAGATCGGCATACATGCGCGCTGGTCACCCACCGAAGCTCTTGCCGCGGAGGTGCAGGCGGATGGGCTGATGCTCAGTACCACGCCGGACATTGGCGCACCGCTGCAGGTCGAGCTGCCGCTTCCGCGTTTTTCCGCCGGTGGACTCGCATTCGACACGCCCGACTGGGATGATGTGGAAGCCGCGCTCGCGGCACTTCTCAGCACGCTTCAGGTTCCCGTCATCGACATCAGTCTGCGCACGATCGGCTGGGTGGGTACAGCGCCGCGGCTCCGGCTGGCGGGACTGCTGGGCCCGGATCCGAGCGCCGAAGTAGAAGCCTGGCTGGCTGCGGCGCTGCTGAACTGCCAGACACTGCGCGCCGTGCTAAGGCCGGTCGCGACCTTGTTGAGCGGGTTCCAGCACACCGCACCAATTGGCGTGGGCAGCGCGCGGCGTCCTTTCCGCTGTCCAGTCGCCGGTGAGCCACGCGCGCCCGGACTTGCCGCGTGGCTGGTACCGGATTGTCGGCCGATCAGTGATGACATCGCCCCTGCAGTTGGCGAGCTCACACTCGATGTGCCGCCCGAATCGGCTGCGCTCGTGGATGCGTTGCAGCGCGCCGCGCTCACACTGCCGGACCTGGCCGATCTCCTGGTTGGCCGCGACTCCCTGGCCGAGGGTTTCGATTTGCTGGTGGAGCGCTGGACCGGCACCGACGGTCTTATCGGACCGCCGGTTTCATTGCCGGACGGCGTCAGCAGCATCGAATTGGGTGGCTTCAGCTACGACGAGCTGGTTGCGCTCGGCAGCGCGGGTGCGCTGGTCGGTGATGTGCTGGCCAGCGCGCCGACTGCGGTGGTGCACGTCGGCTCCGAGCCGAGCTGGATCTCCGGGCGGCCTGCGGGCAGCGTATTCGATGCATCGACGGCAGTCGCAGAAAGCAACATCCCGGCTGCAGCCGCCGGCGAGTGGTTCGTTCGATTGCCGACGGCGCGGGCTGCGGCTGCCGCACGACCCGATCGCGGTGCCGTGGGTGAGCAGGCCGCACGACTATCGCAGATCCTTTCGAGCCGTACGGCTCCCATCGTGGTGGTTGCGTACGGCGAGTGCGGAGCGGCGGCGATTCGTGCGGCCGCGGACAGCGCGCAAGTCAGTGATGTCATTACGGTCGGTTCACCGTGGGCAGGGTTGGCGCTGGACAGCCTGTCAACGGGTCTGTCGGGCGATGCACTCCGACTGCTCGCGCGTTTGCTGCGCTCGGACGCGGTCGAATGGTCGGACACGCTGCTCGCGTTTGAGGCTTCGCCGCTCGAGACGATGCGCGCGATCGTGCAGCGGGCCAGCGCACTCATCAGCTCGCGCGATGAAGTGCCTTCTGCCGGGAGCGAGACCCGGCGCGCCGGTCTGCAAGTCCACGCTGCGTTCGGCGTGCTCGACGCCGAAACCATCGCAACCGGAATGGGTGCACTCATCCGCGATGGCATTGCCGGACGTTTCGAGCTTGCCGCTGCCGGGGATCCGCATCCCATCCATACCGAGCTGCATGTCGGCATCGACCTGCCGGTGCTCGATCTCGATCTCGGTGGTGTGCTGGTCGGTGCGGGCGCTACGCTCGAGCTGTGTTCACTGACGCGCTCGCTCACGGGGACGGTCGAAACCGCACTCGTCAGCGGAATGATCCTCGATCTGCACTTCGGTGTGCACGATGGCTGGCTGCTCGGCGGTCCTGGCGCAACCCAACCCGCTGCGGATGTGCGCTGGATGTCGGCGCGCATCGCAATTCCGTTCGACGGTCGCCCCGGCGATACCGAGCTGGTGCTTCACGAGGCGCGCGCATTCTCCACGTTCCGCGAGCGCTGGGTCGTACGTGCGGACGCGGATGGCAGCGCAGCAACCGTCGCATTGCCAGAAGTCAGAATTGTGCTCTCGGGTGTGCTGGCCCGGTTGCGCGCCGCATCGCCGGACCTCGCCAGCCTGCTCGATGTCATCGGCATCACCCGCGATGGCGGACTCGATCCGGATGCACTCGATCGCCTGCTGCATGATCCGGTCACGTCGGTTACAGCCCTGCGCGCATCGGCCAGCGCGCAATTGGCCACCGCTCTGCGTGCGTTGGTTCCGGCAGCCGGCGGCAGCGCCGCCCAGATCAGCTGGGTGGTTGGCCCGGCAACCGTGTCGTTCGATCTGGCCGCTCGCACGGTTTCGGCAAACATCCGCGCGACCGATACTGGACTGCCGGTGCTGGATGCCACGGTGCAGTTGTCGCCCGCGGGTGCCAGTGCGGAGCTTGCACTAGGTACGCTCGATCCGAATGCCGGCGGCATCAGGCTGGTTGGACGCGTCAATGGTACGCGCGACCTCGCACTCGAATGGCAAGCGCCTCACGGTACGACGCGCCGCCTGGAATTGCTGCCGGTGCTCGACCGCGGAAGCATCGAGCAGTTCGTCACCGTGGTTGCGCCGGCCGCGTTGCTGCACGGTCTGGCTACGATCGCCCGCCAGCATGCGAGTGGCGCCGGCAGTGCCGCGCTCGATGTAGCACTCGAGACGCTGGGGTTGCTCGGAGTTGCCGACGAGCGAGGCGTTCGCGCGCTGCGTCTGCCGATCGGACTGATCGATGATCCGGGCGCCTGGCTGCGTCATGCCGGCGCAGACTGGCGTACGGCGCCGGCTGCCACTGCGGTTCGTCTGCTGGACGCGCTCGCGCCGATCATTGCTCCTGCCCGTGGCACCACGCCCGGCTGGCCGATCACCGATGACGTGATCGTTCAGTACGCTGTGGAGGGCGATCGCTTGCGGCTCACACTCGCCGTCGAGCTCGATACCACGCTCGATGGCACGCCCATCACAACCGCCATCACGGGCGGTCTCCTCATTGGCACCGACGCTCCGCCGAGTCCAGTGGTTACAGCCGCAGTCAGCGTAGATGGGCGCGGGTTGCGAGTGGAGGTAACGCCGACCGTGCGGCTGTTCCTGGATCGACCGTCGCCGGCCACTCCGCTGCAGCTCTATCCGGACGGCCCTGGCCTTGGCTCGGCATTACAAGCGGCCGGTGAAACCGCGTTGCCGCCGATCCTCAACGCGTTGATCGCACATCGCACCGATGCGGCATCCCTCATACGCGATGTCGGTACGGCGGTTTTCGATCTCGGCGGCGCGCTCGAGCTGCTCGAATCCAACCAGTTCAACGCCGCGCGCATCACGTCATTCGCCGCCGACCCGGGCGCTCGGTTGCTCGCACGTCTGCCGCACTTGGTTTCCACCGGCACGGCCGCGCTCGCGCACGCACTCGATCCGGCCGGCACTCTGATTCAGGTCACCGGACCGACTGCTGGTGTGCTCACGCTCGGCTTCGGAGCGACGGAAGCGGTGCAGCTCCAGCTCGACGCGAGTACGCCAGCTCCAGCTCTGATTCTGAGCGCCGAGGTCGACCTGCCCGGCGTCGGGCGGCTGGCCCTGGACTCGTTGCGATTGTCGGCCGATGGTGTTCAAATCGCGGCCCGCATTGGACCCGCAGCGCTGTCCGTGGGCGCGCTCGTGCTGCGGCCGCTCGTGTTGGTGCGCGCGGGTGTCGCCGCGGGATCGTTCACGCGCATGTTCGGACTCGGCCTCGCGTTTGATACGGACGCCGATACATCGGTCGAGTTCCGCTGGGCGCTCGATGCGACGCCGCCATTCCTCGCTGTCATCACGCGCGGCGTAACGGGTGAAGTTCCGAGTCTCGATCCGGCGACCGTCGCGTCGCGATTGCTGGCGCTGGCAGCATCGCTGGCGACCGGCATCCTGGTCGAAGAGCTCGGTCCCACGCTGCCGGCGCGAGCAACCGACGCATTGCGCGGCGTCGTGTTCACCGATGTACCGAGCAGCGCGAGTGTCGATCCGCAGCTGTTCGTCGATCTGTTCGATCCGCCGCAGCTGCTCAATCGCCTCGAGCGGCTGGCCTGGAACGCGGCGACCGCTGCGCCCCCGTTCTCACTGACGATCGAAGACACGGTCACGATCGGTCTGGTCGGAGCGCCCATCGGTGGAGGCAGTCGCCGTCACCTCGGCGTGAACCTGTCGCTCGCCGAGGGACGCCGCTTTGCGATCGCAACCGGCGACCCGACGGTCGAGCTGGAAGTCGACGCCGACTGGGTTACTCCGTCGACCGCGCCAGGCCTGTCGATCTTCGTGCTCGAGGGCGAGCCAGGCCCGGGCGGCGCATTCGACTTCAGCATCGTACCCGGAGTACTGATCGAAGGGATCGGGCTGCGCTTCAGCAAGACCAGCGGCCCGCTACTCGAGCTGGGTCCGATTTCACTGGATGCCATCGCCGTGCACGTGTACGGCGAGGCCGCGCCAGCGGGCATTGGCGGCGGGGTGCATCTGCAGCTCGACGGTTTCGCCATCGCACCCGGAGGCGGTGGCGGCGACAACGCAGTGGCCAACGGCATCATGAATGACGCGCGAGCGTCGGGCACCGCGAATCGCCCGGCATTCAGCCCATCACTTGCCATCCAGCATCATCCCGGCGACTCCGGTGTCGCCGTGTCACTGCGCGCTGGCGACCCGCCCGGGCCGTGGTGGGTGATGGTGCAGCGACAGCTTGGTCCGCTGTACATCGAGCAGGTCGGATTCGACACGCGCGAAGAGGCCGGCAGAGTCGTCCGGATCTCGCTGCTCTTCGATGGCCGCGTTTCACTTTTCGGCCTGACTGCATCGGTCGACCAGTTGTCGGTTACCTGGCTCGGTGGCGATGTACTCGACATCCAGAGCTGGCAGGTCGACCTGCAAGGCCTGGCCGTCTCCGCCGACATGGCTGGAGTTGCGCTCGCGGGTGGTCTGCTCAAGACCACTGCCGATGGACAGATCTCTTACGTCGGCATGTTGCTCGGCCGATTCGGCGTCTACGGTCTCACTGTGTTCGGCGGTTACACCGACGATCATGGCTCGCCATCATTCTTCGTTTTCGGTGCGCTGAACGGACCCATCGGCGGACCGCCTGCGTTCTTCGTGACCGGCATCGGCGGTGGCCTCGGCATCAACCGCGGCCTGGTTGTACCTGGCGACTTCGCGGGCTTCGCCGAGTATCCGTTCATTCAGGCGCTGGATCCGGCCGCGCAGCCGCCGGCCGACCCGATGATGGCACTGCGCCGTCTCAGCGAATACTTCCCACCGGTGCGCGGCAACTTCTGGTTTGCCGCCGGCATCAGCTTCACCTGCTTCAGTCTCGTCGATGGCATCGCGGTAGTCTCCGTTTCTTTCGGCGATGGTCTCGAGATCAACCTGCTCGGCCTCGCGCGCATGGCCCTGCCGCGGCCGCAGGCCGCGCTGGTATCGATCGAGCTCGGACTGATCGCGCGCTTCTCCACGCGTGAAGGCGTGTTCTCGATTCGCGCGCAGCTCACCGACAACTCGTGGCTGCTCTACCCGGACGTCCGGCTCACTGGCGGCTTCGCGTTCGTGATCTGGTGGAAGGGTCCCAACCGCGGACAGTTCGTGCTCACGCTCGGTGGCTATCACCCGAGCTTCCATCGCGAAGGCTATCCCGATGTGCCGCGTCTTGGCCTGATCTGGCAGGTCACCGACGACATCGTAATCAAAGGCGGATCCTACTTCGCGCTCACGTCGGAAGCGCTGATGGCCGGCGTCGAGATTGAAGTGAGTGCCGATTTCGGCTGGGCCTGGGCGCGCATCGGTTTCGGCGCGCACGGCATCGTCTACTTCGATCCGTTCTGGTTCGAAGTGTTGGCGTACGCGCGCATCTCCGCGGGTGTGAAGATCAAGACGTGGTTCGGTACGATTCGTTTCAGCATCTCGATGGGTGCGCAGATCCGGGTGTGGGGTCCGGAGTTCTCGGGCGAGGCTCGGCTGTCGGTCGGGCCGGCATCGGTTACGGTCGGCTTCGGCAGTGAGCGCACGATTCCGCAACGCGTACTCAGCTGGCCCGAGTTCGTCACCAAGTATCTCGAGGATGCGGGCGGCAGCGCGCGCGCGCTTTCCTCGATTACCGGCAAAGGCACGCTGCCCGCGGCCACCAACGGCGGTGTTGCGGCGCCGACATCGGACGGCTCATTGGAAAAACCCTTCGAGGTGTTTGCTGAGTTCGAGATCTCCGTGACGACGACTGTGCCGGTGCACCGGTTCGATGTCGGGCTGACCACCGGACCTGTGGCCTTGCCGGTCGTGCGATCGGATGGTGCTCCAGCTGCACTCGGATTGAAGCCAATGCGCGCGGGCAGCCTGTCCTCGACCGTTGTGCTCATACTCGAGCGACGCACTGCAACGGGCTGGACCTCCGCGGCAACGGCGCTGCGCTTGCTCGGCGCTAACCTGGCCGCAGCGGCGCCGCGCAAGGAAGGCTCGAACCTCGATACCGACGCATTCCCGATCGCCGCGTGGGGCGCGCCTGAAGTACCGGGCCTGCCAGCTCCGCCACTGCCGCGCGGCGATGTCCTCTTTGCCGGCAATCGCGTTCGTCTGGTTGCCGAGGCCGCGACGATGGATCGCGGTCCCGAGGTTCTCTACCGACAGGTCGAAGCTTCTCGACGGCCGCTGCCGTTGCAGGCAGGTGGCGCAGCACGGTCCGCCCTGCTCATGCGCGCAGGCGAAGTGGAAGCCGCAATTCCTGCGATCGCTACTACAGCCGACGCATTAGCGGCCGCGCGTACCGAGCTCTTCACCGCGCGCGGTGACGATGCACTGCCCCACGGACTACTGCCGCGCGGATCATACAGCAACCTCGCGCGTGCGGCGTATGTCGGCGATCGCACTGCGCCACCACTGTTCGGCAGTCTCGCTGACGGCCTCGCTCCGGCCAATGCCGACGATCCGGTTTCCGAGCGCCAGACGCCGCCCGAGCCGGTAGTGTTTGCCGGGATGCGCCCACCCGTCGTCTCCGCGCTGTTAACCGCAGGCGCAGGCGTCGCACTCCGGCCCGAGAGCACCACGGTCGCGAACAAACGCAGCGCACGCAGGACCGCACCTACACTCGCATCAGTCCAAGCGCGCATCGCCATCCATCTGCCGATCCGCATGGCGGTCACCGCAACGCCGTCCAGGGCCGAGCGTGGAACCGTGGTTGCCACCGGCGTGGTGCCACGCACGGACGCACTCGGCACGGCACGTTCATACGTCGCGGGGCCGGTGGGCGGATTACGCGGCCTGGACGGCATCGTTGCTGGAATTCAGCTGCAACCCAAGCGCCGCCGTACCAAGGCAATGACGAATTCAGCGCTGGGTGCTGGTGATCTGGTCGTGATGACACTGCCGGACGCAGCCCTCGATATCGATGAGACCATGCGACCCGCGGTTGCGGTCGACGGTACCGCGCGCGTGGCCATGCTCCGTGGTGACGGTTCGGTCGCGTTCGATGAAATCGTGGCGGACGGCTCGGCCATCGTGCCGCCCGGCGTTGCGCTGATCGGCGTGCAATCAGGCGGCAGCAATCAGCTGCAGGACGGACTTTCCGGCTGGCATGCCAGCGCTCGCATCGCTGCGCTCGGATCGCATGCGGCGCTGGGCGCCGGCTGCATCCTCACGGTCGACGCCGCCGGTGCCGGCCGTGGACTCGGCTGGTCCGCTGCAAACGAAATCGTTGCCGATGCGGGTGCCGTGACCACGCACTTTGCCGACGACGTCCGAACCATCGTCGTGGTGCTGGCCGGTGCCGATCCGCAGCGACTGGACAACCTCGGTCTCGAGTTGCTGCATGCGCGCCGTGCACTGAGCGCGAACGGCGCGGCGCGAAAGCCTACCGTCGTGCTGCGTGGATCGGAAGCCGCGCTCATTTACGCGGTCGAGCCCGACGGCACCGGACCGGTCACCGTGCGCGTGCGTTCGGGCGGCGACTGGCGCCTGGCCGGCGTTCTCGGCGGCATGATCGGTGTCGATGCAGTTGCGCCCGTTCTTTCGGAGCGTGGTCCACTGGCCGTCGTTCGGCGCATCCTCGCAGTCGATGCGGGAACTGCTCGCGCCAGCTGGCAGCCGCCGACGCAGGTCGCACCAAAGACAAGGAAGGCATCGAAGAAAACGACGAAACGGACGACGAAGAAGACGAAGTCGAAGAAATCGAAGCAGACGACCGCGCAGAAAACAAAGCAGACCAAGAAGCCGAAGAAGGTGAAGGCCGGCTCAACTCGCAAGCGAGGTTCTTGAAATGGCAGTCGCACCTGGCAAGTTCGTTCTCTATTCGCGCATCGAGCCGCCGCTCACTGCCGGCGACTACCGATTGACCGCGCAGCAATCGCTGACTGCATCAGGACCCGGCGGTGCGCTGGGTGCGAGTCAGCTTCCGGTCGACAGCCTTGCAACGCATTTGCGCGTGCGTTCACCGAGATACCAGCTCCCGCCGGACCAGGTGCTGTCGACCTTCCCGCCCGCAAACAGCCAGGGCAGTTACGGCATGCGGCTGCCTCAAATCGTGATTAGACGCCGGACGCTGCCCTGGGAGCGCGCGCTCGGCGGCGGCGCCCCGTCCGGCACGCCCTGGCTTGCACTCGTGCTGATCGCGGAGGGTGAGGCCGAGCTGAAGACCAACCAGAACGTGGCCGAATGCGTAACGCCGGGCGTCACGCTGACCGGCGTCGCCGATAGCGAGAAAGGGAATTACCTGCTGGTCCGGCAATCGGTCATCAATCGAATTTTCCCGACCCGATTGGATGTACCCCTGCTCGCGCATGCGCGTGAAGTCGACATCAATGACACCGAGCTCATGATGGGCGATGACGATGGCTTCCTCGCTGTCGTCATCACCAACCGCTTGCCGCTGCCGGGCCGCGATGCCGATGGCAATGAAGTGCCGGTCAAATACCTCGCCTGCCTGATCAACCTCGAGGGGCAATTCAATGCGCTGCTGCCACGCGCGCCCGAGCCGGTCATCACGGTCGCATTCCCGCTGGTCGAGGCGACGGTCATGGCCAACACCGCGCAGTGGGATCGCATGGGGATGGGCATGGCTCCGGTCAGCACGACCGCTCCGACCACGTCACTGACACACGCGCTGCCGGGCACATCGGTAACGGGGCGAGTGAGCGGCACCACGTCGGGAACCACGCCATTCACCCGCGCGTCCGAGTGGTCGGCGCCGGATCTGACAGCGACAACCGACGTGTACGCGGAGATGGCGCGACCGTTCTCGCGCACGGACCTGCGCACGCGCTTCGACGATGTGCAGCTCCTGGATCCATGGTTCCGCTTCCCGGTGCTGCTGCATTGGAGTTTCGAATCGATTGGTGACCGCACGTTCCGCACGCTCATGGAAGGCCTCGACTCCGGATTGCTCGGCACCACCGGTGAAGGCCTGCGCGAGAAAACCGCTGGTCGTCCGGCGCTCGAGGTGGTCGAGACCGGTCACGTCGGACTGACGCAGCGCACTCGCCGCGGCGATGAAGTCCGCGCCTGGTACCGCGGTCCATTCGTGCCGCATCCAACCGAGGATCCACCGGAAGGCCGGCTCCCACTCGCGCACGCAGCCGATCAGGTGCGCGTGATCGTACCCGATGGCCGTGAAGATCTTTCGCTCTCCAGTGCCTTCGAGATCGGTCGTTTGCTGGCGCTCTCGCGGCCGAGCATGATCGCGGCGCTGCTGCGCTGGCGGCAGCTGCACTACCAGACGGCACGACGAGAGGCACTGTGGGAGTCGTTGACCGACTTCCTGGGCTCACTCGAGGTGGACCTGGCTCAGGTCACGCCCTTACTCGGCATCGATCTTGGACGCAGTCTCACGCGCGCGATCGTGCAGCAGCCCGACGTTTTCCTGGGCGACCCGCGTTCGTTGGTGGATGCCGGGCGGCCGCTCGATGTAGCGACCTCGGCGATCAGGACCCTCGCAGCCGGCTTCGCACTGCCCGAAAGGCTTTTCCGCGGCAGCCCAGACACCGTCATCAATCAACTGCGCGTTGCCGAAGTGCCGCTGCGCGATCCCATCCTGCGCGTATCGGCCGCTACTACGACGTTGCGACAAACGCTGGTCTCCACACTGGATCGTCAGCTCATCAGCCTGGTCGATGACACGATGGCTCCGCTGCGAACGCTGTCGACCGACATCAGCGGACCGGTAATGAAACGAAGCAAGCGCGCGCCGGCGCCGGATGCACTCGATCGGCTGCTGGATGCGCTGGAAGAGGAGGAGGACGCGGAATGAGAGTCGACAACATCGCTTTGATGACCAGGTTGCCGCTGCGATTGGCCACTGCGGTTACCGATGTAGTGGTCGTCGAGCAAGACGATGACGATGGCGCCATCCCGGCGGAGCTGCGCGAGTGGCTGGTACGGCTGCGCCTGCTCGATGGTGTGCCGTTCGCCTACCTGGTGGCCGATACGGAACTGCTGCCCGAAGAGTCGATTCGTTTCTTCTATGTCGATCGCCGCTGGACCGATGCACTGGTGCAGGGCGCACTCAGTGTGGGCACCGTGAACACGGACGATCGCACGCAGCTCACCGCGCAGTACCCTGCAGTCAGAGCTGAGCTGGATCAGGAAGAGCGCAACTTCCGTCGCGCGGCGAGTGCTCGTCGCTTGCGCGGTGAGGTAGGACCGATCAGCGGCTTCATCCTTCGTTCGCGCGCGGTGTCCGGCTGGCCCGCGCTGCACGTGCGCGCCTTCACGGTCGAAACCGGCCTCGCCGATGATGCGCCGTACGAGGAAGATCATCCATTGCTGATGCGCCTGCTGCGGCTGGAGCGGCTCGCGCCAGCGGTTCTGCTCTGTTTGTTCGATGGCATCCCCAGGGTCGTGCACATCGAGGAGCCGCGGCAGGGAGTGCAGTTCGGTTTTGATCCGCGCGAGCAGGGCAACACCGTGAGCGCCACGCTGCGTCCGCGAGACGTAGCTACCGCGGCGTATCTGAGCGGCGACCCGATCAACGTCCCGTTCCGCGCTGGCAGCAATGGCGTCATCGACATTCAGGCGTTGGAGCGAAGACTCGCAGCGCGCACTGGCTCGGGTGCCGCGGATGGTCTCAGCAGCGCCGAATACGCGCTGCACCTGATCCGCTTTCCGTTCCGTCAGGTCTTCGGCGACCCGGCCACCGCACCGGTTGCACCGGTGTCCACCGTCTTCAAGCCGACCATCGCCTATGCCGAGTTGGCTGATCGCACGTTTCGGCTTGGAGGTGTGTAGTGAGTAACGGTCACCTGGATGTGAGTCTGCTCGAGACCGCACTGTTCGATCGGCGCTTCACGGCGCTCGCGCGGGTTGGTGTCGATCTCGCCGGCATTGCGACCTGGGATCGCAATCTCGATCGGCGCACGCGACTGCTGGTGCCGATTGATGTGCAGGCCTTGGTCGTGCCGACTGCGGATGGTGAAGCAACCGTGCCCATCGCCGGCGCAGGCGCCGACGATCCGGCCCCATTTGCCGACGGTGTGGTGCGGCCAGCCGGCGTGCACCTGCACTGGGCGATGCCCGATGCGTTGCTGCACGGCCGTCATCGCCCCGCTGCAGAGGACGGATCAACCGAGGCCGCGCCGGATTTTCCGCCGCTGCCCGATCGCTGGGTCGTCATCCGCGCGCTCCTGCCCAATCGTGTGAACGCAGCCATCATCACCGGCTGGGTGATCGATGCCCGGGCTAAAAGCGTAACGCCGCTCGCCGAGTTTTCCGGTACGCCGGCCGCCGGTCCGGCCGGTGCGCAGCTCGAACGCCTGGATGCCGCTTTCGGTGGATCACTGCTCTGGACTGCGTCCTACACCGCGAGCGACGGACGCTTCACGGTGCACGATCCGTTGACCGACATCCCCGCGACTGGATCGACCGCCGCACCGAACGGTCTCGATGCGGCCGGTGCGGTCTACACAGTCGCCGGCTGGTGGAGCAACCTCGCCGATGATCCACTCGCGGGTAGCCTGGGCCGCCAACACCTGGACGCGCGATTGGCCGAGCTCGGCTGGCACGTGAACCACGACGCCGACGATGATGTGCACGAGTCTGAAGACCCGCGCATTGCGCGCGTTCGCACCGGGCTCGGCTTGACATCGCCTGCTGAAACCGGCGTGAGCTCGCCCCTGGTTGGACGTGAGATGAACAAGCTGGAAGGCGTGCACCTGCAGGTTGGGGTGCCGGTTTCGTCCGCAGAGACCGTGATCGTGGGCCCGAGTCGGCCGCGTTATGCCGCCATGCTGCATGGCGCTATCCTCGGCGTGCCCATCACCGGTGCGCTGCCCGCTGGCATCGACGAACGGCCTGCGTCCGACGCACTGGCCGTTGCCATTGGTACCGACATCGACGATGTCGTTGCCGCTCTGGGTGCACCCGCGCTCGGGGCAGGGGAGCAGCATCGCGCTTCGGCCGAGCGGCTCACGGCCGCGTTCACCAGCGATATGCTCGACCGGCTCGGCAGTGCGGATGGTCTCGCCGACCTGGCCGAACGTGAGCACTCGGATGGCTTCGCATCGTTCCCCGGCACACCCGTCCCTGGCGCGCGCCCTGACCGGCTGCGCGGCGAGGATGCACTGCCGATGGGGCCAAATACGGTGGGTCGAAAAGGACGCGGACGCACTGCCGTCAGCGCCGCCGACAAGCGCGGTGCGGTGCTCAGATGGCGCGACGGCCTGGACCTGGTCGAGGGCACGGCAGCCAAAACGCGGAGCGCGCCGACCTTCTCCGAGGTTGCGGGCTCGACGGCACCACCGGGTGAACCGCGTGAAGTGACTCGGCCCGCGCCGCGCTTCTTCCGGCCGGAAGCGCCCGTGATGGCCATTCGCGGCGCGCACCCCAATCACCGTCATCACGGCGACGGCCTTTATGACGACCTCGGCCGGTTGGGCTGTCGCTATCCACGCGAATGTGTGCCCGCCTGGGAAGGTGTGGTCAGCGGCGAAGTGGTGGTTCCCAGCATTGGGTCGCGCGCAGTGCCGGATGAAGTGTTGCTGGTTGTTCGCGAAGCGGTGCTGGTCAATCCGTACGGGTATCGGTGGCTCGCCGCTGCCGGTGCTGCGTCGACCGGCAATCGCGCAGCGCCACTCGAGACTCGGCTCGCTGCCGAGATGGTTCGATTGTACGGCGTCGATGGACGCTACGATGGAACTATACATCTCTCGGCGCCGCAGCCGCATGCGATGGCTTCGAGCTGGGCTGAGGTTTCGGAGACGGAATCGATCGCGCGACGACAGATGACCGCCGAGATCGCGCGCTTCTCATTGCTCCGAGGCACACCGCCCAGCCCGGTAGCGATCACGACCTGGCGTCAGCCGTGGGTGCCGCTCTGGCTCGAGTGGGACGTCACGGTCGAAGGCGATTCGACGATGATTGGCTGGACGCTTCAAGGTCTCGATCTGGAGCGTGACAAGACCGCAGCAACGGCACCAGCCCTGAACTTCACGTTCCACGGCCGCAGCCCGATCGGGCAGGGTGTTTCCATCGCACTGCAGCACGGCATCAGGCGCTGGCTCGAGGCCGAAGTGCAGCGGGATGCATCAGGCGCATCCATCACAAATGAGGCTGATCAACGCGCGCTCGAGCGCCTCGGTGATCTGATCGGACCGCTGGATCTCGTGTCCGCTTCGCTGAACGGAATCAGTGAACAGCTGCTCGGACATGCATACGTCGGCAATTCTGTCGAGGGACCCGCCGGCGCGGACGGAGCAACCCTTCCGCTGGCCGAGCACGTGCCAGTTGCGCTGTTCGGCGGAATTCTGCGGCTCAATCGTCTCCGTCTCATCGATGCATTCGGGCGCGTGCTCACCGTGCCTGCGACGGTCGCCGCAACGACGACCACACTCGAAGTGCCGAGTGTGTCAGCCGGCATGCGGCTCCGGCCGCGCTTCCAGCACGCTGGTCGCTGGCTCTGGCGATTGGTGGATCCCGCACTGCCAGCCACTGCCGACCCCACCACCGCGCGCGAAGCGTTCGTGGATCAGCTCGATCCAGTCCTCGCGGTGAATCCGGTTGTCGGTTTCCTGCTGCCGGATCACATCGATGAAGCGCTCGAGTTCTTCAGCGTCGGCAGTGAGCCGCTCGGCCAGCTCATGCACGATGCCGTGAGCGGCGCCGTCGTCTGGGAAACTGCGCCCGGACGACCGCTGCCGCCTGACGCAGGTCCGCTTGCCGGACTTGATGCGCACACACGCATAGCGGGTGAGATCGCGGCTGGCCTCGTGCAGGCCGACCTGGCCGCGCGCACGGAGAACTCCACTGCCACGGGCAGCGCGCTGAGTGCCTTGCTGCGCGCGATCGATACCACACTCTGGACGGTCGACACGTTTGCTTCGGTCGGCTCGCCAACGGTAGCCGGACTCATCGGTAGGCCGGTTGCCATCGTGCGGGCAACGCTGCGTCTGGAAGTACCCGATGATCTGGCCGAAGTCAGTACACCGGATCCGGAGCTGCGTCGCGCCGCGTTCGAGATGCTCACCGAACAGCGTTTTCCAATCCAGCTCGGCACGCTGGAACGGTCAGATGATGCACTGCTCGGTTTCTTCGTCGACGATGACTATGCGCATGTGCACCTGGTCGACAAGGTCGTGGCTGCGCAGGCGCTGGAGAGTGGTCGCCATCGCGGACAGCTCGGATTGCTCGGCAATGTCACCGCACCTGCGCTTGATCCGCTTGTGCATCCGTATGTCGTCGAAGAAGACGTGCTCTGGGTTCGGCCCGGTCAAACTCTGCGTTTGACGATGTTGATGTTACCCGCGGGCAAAGTTCATCTCACGTCCGGCATTCTGCCGCGCAAATCGCTCGCACTCGCAGACGACTGGGTGACACCAGGCCTCGCGCGCGTGATGCCGTCCGTGCGGGTCGGTCCTGTGCTGGTCGATCCGTCGGAAATCCGGCTGCCACTCGTCGCGCTGCTCGGCGATAAGCAAACCTTCACCCGACGCACCGGACCTCTCACCTGGCGGAATGATCCGATCGTAGCCGCCACTCAGACCGCGTTGTTGCCGCGCTTGCCACATGAAGTGCAGGAGGGCTGGATCCGCGTGACGCCCGAAGCAGCCGAGGAGGCGCCATGAGCCCTGACCACCGGGACCGGAATACCACACCCGATGCGCCGACGCCGGATGCCGCGGCAGTAGCGCGCGCACAGCGGAAGCTTCAGCGTCGTGGCCGCGCACGCGATCGCAACGCATTCCTGACGGAACGTACCGGCGAGTTCGATCAGCACGCGCTGGATGAAGCGATGTCCAGGAAACTCGAGGCCGAGCCGGATCGTCCGGTGCGGAAGCGAAGAGCCGTGGCCAAAGCGGCGCCGGGCGTCGACTTGAATCGCTGGGTGCCGATCGGTCCGTCGGTGGTAAGGCGCGGCCAGGCCGAAGGCCGCCCGCGCGTCACCGGACGCGTACGCGACCTGGCCGTGAACGCAACCGGTACACGCGCATACGCGGCCAGCGCGAAGGGCGGTGTCTGGTATACCGAAGACGCCGGCTCCACCTGGGGACCGGTCGGCGCCTGGGCAGAACGGAGCCGGAGCACGGGTGGCAGCATCAACGCGCAGGTGTGCGGTTGTCTGCTAGTCGATTTTGGCGCAACCGCCGCGAACGATTACGTCATGGTCGGCACCGGTGAGCTGGTGCCGTGGCTGACGCCCGCGAGCTGGTCACGACAGGGCGGCATCGGGGTTCTCGCCGGACGTGGTCCCGCGGTCGCTGCTGCCGTGCAGCCCTGGGAAGATGAAGCCGGCATCGCGCGGCTCGAGGGACTCGGCATTTTCCGGCTCGCACGGCATCCCGCCAGCACGGCTGGGAGTGCAAGTGGCGCCGCCGCCGACCGGGTTCTGGCCGGGACATCGGCCGGCTTGTTTCTCGGAACGCGGAGCACACTGCCGGGACCATCGGCAACAGACGCCTGGAGCTGGGCTGCAGTTGCGGGTTTGGATGCTTTCGTCGGGTTCGCCGGCTCGCAGGTAACCGACATCCTCTGGCTGGCTGGCGGTGCGAACGGTCGCATTTTCGTAGCGATCGACTCTCAGGGTGTTGCATTCAGCGACAACCTCGGCGCGGCCTGGACCTGGGTCCTCGGGCTGGATCCAACCCTGCTCGCCGTGCCCATCGGTGGTCGAATGAGTTTCGGCCAGGCAACGGCAGCGCGGTTCTACGTGCTCGGTGAGTTGTCTCAGGCGGGACCGCCAGCCGTGAATACGCCGTCACTCTGGCAAATTCCAAACGCTTCGGCGGCTGCGCCCTCGGCAACGGTAGTACCCGGCGTGCCCGCGAATTTATGGGGCGCCCAGCGCGACTACGATCAGGCCATCGCGGTCGATGTCGTTGGCGCGGTCGAGCGCATATACATCGGCGGCAGCACGACGCAGCCGGCTGCCGGCGGGGCATGGGCAGCATCGCTGTGGTGTTTCGACACTGCGGTTCCGCCGGCGGCGCTCGCAGCGTCGGCCACGATTTCGGCAACCGCAGCACCGCCTGCAGGTGCCGGCGCCGATCAAGCGGGGCTGATTGGAAACAACGTACACGCCGATGTCCACGTCATTCGCCTGACCGGTGCGGCCGGCGCCAACCGGCAAGTCTGGGTTGGTTGCGATGGCGGTGTCTTCGTTTCCGCGCAGGCCGGCCGCGTAAACTCGTTTCTCGCTCGGGTGACCGGACTCGCTGCACTCGAAGTCGGCTTTCACGCGAACCATCCGACCTCGAACCACTTCGTCGCGATCGGCTGTCAGGACAACGGAACGCAGGTCCGCGTCGGCGATACCGTGTGGGAAGAAACGCTGCAGGGCGATGGTGGGGGCGTCGCGTTCCACCCGCGCCGTTCGCAATTCCTGATCGCGCAATACCTGCGTGCCACCTGGCTTGGGCGACCGAGCACGGGTTACGTCGATCCGCTGCACCGTGCGGCCGGCGGACAGTACGAAGGCACGCCGGCGGATCGTGAACACGGGCTCAGCGCCTTTTACTCGGGCGCCGCGACCATTCCGCTCTCTGCCTCGGCCGGCCGGCTTGCCATCGGTACAAACCGGGTCTGGCTCAGCGACAACGTTGGCGCAGCGGGCGGCAATCAGTGGCGCGTGATACCGGTGGTCGCCGGTGCCGCCGTGGATGCTCGTCCGGGCGGCGCCGATCCGGTTGCACAACAAGGCAGAGGAGTACCCGCGGGTGCCTTGCGAGGCGTCATCAATTTGCGTTGGGTTACGTCGCGCGATCTGCTCGCGCTGTATCAGAGGGGATTGGTGCGCTACACGCAGAATGCTGCAACCAACGCGTGGACGGCGACGACGCTGATTCCCGGAACAGCCGGCGCACCCGTGCTGAGTGCTGCCACGATTCTGACCGATGTATTCCCGGTGCCGGGCAGCTCCGATTTCTACCTGACCACCACCGGTGACATCGCTGCGCCCGCTACTGAGACCTGCTTCTTCTATGATGCCGCCACCAACACGTTCACACCGACGGCGTTGCGCCGCGCACTCGACCTGCCGGGACCTCCGGTCGTTCAGGGCCCGCTCGATCCCGCCTACGCCATCGTAGTCGATCCGGCCACGCCGACCAATGTGTACGTTGGCACCGTCACCGGCGTCTGGCTCGGCGTGCGCACGCCCGGTACCGCGCCCCACGTGTGGACACCGTTTGTGAATGGCCTGCCGCAGGCGACGGTCCAGGATCTCAGTCTGTGGGTCGATCCCGCTGGTGCCGCCGGGACCCCGCGATTGCTGCGCGCTGCGATTCAATCGCGCGGGATGTGGGAGGTCAACCTCGCGGCTGCCGAGCCGCGCCGAACCTACGTGCGCGTGCATCCGTTCGATGATCGTCGAGTGTTTCCTACGGCGCTGCTGAATCCGCGCAAGAGGCCGACGGCCGCGCCCGAGCGGAGCTTCGCGAGTCCGGACATCGTGATCCGCCCGGCCGCGAATCGCGCGGCTGCACCAACCTGGCAACTGCCCGGATCAACCACCATCAACGCTGCGAACGTGCCGGCGTACCAGCTGTGGACCTTCCAGACTGCATTCCGCTGGATCTATCCCAGCATTGCCGCCGATGGTGCGTGGTCCGATCAACTCGGCGACCTGATCCAGCACCATCGAAATCTTCTCGGATTGCCTGCCGGTACCGGCGCGCATGCCGGCCGCAGAATCGACAGCGCTCTTTGGAATGCGGTGGTGGGTGGCACGCGCCTTACTGCGGCCGGCGCCGTCAGCGCCGCACCCGCCGATCCGCTCGCCGTCTATCGTGCACCGTGGCAATCGGCAGCAGCCATGGCCGCAGTCGCGACCGAAGTCGACCTGATGGAACTGGTAATACCGACCCGCGTGGTTGGTGGTGTATGGCGCGTCTACCGAGAGCCCAGCACGGTCGACGTGCTGGTGCACCATCGCGACACGCGTCCGCTCGCGCCCAACGATGCCTTTGCGATTCTGCTCTGGCGATCGGGGGCTGCATCCGCGCCATTGCTCGCGACCAATCCGGCAGCCATACCCGCGTTTGCTGCCAGTCTACTGACGGCTGCGCCGAACCCAACGCCGGCTGGCTGGAATCTCGTAACGGTCGGCGGTAATTCCGTGCATCGCCTGCCAGTCGCGATGGACGCGCGCCTGCCACGCGCCATTCCGATCGATGTCGACCTCAGCGGCGTAACCAGCGGCCACCATGTGCTGTTGCTCGCAATGGTCGGCTCGATCATCGACTCGATGTCCGCGCCAATGGTCGGTGCAGCCGCCAACCTGACTGCGTTTGTGCGCGCTTGGCCCTATTGTGCCATGCGGCTCCTCCGCGTCGGGCCGCGCCCAGCATAGGGTTTTCGGCGGCAATGACCAGACCGACTGCGATACCGATATGGCCGCATGCACACCGTCAGTCACTCCGAGCGGCTCACCGCGCGTGCGACCCATCATGAAGACGCTCGCATTTGGCCTCTGTGCGAGCGGCGTAAAGGACACCTCGCCCGCATCACCCCGAGCAAACGCCTGGTTGACCAGTGCGACCGGCGTGGCGTGACGATCCGAGGTCGACCAGGGACGGTCGGTTGGACCGATGTGATGTGCGGCGATCGGCGCGAGAATGACCGGCGCGGCTATCGGATCGCCCCACATGCCGAGCCATCGTGGTCCCTCGGGAACATTTTGAACCGCTATGACCTGAGGTTACATTTTCTTGAGCGCGGCAGGTATCTCATCATGGCAACAAAGCCCATGTCCATCTATTCGGCAGACGACGTGCTCCGCATTCCCATTCCGCCGAACCTTTCTGGTTACGAGCTGGTGGATAGGGTGTTGGAACCGGTGACGCCAGTCGGCCTGAATCACGGGCGCATCGCGGGCCGGGTATACAAGCAGCTGGACGCTCATGTGGTGCACACGCGTACGCCTGGCGTTCTACCTGGCTTAAGAATTCCGCTTAACGAGCTGTTCGATACGTTCGACACCTGAAAAGTGAGTGTTAGCCTGCCAGCCGCCCAATAGCATCGGCCTCGCGTTAGTGGAGGTACAGTGAGATTGCGCCGTACGGTTGCTCTGTCCGTCGCAGGGTTCTTTGTCCTGCTGATCGCTGTACTCGCGCTCGCACCATTGCTTCTGCGCGATCGCATCGAGGCTCGGGTCAAACGTGCGATCTCCTCGAACATCGACGCGCAGGTCGACTGGCGCCGCCTGGATCTCGGTCTCCTCCGAACCTTTCCGAACCTCTCCCTGCAGCTGCACGACCTGGTTGTGATTGGGGTCGATCAATTCGCGAATGACACGCTGATCAACGTGCCGCAGTTCGGCCTCGTCATCAATCTCGGAAGTGTGCTTCGCAGCTTGCGCGGGCAAGAGCCGCTGGTGGTGCACTCGATCGATGTAAACCGGCCGATCGCACAGCTGCGGGTCCGCGCGGACGGCGCGGCCAATTGGGATATCGTTCGCGAGCGCGCTCCAGCAGACCAGGCCGGACGCTCGCTGGACCTGAGCCTGAAGCAGCTCGAGGTAACCAACGCCGTGATCACGTTCGATAATCGTCAGAGTGATCTCAGCAGCCGAATCTCGGGGTTGCAGCACTCGTTGAGCGGGGATTTCAGCAAGCAGCGCTTTACGTTGCGCACCCGTACGACCGCGGATGCCGCGTCGGTCGACTTCACAGGTGTGCCCTACCTGTCCCGCGCCCGCGTCGAAGCCGTTGCCGACCTCGATGTCGACATGGCCGCCCGAACCTTTACACTGCGCGAGAACAGTGTCCGCGTGAACGCGCTGCAAATCAACGCCGACGGTTCGGTGACGGCAGCGCCAGATAACAAAACGGTGAATATCGTTTTCGAGGCACCACGCACCGATTTCAAGGAAATCCTGTCGCTGATTCCTGCCATCTTCACCAAGGACTTCGAGACACTCCAGACTTCGGGCAACATGTCGCTGCGTGGCCGTGTGCGAGGTCCCTGGGGAAACGGTGTGACTCCGGGTTTCACGATCGCCGCAACCATCGACAACGGTTCGTTCCGTTACCCTGATCTGCCACTTCCCGCGCGCGACATCGCGTTGCGTCTCACCCTGAACAATCCAGGGGGTGACATCGACAGCACGGTCCTGAACATCAGCCGCTTTCACGCTGTGCTGGGCAGCGACCCGATCGATGGATCACTGCTGCTCCGCACACCCAAATCCGATCCCGATGTCGCGCTCCGCGTGGCCGGCCGCATCGACCTGGCCAATCTCCCCAAAACCGTAAAGCTGGAGAAGGTGCAGCAGTTGTCCGGTATCGTGGTTGCCAATGCGGCCATGCGCGCGAAGCTCTCGGACGTCAATCAGAAGCAGTACGATCGGGTGAGTGCAAACGGCACGGTCGAGATCCGCCAACTGGTGCTCAATGCCGCTGAACTTCGGCAGCCGTTGAACATCGAAGAGGCCAAACTCACCTTCTCACCGCGGCAGGCGGAGCTTTCATCATTCCGCGGCCGGGTTGGCTCGAGCGACATCGCGCTGGCGGGTTCCCTGGAGAACGTGCTCGGCTTCGTGCTCGGGAAAGAAGACCTGCGCGGCACCGCGACCTTGGCGAGCCAGCGATTCGACCTGAATGAGTGGCGTTCCGACGACGAGGCAAAGGCAATCGTGGTTCCGCCGCGCATCGACTTCACGTTGCGTGCGACCGCGGACACTGTGCGATACGGAAGCCTCTCGCTGCGGAACACCCGCGGCACGCTCCGCATCAAGGATCAGCGGGCCACGCTCGAGGACATCAAGATGAACGTGTTCGGCGGGGAGCTGGGCCTCTCGGGTTTTTATGAGACTCGCCACAGCGCTCGCCCGGCCTTCGACCTCGCTGTTGACCTGGTGAATGTCGGCGCATCGGCCGCGTTCAAGGAGATCCGATCCATCCAGGCGTTTGCGCCCGTTGCGCAATACGCCGATGGCAACGTCTCCGCGCAGATCAAGCTCAACGGTGAGCTGGGCACTGACATGATGCCCGTGCTCGCGAATCTCACCGGCCTCGGTTCTCTGCTCACCAGCAAGTTGGTGCTGCGCGATTTCCCACCGCTGGACAGACTCGCGGATGCATTGAAGCTGCAGCAGCTGCAGGATCCGGGTTTCGTGGATTTGAAGTCGTCGTTCGCGATCGACAAAGGCCGCCTGCACGTCAAGCCATTCGACGTAAGCGCGGGTCCACTCACGATGACGATTGCAGGATCGAACGGGATCGATCAGTCGCTCGACTATGATCTCGCACTGCGGTTGCCACGCTCGATTCTTGGCAGTGAAGCGAACCGCGCCGTGACCAGCATCATCAATCGAAGTCAGCAGGCCGGTTTCAATCTGGAAAGCGCCGAAAACATTACACTCGGTGTGAAGCTGGGCGGGACGATCACCAGCCCAACGATCAGCACGAGCTTCCGCAGCGCTGCTGGAGATGCGGGCGCGAGTGTCGCCCAGGCCTTGCGAGAGGAAGCCGAGCGGCGGCAACAGCTGGTAGTTGAGCGCGTCGATTCAGCCGCGGAGGAAGCGAAGCGCAAAGTCATGGCTGAGGCCGAGGAGCGGGCCGCCGTGCTGCGTGCCGAAGCCGCAGCGATTGCCGAGAAGCTCCGTCGCGAAAGACATCAACGCGCGGATTCGCTGGAGACGCGTGGCACTGGACTGGCGCGCCTCGCCGCGAAAGCGGCCGCGGACAAACTGCGCAAGGAAACCGATGCCAAAGCGGACGCGATCATACGCGAGGCGGAGTCACGGGCACAGGCTCTGCTCACAGAGGCCCGCAAACAGGCAGATCTGATCAAGCGCGAATAACCGTCAGAAACCGCAGCGTTACGCACGCGATCATCCTCATTTGCTGTTACTCCTGTCGCAGCGTGTCCATCGGATGGACGCGCAACGCTGCGCGCGCCGGCAATGCGCTCGCGAGCGTGGCGACCGTCGCGAAGGCGAGGATCGCGGCGGCGTAAGTCGCCGGATCCACGGGTGTGACGCCAAAGATCCGGCTCGCGAGCGCGCGTGACAGCGCGTAGCCGCCGATGGTGCCGAGGACTGCACCGACCGCGACCAGCCGCAACGACTGTCCGGCGACCAGCCGCACGACCTCACCGGTGCGTGCGCCGAGGGCGACGCGGATGCCGATCTCGCGACGACGGCGCGCGACCGAGTAGGCGACGACGCCGTACAATCCAATGCCCGCGAGTGCAACTGCGAGCGTCGCGAACAAACCGAGCAGCCGCGCGAGCAGCCGCTCCTCGGCCATCGCGCGGCGTAGCGCGTCGCCGAGCGACTCGGCGCTGAAGAAGGGGATATTGGCGTCAATGCGCGCAAGCGCATCCGCGATCAGCCGCTCCGTCTGCGGCGGCGGCAAGGTTGAGCGGACCAGCACGTATCCGTGCGGCAGCGCCGCCGCGCCGAGGGGCTGATAAACCGTGGGCATGACATGGTCACGCGCGGCCATACGCACGTCCTCCGCTACGCCGATGACGGGCTGCTGCGTGGTGCCGGTGAAGCCACGCACCTCGACCACGCGGCCGACGGCCTGGGCGTCGCCGAACAGTGCGCGCGCGGTCATCGCGCCTAGCACGACGCCGCGACCCGCCGCCGGAGGTTCGTGCTGCTCTGCCGCCGTGAACGCGCGGCCGGCAATGATCCTCGTGCCGAGTGTGCTGAAGTACTCGGCGGAAACATCGAAACCCGCGGCCCTGACCGGCTCCTCGCCGCTGCCCGGCACCGCGAGCCGGACCATGAACTTGTCGCCCGGCACCGGCAGGGCCGACGCGACGCTCGCCGACTGGATGCCCGGTAGCGCAGACACGTCGTCGAGCAGGCGCCGACGTAGCGCGCGCGCCGTCTCCGCATCATGTCCCTGCGGCGACGGATCGTAACCGTACGCGAGCACAGCCTCAGGATCGTAGCCGCGCTCGACGGCACCAAGGCTCTGTACCGTGCGTACGAGCAGCAGCGCGCCGACCAGCAAGCCGAGTGACGCGGCGATTTGCACAACCGTCAGTGCACCGCGCAAACCGGCACCCTCTCCGGTTGCGGACCGGCCGGTCGCACGCATGGCGCCGGACAGGTTCGCCCGCAGCGCTGCGAGTGCAGGCAGGAGCGTGAACGCGACGCCGGTGAGCAGCGCGCCGGCGAGCGCGAACGAGATCACGCGCCAATCGACGCCGAGATTCTCGATGGCCGGCAAGCCGAGCAGGCTCTGCCCCTCGAACACCAGGCGCAGCGCCACAGCCACTCCGACGCCTGCCGCACCGCCGACCAGCGACAGCAGCAGGCCTTCCGCCATGTGCTGTTGCACCAGCCGCGCGCTCGACGCGCCGAGCGCGCGCCGCACCGCGGTCTCGCCCTGCCGGCTTACGCCGCGGAACAGCAACAGGTTCGCCACGTTCGCGCACGCGATCAGCAGCAGTACGGACACGACACCAAGCAGCAACCGAAGTGTGCGCGTGGTCTGCGGACGCACACCGACCGGCACGCCGATGCCCGCGTACACGGTCGGCACGTACTTCACGTACTCTGCATTCACTTCCGAATAACGCACGACCAGCGACGTCATGGTTGCACGCAGCTGCTGCTCCGCCTGCGTCGCAGTCGCGCCGGGCGCAAGCCGGCCCACGAGCTCGTTGAAGATCGACGCCCGACGGTCGGACGCGTCGACCGGGCGGTGCCACATGCGACCGTACGCCCCCGGCGGCAGCCACACGTCCGTCACACTCGTTCGCTCCGTGCCCTGGAACCCGGCCGGCGCAACGCCCACGATCGTGTACAACGCCGCGTTCAGATGAAGCGTGCGGCCAACCACATCAGCCGCGCCGCCGAACCGGGAAGACCGGAACCGCTCGCTGATCACCACGACATCGCCCGCCGCGTGAGGAGCCCGCTCGTCCGGCGTGAACCACCGGCCCTGCCGCGGCTGCAAACCGAGCACACCGAAATAGTCGCCCTGCACGATCGCGGCGTCGACTTCGAACGGCGCGCCGTCCGATGCGCGCGCCTGCACCGTGCGCCGCGCGTACCCCGCGAGCCCCGACAGCGCTGGCGCGCCCGCGCTCAGATCCTCGATGTTCGCGTGCGAGATGCCCGTGATAAAACCGCGCTCCGGCGAAAGCTGCACCACAACCAGATCCTCAGGTGCACGCACCCCCGCCACAGGCCGCAGCAGCAGCGAATTCGTCAGCGCGAAAACCGCCGTGGTCGCGCCAATGCCGACGGCCAGCGTCAGCATGGCCACCGACGTGAAGCCTGGATTCCTCATCAGCCCGCGCCCGGCGAAGCGCAAATCCCGCCACGCGTTCTCCAGCCACACCAGCCCGCGCGCCTCCCGCGTCTCCTCCACGACGCGGTCGTAACCGCCGAAGGCGACGTGCGCGCGCCGGCGCGCTTCACCCGGGTCCACGCCTGTTTGCACAAGACGCTTCGTCTCCTGCTCGAGATGGAAGCTCAGCTCCTCTTCGAGCTCGCGGTTTTCTGACGAGCGCGAAAACAGCGCGCCCAACTGCTCGCGAAGTCTGCTCATGCGCGCCCGCCCTCCGCGCTCAGAATCCAGTTCACCGCGCCCGACGAGCGTTGCCACTCACGGAGCTCCGCATCCAGCTGGCGCCGACCCTTCGCCGTCAGCATGTAGTACCGCGCGCGACGGCCGTTCTCCGTGACGCGCCACTCGGACGCAATCCACTCCTTCGTCATCAACCGCTGGAGCGCGGGATACAGCGACCCCTGGTTCACCTGGAACACGTCCCGCGAGATCTGCTGGATCCGCTGACCGATGCCCCAGCCGTGCATCGACTCTAGCGAAAGCGTCTTCAGCACCAGCAGCTCCAACGTGCCTTGCAGCAGCTCCCCGCGCCGCTCTACCAAATCCCGCGCCTCCTGTTGGTAATCTAGAAGGGACGATACCGACTGACCTTGTAGAACGTCAAGAGGAGAGGCGGTCCGCGAGCGATGCCCGCATTAATGCGAAGTCACGGTCACGCGCGAGGCCGAATCCCGAGCACTTCGTGCCCCGTAGGGTTGCCGATGCCGCTCGTTCCCCATACTGATCCCGGATGTGCATGCCGACTTTTCACAGGTTCAGCTTGGCGGAGGTGACCCGCCGACCGCACATCCGGCATCTGGCAATCACGTGCCTCGCCGTCGTCGCTCTCGTTTCGGCGTGCGCCGAGGACAGTCCGCTCCTCGAGGTTCCGTCGCAGATGGCGGAGGCACCCTCGCCTGGACACGAGATGGCGCTGGACTCCGCGCGCGCGGCTGCCCGCAAACTGGTTCGCGCGGGTAATCTACCAGGCGTTTCGGTGGCCGTAGGTCGCGGCTCGAAGGTGGTCTATGCCGAGGGCTTCGGCTGGGCCGACCTCTCGAGCGAGGTTCTGGCGACGCCGCGCACGCTCTACCCGGTAGGCAGCATCTCGAAGTCGATGACCGCGACGGCGGCTGGGCTGCTGTGGGAGCGCGGCCGCCTCGACTTCGACGTGCCGATCCAGAAGTACCTGCCTGATTTCCCGGAGAAACGCTGGCCGATCACGACCGGTCAGTTGATGGGTCACATTGCCGGGGTTGTCCGCTCGGGCGGGATAGCGGAAACGCTCAGGCGTGCGCACTGCGACAATGCGCGGGCGGCCGCCGCTGACGCTGTCAAAGACACGCTGCTTTGGGAGCCGGGGACCCGGTGGTCTTACTCCAACTTCGGATATCAGCTCGTGGGCGCAGTAGTCGAAGCGGCGGCCGGGGAGCCGTACCTGGAGTTCATGGACCGCGAGGTGTTCACGCCGGCGGGCATGGAGCAGACCGTGCCG
>JBBDWZ010000113.1:0-5581 GCA_040902615.1 Gemmatimonadota bacterium | reverse complement strand
GAACTTCGACTTGGTCACCGAATCGTTCACGTTGATGGCAGGGAAGAGCAGTGTACCGTTCTTCTCCATCTCGTACAGGCGGTGCACGCCCGTGGTCGTCTCTTCCGACACACCGCGAATGGCGGGTGCAATGCGGCTCCAGCGGCCCGCGTCTTCCTTGGCAATCTGGCGCAGCAGGTCCAGAATGACGCCCCATTCCTCGGGCTCGTTGTTGGTGTCGAACTCCGGGATCATGCCAGCCTTCTCGTACTCGAGTCCTTTGTGAATCAACAACGTCGCGTCGCCACCGTCATCAACGATCAGCGTCGGACCACTGCCGTCCGGCCAGAGCAACGCCTGATCAGTGCACCACCAGTATTCCTCCAGCGTCTCGCCTTTCCAGGCGAACACTGCAACACCCTTCGGGTTCTCAACCGTTCCGTTCCGACCAACCGCAACCGCGGCGGCTGCGTGATCCTGCGTCGAGAAAATGTTGCACGAAACCCAGCGCACGTCCGCACCGAGCTCGACCAGCGTCTCGATCAGCACCGCCGTCTGAATCGTCATATGCAGCGAGCCCATGATACGCGCGCCTTTCAACGGCTTCTGCGCTCCGTATTCTTCACGCACGGCCATGAGGCCGGGCATTTCCTGCTCGGCCAGCCGAATCTCTTTCCGGCCCCACTCTGCCTGCGAGAGATCTTTGACTTTGAACGGAAGACGTTGCGTCTCCCACTTGCCCTCTTGTCCCTTCGCCCGCTTGGGCGTCATTACCGTGCTCATGCTGTTCCTCTCTGGGGTTCAACTGCGCCGCGCAATCGCGGCAAAAAGATTCGGACCCTTTGCCTGAGGGTCCGGCGGCAATTCGATTCGTCGATCCAGGACCAGTCCCGCACTGCTCAACCATTGCTCCAGCTGCTCGCCGGAAAAGCCTTGCCACCGATGCCCCATCGTTTCCCGATACTCCACCCGATCATGAGGCACCATGTCCACGATCAACAGCCTGCCATCCGACTTGAGCGACCGGCCCGCTTCAGCCAGCACCCGCGCCGGGTCAGCCACGTAATGCAAAACCAGAATCAGCAGGGCAACATCCAGTTCGCCCGCTGCCACCGGGAGCTGCTCCAGCGAACCGTGCCATATTTCTACATTGGACACACCCGCCAGACGCTCGCGCGCCGCCTCGATCATCTCCGGCGTGGCGTCTACGCCAATAACTCGGCCAACGAACGGCGCCAGCGTGGCCGCCAAATGGCCAGGACCACACCCCAGGTCGCCCACAACCCAGTTCCGGTCCAGGAGCGCAAGCAATGGCCGGGTCACTGACCCATGACCGAACAGCTCACGCCTGACGTCCTCCCACTTGCCGGCCGCAGCCGCAAAAAACGCCGCGGATCGATTGTGACGTTCGGCCAAAACCGCCAGTAATCGCTCCGCGTCCTGCTGGCCCGTCGCGGTGTCTCGCACTTCCTCGCGGACCGCCTGCCACAGCTTCCGCGCCCACGGCTCCAGCCGCCCAAGACGATACAGTCGGCTCGCGCCTTCGGACCGAACCGCCGTCCAGGCTTCGTCGCCCAGCACCTTCAAGTGCCGGCTCACGGTGGACTGGGGCAATTGCACCACGGCGCAAAGCTCCGTCACGCTCAGCGGCTGCTGCTCCAGCAGGAGCAGGATCCGGCTGCGCGTTGGATCGGCCAGGGCGGCCAGCTGCCCGAAAACGGGAGAGGCGGTCTGTATCATCCTATTAGCCGGATGATAGGATGATCATGGAGTTCCCGCAAGTCTGGCCAACCCCGCACCCACCCGCTAGAGGGCCGGCGTCACGACTTCCTGGTGGGCGTGATCGACCGCGGAGCCACGGGGGAAAAGCAGTGTAATCGCCAAGCCGACCACGGCAATGATCGCGCAGGCGACAAAAACAGCGTGCAAGCCGGCCTCCATTCCATCGCTCAGGGACAACACCTGGTCGGGGGAAAGCCCTCGCCGGAGATCAGGATCGAGGGCAGCGTTAGCGTCGAGGCCAGGGCCCATTCGTTCGTGCAGGCGGTCGTTGAGGATGGCGCCCAGCGCAGCGACGGCAATGGCCCCGCCGACGGTGCGGAAGAATTGCCCGGCACTGGTGGCCACGCCGCGCCGGTTCCAGGGCACGGCGTTTTGGACAGCGACCAGGTAGGGCGTAGCGATGAAGCCGCTGCCGATGCCGACGACGACCATGGAGACGATGAGGAAGGTCATGGAAACGGCGTTGCCGGCGATGGCGAGTGCGGCGGTACCGATGGCGACGCAGGTGCCACCGGTAATGACCAGGGGTCGATAGCCGATGCGCATCATGAGGCGGCCTGCAGTGGCACTGGCCAGCGGCCAGCCGAGAGACATCGCAATCAATGGCGCTCCGGCCTGCGCGGCGGTGCCGCCCAAGACACCTTGCCCATACATCGGTATAAAGGCCGTAAGCGTGAAAAGGACCGCGCCGACGATGACGCTCCCCGCGCTCGAGACCGCGATGACGCGGTTGCGAAAGAGATCGAGCGGCAAGGTTGGCTCGGGCGCTGAACGCTGTTGCCGGAGGAAGGTCACAAAGCCGACTACAGCCGCGAGGCTCAACCCGAGGGTCCAGGGGCTCCTCCAGCCCCAGGTTTCACTGCCTTCGAGTATCGCGACCAGCAGGAGAGCAATCGAAACGGTCAGAAGTGCGGTTCCGATCAGATCGAGCTTGTGCTCGCGGCGGACTTCACGTTCACGCAGGAAAATGGCAAGCATGACGGAGGAGAGAATGCCGAACGGAATGGCGAAGTAAAACACATAGCGCCAGGAAAAGGCATCGGTGACGAATCCGCCGAGGGCGGGACCGGCCAGACTGGCTAGTCCCCACACGCCGGAAAACAGCCCCTGCATGCGCGCGCGCTCCTCGAGCGTGAAGATGTCGCCGATGATCGTGATGGAGACGGGCATGACACCACCGGCGCCAATGCCCTGCAGCGCGCGGAAGAGAATGAGTTGCTCGAAGGTCTGCGCGGCACCGCACAACGCGGAACCGATCAGGAAGATGGTCATGCCTATGAGGTAGATGCGCAGTCGGCCGTGCAAGTCGGCGAGCTTGCCGAAAAGCGGAACGGTTGTAGTGGAGGTCAGCAGGTAAACGGAGAACGCCCAGCTGTAGCGAGACATGCCGCCCAGATCAGCGACGGCGGTCGGCATGGCGGTGGCGACGGCGGTTGCCTCCAGTGCGGCCAGGAAAAGACCCGCCACCAGTGCGGCGGTAACCAACTTTCGTTCGCGGCCGGGCTGCAAATAATGATTTCGTTCAAGTATCGCCGCGCTGCACGGCGGGCAGGATCATGCGGGTTTGGTACCGGGCGGTCAAGCTGATAGGATTGTCGAGCTTCAGCGCGAGACGATCGTTGGCAACTGCGAAGTCGATCGATGTGATACTGAATCCCGCGGCAGGTGGCGGTGCCGGCCGAAAACATCGTTCGGAGATCGAACGTGAATTGGCTGCGCGCGACGTTGCCTGCCGCGTTCATGAGAGCACCGGACCCGGTGACGCAGTAAACCAGGCCCGCAGTCTCGTCCAACAGGGTGCACGGGTAATTGTGGCGGCCGGCGGCGATGGTACCATGCACGAAGTTGCCAACGGGATACTCGAAGCAGACTCGCCGGGCGAGTGTGCGCTTGGACTGATCCCGCTGGGTACCGGCAATGACTTCGTGAAAGTCGTGCCCGGCACACGAGCGCGAATGGACGCGTACCAGACCCTCGCTCACGGAGTGTCCGAGCGCTTCGACGTTGGGCAGGCGTCGTGGGATGGCCGGAAAGAATTCTTTCTCAACGGCATGGGAACCGGCGTAGACGTAGAAGTGGTTCGCCAGCTTCAATCGCTGCCCCCGCTGCCAGGCGCGTTGAAGTACCTGCTCGCATTGCTGCGCGCGTTGATTGGCTACTCACCGGTAGAGCTCACGGTCAACGTCGATGGCGTGGGCCTGCGTGAGCGAGTGATGATCGTTGCGGTCGGAAACGGCGTTTGTCAGGGAGGTGGCTTCTACCTTGCACCGGACGCGACACCGAAGGATGGACTGCTCGATCTTTGCCTGGTCAAGCGACTGTCCGCCCTGGGCATGGCGCGTGTACTGCCTCGCATTCTGCGTGGAACGCAAAGGGGTGATCCTGCTGTATTCATGCGGACCGGTCGTGAATTCCGATTCGAAGCGGATCGCGCACCATCGTTGTTTTTCCATCTCGACGGCGAGTTGCGGGAAGCACGGACTTCGGGGTCGGTTCAGGTCCGGGTTCTGCCGGCGCGATTGCCGGTTTTGACCCGTTCGACGCCCGTGGGGAGGTAGTTTGAAGCGCTTCGTAATCGTGGCCGCCCTCGCTCTTGCCGGAAATTCAGCTCTGGCAGCACAGCAAACGCCACGCGCTGACACGGTCGCGGTAGACTCATCTCAGTTCATTACCCCCGGTAAGGCGTTCTACCGCTCGCTGCTGGTGCCAGGCTGGGGCCAAGCCAGTGTCGGCGCCTATGTGCGCGGGGGGACGTTCTTCGCGCTGCAGACCTCGAGCGCATACATGATGCTGAAGACCATGGCAAAAATCGGAGAGGCACGTCAGGTCGAAGACCGGCACACTGCCGCGGCCCGCGACTCGCTGCGCGCCCTGATGGAAGAAGATACAATGCAGATGCGGATTCTTTCGGATCCCGCCGCGTTCAACACCGCCGTCGACAGCACGCCGAGGGTAAGGCAAGTTCGCGGATTGATCAATTCGAGAAAGAGCCAGCGGCAGGACTGGATCACGTACACAGTCGTTTGGACGCTGGCCAGCGCAGTGGACGCGTTTGTCGCCGCGCACCTGGCCGATTTTCCCGCGACGCTCGACGCGATTCCGCGGCCCACGGGCGGCACTCAGCTTCAGATCACGGTTCCCGTGGGAAAGCACCCCAGATGAACGCCGACGCGCCGATCGGCGTGTTCGACTCTGGCGTCGGTGGCCTGACCGTCGTGCACGAGCTGGTGCAGCGGATGCCTAACGAATCCATCCTGTATTTCGGCGATACGGCGCGTGTACCGTATGGACCGAAGTCGGAAGACACCGTCCGTCGGTACTCTCGTGAGGCCACGTCGTATCTGGTGTCGCGTGGTGTGAAGGCCGTCGTCATCGCCTGCAATACCGCGACGGCTCATGCGTATGACGATCTGCGCTCCTTCCTGCCGGTGCCGGTCATCGGTGTCATCGATCCCGGCGCGCGGGCCGCGGCGCAGGTTACGAAAACCAAACGGGTCGGTGTAATTGGTACAGCCGGCACGATCCGCTCCGGCGCCTACGATTATGCCGTGCGGAAGCTGTTGCCGGACGCGCGAGTCTATGCGCAGCCCTGCCCGCTCTTCGTGCCGCTGATCGAGGAAGGCTGGAGCACGCATGAAGTCGCTCTTCTGACCGCGCGCGAATATTTGCAGCCGCTTCGTGAGGTCGACGTCGACGTGCTCATTCTTGGTTGTACGCACTACCCGTTGCTGCGTGACGTGATCGGTCGGACCATGGGCGCCACCGTTACACTGGTCGACTCCGCGGCTGAAACTGCTCTCGAAGTCGAGGCGATGTTGCG
>JBBDWZ010000112.1:0-5614 GCA_040902615.1 Gemmatimonadota bacterium | reverse complement strand
ACCACCCTGCCGCAGCCGCGCGAAATCGGTGTGGAACTGGGGCTGTGATTTAGACAGATCGGCTTTGTCCGGGTCGCCGGCCGCGTGCTCCAGCAGCTTCGATGGAATGTCATTGTGGCCATCGATGATCGGCACGCTTTGCAGGATGCGGCGGGCACGCTCGATCAGCTCGGCTGGCGGCGGCGTCCACTGCTGCGCCTGCACTGCCCCGACCGGTGCCGCCAGAATTACGATTGCGTATAGAACGGATCTCATTGTATCTCCCTTGCCTTCCCGCTGCAGGCGGGAACACTATGTGAGCATCGGGGCTAAAGCATTGGGAAGCCCCATGGAGGGTCAGTGGATCATCTCGTCGTTGTAACTCACCCGAGTCGCATCGCCCTGGAAGCCCGGCCGGTTCAGCATGATGCCGTGCCGGAAGGTGCCATTGCGCTCGGCTATTATCACGATGGCCACCTGGTAGCACGCGGAATGGTTTCGCCTGATGCCATCGAAGCGATTCACGGACTGCTGGCCAAGCCGGTCTCCCTCGCGCTGGCCGCCGCCGAAGATGATCACGGGAATATCGATGCCCGAGTCTGCGTGGTGCTGCCCATCGAGCCCGGTCTGCTTCAAGCCGATGCCCAGGATGATGAGCCGCAGGAGCCCTGGCAAGCCAGCATACCGGTTATGCCCGAGGGAATCGAAGCCGTCATGGAGCGCGAGACGGGATCGACCAATGGAGAGCCCAAGCTTGCGCTTCTACCGATCGGTAACGTGGTCCGCGGCAAGAACGATCGAAAATACCCGGAAAGCATCGCCGAGGATGCACGCGAGATGCTGGATACCCTGGTGCATGGCCAGGCCCAGGACGCCGTCCGCAAGGCCATCGACGATCTGCTTCGCAGTATCTAGCACTGCCGCCAATTCTGGCGGGTCTACGAAACCTGCAGTCGCAGAGCGCACTGCAGGTCGCTTGTTCAGCGCCTTGCGATCCCCTCAGTGATGCTCGAGCCTACCGTCACAATCGAGTCCGTGCGCACTTCCGCCAGGTACATGGTCCGTCGGACTCGCCGTTCGGGCCCGAACTGCACTGGGCCCACCACGCCCTTGTAATCCAGGCTCGCGCGCAGTGCTTCGGCCAGACCGCTGCGGGTGACCGCGCCGGCCTGCATCGCATGGGCCAGCCCGGCGATCGCATCATAGGTGATTCCCGCCTCACTGTTCAGCTCATTGCGCCCGACCCAGCCCCAGAAACGGTCACGCAGCTTGGCAACCGCGGAATCCGTCGTGCTGAGCGGATCGAAATAGCGTACGAAGCGCAGACCGGTGTACTTCCAGCCCGGGTTTCCATACACGTGGAAGGATTCGACCATATCACTGCCCAGCAGTCGGATGTCGGGCAGCTTGTTGCGGATGGTGCCGTGCATGACGAACAGGCTCGGGGAACGGCCGATGAAGTACAGGATGGTCGGTGTGTGAGTCGCGAGCTCGGCAGCCTTGGCCGTCAGATTGAATTCGTCGGCGGCCTGTGAGAACGATGTCGAGTACACCGGCTCGATACCGCGCGCGTTGAGCTCGCGCACAATCGCGGCGGTCATCGAATCGGCGTGCGGCTCGCGCACATTGAGGAGCGCAACCCGCCGTGGCTGCGGCTCCAGCAGCGCTTGTTCGGCCAGGTATTCCGCCTGCTCCTCGATGGTTGGCACCAGCAGAAACGCATTGGGATGGGTCTTCGCATACTGCTCGGAAACCGGCGTGGTCACGAGGTAGGGCATGCCCATCGATTCCCAGCGCGTTGCCGCCGCGCCCGTAATGGTATCGGTCATGCGCGTGATCATGGCCAGCACGGTGGTATCGCTGCTGATGCTGTCCAGAGACAGCTTCAAGGTTTCCTGTGTCAGTTCGCTGAACGATACCGCCTGTTGCGCGACCACGCGGGCCACCAGTCGCCGGCCCGCGACTCCACCGTTAAAATTGATTTCAGTCGCCGCCATGCGGGCGATGTTGGCTCCGGTTGGACCGGCCCACACGCCCACGCGGCGCGGCTGTTCCGAGCACGCGGCGATGGCCAGTGCACCGAGCACGATCAGCAGACGTGATTTCAGCACGAGCACCTCTCATGAGCTACGATGAAGGACTGTTGGCGCGCTGTCTCGACCTTCTCGACGCGCTGATCGCCGGTGAAGTCCGCCACAAGAACGTCTTCGGCATGCAAGGCCTGCTCCGTGGCAAGCGCATGTTCGCAGCGGTGGGCGAAGAAAGTATGATCGTCAAGGTCGTCCAAAGCGAATATCAAGGCGCGCTCCGCAACTCGGGTATACGTCCATTCGAGCCGGGTGGCCAGAAACTCGGCACCTGGATCGAAATCGAGCAGGCCACAGTCGCCGATGATCCCGAGCTGCGTGAGTGGCTGGAAGCCGGGCTGCGTGCCATCCGCTGATGTGCGCGCCATCGAAGAGGTGCGCTTCCGCTCGATCTTCCGCCGCATCCATGCAGAGCACCCGAACTGCCTCGGCGATGAATGGTTGAGCGATTCCTGTCGCTTCGAAACCGGCACGCTCTCAGAGCGGCCCATGGTGTGGAGCCGGCGCAATGGACCCTGGCAACGGTCTGATGTGCTGTGGATCGGTGCGGCTCCGGGTAATGCCGGCGGCAAAGGTACCGGCCGGCTCGGCGCGCACGGTACGCGTATTCCATTTGGCGGCGACATCGCGGGCGGTAATCTGGACGCCTTGCTGGGCAGCATTGGGCTCGATCGCAATCGAACGTTCATTTCGGCGTCACTCAACCATTTGCCGCTGAAAGGCGGCGGCGAGCCGACTCCCGCCGAGTTGAATCAGCCGGTCGGAGAGTACCCGACCAGCCTGCACATCGTTCGGGACACGATACTCGCTGCCGGACCGCGTTTGCTGATTGCACTCGGCAATGTCGGGTTGCGAGTCATCTTCGCGGCGACACGTCTGGCTGATTCGAACAAACTGCCATCGCAGAAACAACTCGAATCACTCGGCCTTCAGCGCAGTCAGTGGATACCATGGCCGGCACATTGGCCCCCGGATCAGGGGTTCCTCACAGCGTGGCAAGTCGCCTGGACGGCTGCCACCCTGCCGGCGGTGCTGTGGCTGACGCATCCGAGTGCCCAAAACATGAGTCCATACGCTGGTCGCGAGACGGTGTTCCACTCGCGGATGCGCGACGCGCGTGATGCACTGCGCACGGCCGCGCGCGAGGTACTGGGGTGGACGCTGCCAGGGCAGCGGCTTGCGCCACCCAGTGATGGTATCTACGCCCTTCCCGAGTGGCGGGATTTGATCGCGCCGCGCAACGATGAGCTCGATCGATTGTGGCGGGCCAAGGGCATCTAACCCGGCGTTACCGTTGCTTTTAGCAGAAGCGCGCATTAGCGTAGCGCCATGGTTTATTATGCTCGCGTGCCCCTGCGCCGACTGATCCCGACCGTACTGGTTCGCCTGGCGACCGACGACGGCGAGATCGCATTTCGGGCCCGCTGGCGGCGTACTCCGCTCGAGCTGCAGCGCGTGATACTCTTCAAGCTCCGCCGTGGTAAGGCGCTCTGGTTCGAAGATGAGTGGGGCCACGACCTGGTGTTCAGGCCCGAACGAATTTTCGGTGCGCTGGTCGACGGTCGGAGATCGCTTTAGGAATCTTGATGGTGCACTTGATCAATTTGCTCAGCGCTGTACTGCAAGAGCGCGAGCCGATTCCCGGTCCCATTCAGAAAGTCCTTGACTTCATCGATTCGCCTGCACCATACAGCCCCTTCAGCGAGTACCTTCTTGTCTTGTTCGTTTTGTGGCTGCTCGCGCGGCGTGATTATCGTCGCAAGAACTTCGATACCATGGCGCAGGAAGTGTTGGACCAGAAACTCGCGTCCGGTGAGATCGACAAACGCACCTACGATAAATACCGGCAGGAGATGACCATCCGCCCGAAGCGGTAGCGGCGTAAAACCTCACCACTCCCGAAACGTCAAACGGCAAAAGCCTTTGCCGTTTGCCCTCCACGCCAGCTCCCAAGCGAAAGCCGGAAGAGCCTTCGTAATCAAAACCCACAGCAACGCTAGCGCAGTCCGCTGTCCTTTGGCGGAACCGAAGCCAGATAGAGCCAGAGTGCCTTCAACTCATCATCGGTGAGTTGGCCAACATAGCTCCACGGCATGAATGGATTGATTGCGGTACCATTCGGACGCATGCCGGAGCGCATTGCCTTGATGAAATCCGCTTCGCTCCAGGTACCAATTCCGGTGGGCGTAATGTTGGTTGCCTTCGGGAAATCCGGCGGCGTGCCCGGCACTGCACCGCCTGACAGGCCCGGGCCATGGCAGCCCATGCAGCCACCGGTTTGCGCCATGTATTCGCCATACTCGGGCGTGACACCGGCCGGTACAGCCGGCGGCCGCTTCGTGTGGTCGATGAGCTCGGCGGAAATGAGATCGAGTTTCTTGCCGAGATAAAGCGCACGCGGCAGGGAGCCGAGCCGGGTCGGTGGCAACACGTTGTCTGCAGGCGGCAGCGATCGAATGAATGCGATCAATGCCCCGAGATCCTCGTCGTTGAAGTAATAGAATTCCTGTGAAGGCATGAAGAGGGCCGGCTTGCCGTCCGCCTTGACACCGTGTCGAATTGCGCGCACCAGCTGCTCGTTCGAGTAGTTGTTCAGCACGCCGCCCGAGCCAGTGGTCAGGTTACTGGTCGACAGCTGGCCGAAGGCTGGATCGTCGATCATCACTTTGCCCTTCAGGCCCTGATCGTGACAATCCACACACTTGCCGACCGCGGTTGCCAGATGCCGGCCACGCGCGATGCTGTTCGAGTCGGTCGGGATCGCAACCGATTCCGTCTCGATGTCATATTGCTTTGCAAATCTGCGATCGGTCACACCATAAATCCCGCCGCCGCCGGCCGCGATCAGCAAAACCAGTCCGAATACGGCAATACCAATGCGGCGCAGCCATACCTTCACGATTCACCGTCCCTGGTTCGTTTCGTTGTAGTGTGCAGATCTAGAACTTCCACTCCAGGCCGAGAATTGGCAGGAGCGGCAAGGGTGCGAGCGGCCGTGTCTCGGGTCGTTCTGCGTTACGATCGAAGTGATAGAACAGGGCGTCGCGGCGATCGAGCGCGTTCAACACCTTGACGTAGGGTGTCAACTCGAACGTGAACCCGCGCACCACTGTCGTGAACGTTCGCGCAACCTGCAGATCCAACCGTAAATAGGGCTCATCCGGCGCGGTCGGACTGGTCGGCACGGGATCATCTCTCGTGATGCCGGCGGCAAGTGGCCGTTTACCGGATGCAAACACAGGCGGCGTCTCGGGCTCCGGTATTGCCGTATAGGGCAGTCCGGCTCCGTACGCAACGCGCAGATCGAACCGGCCCTGGTTGCCGAGCGGACCGCCGAGCCCCGCGCTGATCAGGTGTCTGCCGGCAAAGCTCTGGCGATCGAGGTTGCCGTCATCGAGCATCCACATCCACGCCATGGAATAACCCAGCCACCCGGTCAGCAACCCGGCCGGCCGCCGAACCCAGAGATCGAGGCCTGACGCCTGCGCGCGATCACCGTTGGTGGATGGCAGGCCGGTGAAGCTCTTGTAGAAGCCCTCGATTCCCAG
>JBBDWZ010000111.1:15804-35841 GCA_040902615.1 Gemmatimonadota bacterium | reverse complement strand
CATCACATACATTACCGCCGTCAAAGACGGCGGATTGTCACATTGGATTCAAATTCCAGGGTAGCGTTCGGAGCTACGCGGCTTCGCCGCTACGCTCCCGTCCACCCCGAGCAGTGGAGAGGATTCCCAACAGCATTTAAAAAAACCACTGTCCATGAAACTGGATCAGGTCCAAGGTGCTGGCAGCGAGCAGTCAATTCGCAATTCGAATTCGAAATTTGAGAATTTCGAAATGAATTTGTCGGTTGTTCTATTTCGCCTTCAGGACGGCACGCTGGCTGCATAGTACAATTGCCTGATCACGGGAATCAGGTGGATGAAGTGACAAAACAACCATTCAAGCGGGCATACGAGAAATCACAATCGCTGCGGCGGCTCCTCTGCGGGGCGGTGTTATCGATGATCCCGCCAACCCAGGTACGCGCGCAGGCGACGGACGTTCGCATTACGTGGACGCCCGAGCGACCCGTACAGGGGACACTCTTTCGGGTTCGCGTGGGTCCACTGGCGAATGCTGCTCGAGTGGAAGGGAAAATCGCTCGTGAGCCATTGCACTTCGCGCAGAACGCTGCTGGTTGGGAAGCGCTGGCCGCTGCCCCGCTCGACCAGGGCTCAGAGCTCGAGGTCACCGTGGAAATTGTGCGTGACGCCAAAGTGGACAGTGTGCGCGCGCGCGTACCCATCGCCACCGGCACGTACGCGCTCGAGAAGCTCAGAGTCGCGCCCCAGTTTGGCACGCGACCGGATTCTGCCTTGCAGGCGCGCATCGATCGCGAGCGCGAGCGCGCGCTGGCCGTGTCGCGCGCGGCACACGCGACCCCACGTCTCTGGGACGAAGTGGTCAGGCCCAGAGACACGCGCATCACGAGCGGCTTCGGTTCCGGTCGCGAATTCAATGGTCAAGTGCAGAGCCGACACACGGGGACGGACTTCGCCGGCGCGGTGGGCGCTCCGGTACGCGCCGCGGCGCGAGGTGTCGTCGCGCTGGTTGATACCTTCTACCTCGCCGGCCGCGTGATTTACATCGATCACGGCGAAGGACTGGTCAGCGCTTACTTCCACTTGAGCAAACCGGACGTCGCAGCGGGCGACACCGTGACGGCAGGTCAGCAGATCGGTCTGGTTGGTGCCACCGGTCGTGTGACCGGACCGCATCTGCACTGGGTCGTGCGTTACGGCACAATTAGCGTTGACCCGCTCAGCTTCCTGGCGGTGCGCACGCCCTGAAGCCTAGTCCGGTCCTCGCTTTTCCTCTTCGTTTCAGCGAAGAGGAGGCAGGTACCAGGACCAGGACTCGATTGCCGGAGCCGTGTCTCGAGCGCTGAACCGCCAAACATTTTCTTGACGACTCACCACCCCCATCATATTCTCTTTCCTAACTAGATTAGGAAAGACGAGACCCTGGATGACAAGGCTATTCGCGCGGGTGCGTTCGTTTTGGCACGGCGTTCGAAATCCTGAGACGGTCGATGCGGAAATGCATGAGGAGATGCGGTTCCATATCGAGCTGGAAGCCGAGCGTCTGGTAAGTGAGCGCGGTCTTTCCGTTGAGGAAGCCCGGCGTCAGGCGGCGATACGTTTCGGCGGCACGGAGAAGTACAAGGAGAGAGGGCGTGAAGTGCGTGGTCTGGCCTGGGTGAGGGGCATGTCGCTGGACTTCAAGGTTGGCTGGCGAATGCTGGTGAAGTCTCCGGGCCTCACTGTGGTTGGTGGCCTTGGGATCGCGATTGCGGTTGCGATCGGTACCGGCTTTTTCATCGTGCTGGATTCCTACATCGATCCGTCGCTGCCGCTCGAGGAGGGCGATCGCATCGTCGCACTCGAGAATTGGGACGTCACGAAGAGCACGGAAAACCGCTATTCGCTGCACGACTTCGTGACCTGGCGCGCGCAGCTGAAATCGGTGCAGCAGGTTTCGGCGTTCCGGATGGTGCGGGAGCGACTGGTCACGGGACGTTCGCTTGCGAGGAGTGTGGAGCTCGCCGAAATGACGGCGTCTGCATTCGAGGCCGCGCGCGTGCCACCCTTACATGGGCGGTATCTGGTCGCGGCGGATGAGCGCGCTGGTGCACCGAGCGTCGTCGTAATCGGGTACGAGATCTGGCAAAACAGCTTCGACGCTGATCCCAACATCATCGGTCGCGATGTGCTGCTGGGCGATGTCGTGCACGTCATCGTTGGCGTAATGCCCGAGGGCTTTGCCTTCCCCAAGAATCACGACGTCTGGACGCCACTGCGCGACGATCCACTGCGCCATGCCCGTGGCGCGGGTCCCGAAGTCTACGTGTTCGGCCGCCTCGCACCGGGAGCAACCAGGGAGCAGGCGCAGAGCGAGCTGACTGCGATCGGTCAACGCACGTCCGCATCGTTTCCAGCGACGCACGCGACGCTCCAACCGCGAGTCCGCCGGTACACGCATGTGCTGGATGACATCCAGGACAAGCAATTGTGGGAGCTGAATCTCATTCGTTTCGTCACGAGCCTGCTGCTCATCGCGGTCGCCATCAACGTTGCCGTGCTCGTGTACGCGCGTACCGCCATGCGGCGCGGCGAGCTGGCGTTGCGCACTGCGATGGGTGCCGGGCGACGCCGCATCGTGCTGCAGCTCTTCGTCGAGGCGCTCGTGCTTTCGGCGGGCGCGGCGCTGGTTGGATTGATCATCACGCAACTCATCCTGCGGAAGGCCGAGTCCATCGTCGTGCAAAATTTCACGGCGCTCGGCTTCTGGACCGACTGGGGACTCCATCCGAACAACGTGTTGTATGCGCTGGGGCTCGCGGTCCTCGCGGCCGTGATCGTCGGTGTCATTCCCGCGCTGCAGTCGACCAGCCGTCAGCTGCAGGCCGACCTGCGTCAGCTCGGTGGTGGCACCGGCATCCGCCTCGGGCGCGTCTGGACTCTGCTGATCGTCACGCAGGTAACCGTCGCGGTTGCGATCCTGCCCACACCGATCAACCTCGCCTGGGGCGAGCTACGCATCTTCGCCGGCCGGCCGATGTATCCGGCACACGAGTTTCTGGCCGCATCGATCGGGCTGGTGGCGGAGGTGCGTCCAGGCATCGATGCCGCGACCTATCACCGCGAGGCGCGCGCGCGATTCGGCGATCGCGTCACCGAGCTGTTGCAGAGTTTGAAAACAAGCCCCGCTGTCATCGACGTTACGTTCGGCGCCTCGCTGCGCGGACGTGATGATCTCGTGGAGGTCGAGGGCGTTCCCGCGCCGCCACGTTCACCTGCAGGCCATTGGATAAATGCAGTCGGCGGCGACACCAGCTATCTGCGCGTGCACGGCGCGCGTATGCTGTCCGGGCGCGGATTCCAGAGCAGCGATTTGAGCGAGTCGGGAAATGCGGTGATCGTGAATCGCAGCTTTGCGCAAAAAATACTTGGCGGCAGTGCGCTCGGTCGGCGGCTTCGTCATCTGGATCGGAATGCGACCGTGCAATCGCCGGACATTGATGAGTCATACTGGTTCGAGATCGTCGGTGTGGTCGACGACCTGGAAACCAATGCCATCGACCCTGGTGACGTTCAGCCGACGGTCTATTATCCGGTCGCTCCGGCGCAGGTGCAGCAAGCCGCGCTGCTCGTGCATGTGCGCGGGGATGACCCGGAGAGCTTCATACCGGAACTCAGAAAAATGACCACCGCAACCGACCCCGCACTCCGTCTCGCCGCAGCCGAGTCCAGGGCCCTTCCACGCACGTGGTGGCAATTCCTGTCCGCCCTGTTCGGCATTTCCGACGGATTGGCACCGCTGATCCGAGCGATCGTGCTGGCCTTCGTCCTCACGCTGACCAGCGTGCTGCTGCTTTCCGCCGCCGGTATCCACGCGCTCATGTCCTTCACCGTTACGCAGCGGCGGAGGGAGATCGCGATTCGTGCCGCGCTCGGCGCGCAACCGCACCGTGTGCTCCGCAGTGTCCTGATGCGAGCATCCGGTCAGCTCGTTGTCGGCGCGACACTCGGCTGTCTGTTTGGCGGCGCCCTCCTCAACAAGAGCGCGTCGAGCGGCCGCACCGCCGCCATCCTCATACTGGTTACCTCGCTGATGCTCGGTGCGGGGTTGCTGGCATCACTCGGGCCGGCCCGCCGCGGGTTGCGCATCCAGCCGATGGACGCGCTCAGAGACGAATAAGAAAACCAGGAAGCAGCCGCCCTGATCAGGGTTACGCAGTCGCAGGCCGCCGTTGCCCGATGTTGGTCGCCTGCTCGAATGCATACGCCATCTGCAGCAAGCCAAGGTCATCCCGAAACCGGCCCACGAGCTGAAGGCCGACCGGCAACCCTTCGGGAGTAAAGCCGGCCGGCACCGAGATGGCCGGGCGGAAGGTGACGGTGATCCAGGCCGCCGATTTCATCCACGACAGGTAATCGTCCATGGCAACGCCGTTGATCGATTTGGGCCAGTCCAGCGTTGCGTCGAAAGGCGGAATCTGATTCACCGCGCAGGCAATGAAATCGTACTTCTCCTCGAACCGGCGCATGCGTTCGAGCAATTGACTGTGCTGCATCATTGCTCTCGATACATCGCTGCCCGACAGTTTTAGTCCGCTCTCGATTTCGGCGATGGCTTCCGGTTTGATCTGGCTGCGGTTGGTCACCAACAGCGGACCATAGAGCGCGGCGTTGCGAAAACCTCTGATCGTCCGGAAAATCGCATCCGCGTTCGTCAGATCCGGACACGCTTCCTCGACGATGCAACCGAGATTCTCCAGGGTCGCGCGCTGACCCTCGAGCACACTTCGCACGCGCGGGTCTAGTGGTAATCCGTTCAAGTCCGGGCACCACGCGATGCGTTTGCCGCGCACATTGCTCTGCAGACTCTGGCGAAACATCACTGGGTCGGATGGATAGGAACCGGGATCGCGCGGATCAGCGCCCGCGATCGCGCTGAGTAAGAGTCCGACATCGGAGACCGATCGTGCGAGCGGACCCAGCACAGCAAAACCGAGGAACGGGAACGAGCCCGGCGCAACCGGCACGAGGCCCACGGTCGGACGCAGACCGACGACATTGTTGAAGTTGCCGGGGTTGCGCAGCGAGCCGCCGAAATCGGAGCCATCGGCGATCGGGAGCATTCCGGTTGCCAGTGCAGCAGCCGCGCCGCCGCTCGAGCCTCCTGCAGTCTTCGTGAGGTCGTACGGGTTACGCGTTACGCCATAGACGGAATTGTATGTGTGCGATCCCAACCCGAACTCCGGCACGTTCGTCTTCCCGATCGCAATCGCGCCCGCCCTCCGCAATCGCTCTACGATCACCGAATCTTCCGTCGGCATCGCGTTGCGGTAAATCGGCGATCCGCGGGTGAACGGGAAACCAACTGCCGGTTGCAGATCCTTGAATGCGATCGGCAGACCAAACAGCGGTCCCGCGGCTTCCCCCCTCGCCAGACGCTGGTCAGCGGCATCCGCCAACCCGAGACAGGCGGCATCATCCAGCTTCGCGACGATCGCGTTGACCTTCGGATTGACACGGGCCATCTGCGTCAGGTGAGCGGCCATGACTTCGCGCGCCGAGATTCTTTTGCCGCGGATCATGGAGGTCAGATCTGTCGCGCTTCTGAAGCAAAGCTCGCCTTGAGATGGCGGTACCATCGGTGGTTTGGTGTCATCAGTGAAGGCTCGATGACTCCCGATACTCAGGCTGCCAGCACCGATGGTGGCAACCATCAGAAATTGCCGGCGATCACAGGCATGATCTTCCATGTGGTGCTCCATAACCGTGTAGAGATGCGGAGAATTCTATCATTACCTGAGCTTACGTGCGTACTCGAGTATGGTCTCGCTGGTGTGTCCGCGGTTCTGGTCGTTACCGGCATAGTCGCCGCCGTGTTGCTGGCACGGCGTGCAATTCGCACCGATCCGGTCGTTGCGCTGCCCGAGCATTGACACCGAACCGGGCGCGCGCGCTCAACCGAATTCCTTCCGAAGGTTCACTTCCAAGAGCATGATCCCGGCGGCCCCCCGGTCTAACGGGAACCAACCGCGCGGTCAGCCGGTTTGTCCCGCAGTTGGCGAAGCCCCGGCGCGCCGCAATCCTACCAACTGCCCTTCAGGATGAGGTTGCCATGAATACTACCACCTATGCTACGACCGAGCGCGGGAAAACCGTGCACCTGACAGACGAATCCGGGTCGATCCTCCCGCAGCTCATCGAAAAAGCCCGGAAGATGGGCCCATTGCTGCTGGAGAACGCGCCGATTGCCGAGCGCGAACGTCGCCTGCCGAAGGTTGTTTTCGATGCGCTCGCTGCAGCGGGCTTTCAGCGCATGATGACGCCGCGATCGCTGGGCGGGCTCGAGCTGGACCCCGTGAGCGTGGCGCGTGTCATTGAGGAAGTAGCGATGTTCGACAGCGCAGCGGGCTGGGCACTGCAGCCAGGCAACACTGGCGGCTGGTGGGCCGCCCGGCTTCCCGCCGACGAGGCCAGTCAGACTTATTCGCAGAATCCGAATGCAATGGTGGCTGCGGCGTTGCATCCGCCGCAGCAGGCGACGCGCGTACCCGGCGGCTTTCGCGTGAGCGGCCGGAGCCCGCTGGCCAGCAACATCCACGATGCGGACTGGTTATTGGTCTCGGCGCTCGTAATGGAAGATGGTCGTCCGCGATTCATCGACGGACATCCCGAAGTCATAGCCGTAATTGTGCCTTCGGCCGATGTCGAGATCATCGATACCTGGTACACGCTCGGCATGCGCGGTACTGACAGCAACGACGTGAAGCTCGACGATGTGTTCGTGCCCAAGTCGCGTTCGTATGCACTCGTGCCCGAGTTCGAGCGGCCTGCCCATTTCGCCGGACCACTGTATCGCTTTCCTGCGGTTGGCGTGACCGCGGTCACGGTCGTGCCTGTGGCCCTCGCGGCAGGACGCGGTGCGATCAACGAGTTGCGCGCGCTCGCGTCGAACAAGACGCAGTTCGGCTTCAACAAGACACTGGCCGAACGGTCCAACACGCAAGCCACGCTGGCTCGCGCAGAAGGAATCCTGCGCTCGGCGCGGCTCCTGTTCTACAGCACGCTGAGCGATGTCTGGAGCACGGTGGCGGCGGGTGAATCGGCAACCATGGAGCAGCGCGCGGATGTACTGCTGGCTGCGGTGCACGCCGCGAAGAGCGCCGCCGAGGTTGCCGAGCTGATGCATCGCCTGGCCGGCACCAGCGGCATTTATCAGAGCAGCAAGCTCGAGCGGCATTTCCGCGACGCACACACCCTGCGGCATCACGGCTTCGTGTCCGAGAGCAAGCTCGATTCGGTTGGACAGATTTATCTCGGCCAGCCGCCGGAATTCATGATGCTGGCATTCTGACGTTTTGCTTTACTCGCCTTCAGGGCCGAGGACACGCCCCTTGGCAACTGATCAGAGGATTTCGAACAGCTGCGAAAGCTCCAACTCGAACTGCGGAACGTCAGGTTCGGGGTGCCAGGTCAGGCGGTCGGTGACGATGCGAGGCTCGGTTCCGCCGACGGCGAATTCCCAGACCAGAACCGTCTTGCGAATGGGATCGACCACCCAATACTCCGGCACGCCGAAGTCAGCGTAGCGTGCCGGTTTCTTCACCTTGTCGATTCGGCCGGAGGATGGCGACAACACTTCCACCACCAGGCCTGGCATACACTCGATGCCGCGGTCAGTCAGTAGATGGCGTTGGTCATTCGGCACATATGTCATGTCCGGCCGCAGGAACTGACCGGTAAAGAACAGCAGGTCCAGATCCCACATCACCTCGCCAATTCCCTGCGCGTTTACATACTCGCGCAATCGAACAAATAGCTCAGCCGCGATGCGTTGATGCGGTGTTCCCGGTGACGGGGTCGTGAGTACCTCTCCGTCGAGTACTTCGTAGCGGTTGCCGTCGTCGGGCAGCCGCGCGTACTCGGCGTAGGTCCACCCGGTCGGCGACGTGGCGCCGCTCATACGCGCCTCCATGCTCGCAAGGTGATCGTTTTCACGGGGCGTTCAGATAGCAGCATAGGTCAATCTCTGCGCTGGACATGCGGACGAGTAGTGGGTGCGTTTCGCAAGATGATCCCGCGGCATCGGGCGAGGCAAGAAATCCGACCGTGCGTGAGGGGAATGCTGTGCTCGCGCAATCGTAATCCCAGTCCCCTCCACCCGCATGCTTCTGCGCGGTCAATAAGGAGGAGGGAGGGCCTGAGGACGAAGGACCAGGACTCAGGACTAGGACTAGGGTTTTTGTTACGGCACGTAGATGCACTATCGGCCAGGATCAGGACCAGGTCCACGACTAGTATGGATCTGAGAACCGTGATTCGCGATTGACCAGGTGACTCACTCCGCCAATGTTTCCGCCATGACGACTATTCCCTGCCCCATTCGGTTACCGATCGCAGTCGCGCTGATCCTGTTTGCCGGGCCGCTCACTGCCCAGCGATCCGGCGCTAGTGGTGCATTCCGTCTGGAGGAGAGCACGATCGCGCAGGTGCACGCCGCGTTTGCCGCGCGCACGCTCACCTGCCGCGCGCTGGTGCAGCGGTACCTCGATCGCATCGAAGCGTACGACAAGAAGGGACCGGCGATCAACTCACTGATCGTGATCAATCAAAACGCGCTTGCGATTGCCGACTCGCTCGATGGTCGCTATCGCACGGAAGGACTTACCGGCCAGCTGCACTGCATCCCTATGATCGTCAAAGACAACTTCGAGACGCGCGATCTGCAGACCACGGCGGGTTCGCTGGCACTGAAGGGCTGGATTCCCACGCGCGATGCAACCATGGTCCGCCAGATTCGAGAAGCCGGCGCCATCATCCTGGCCAAATCGAACATGGCCGAGTGGGCGTTCACGCCCTACGAAACGGTGAGCTCGATCCTGCCCGGCTATACCAGGAATCCATACGCGCTCGATCGTGTGACTGCTGGCTCGAGCGGCGGCACCGCGGCCGCCGTCGCAGCCAACCTCGGCCAGTCCGGACTTGGCAGCGATACCGGCAACTCGATCCGCGGGCCGTCCGCGCACAACGCGCTGGTCGGCATTCGCTCGACCATGGGACTCACCTCGCGGGCCGGCGTGGTACCGCTCAGCAACTTTGCCGACATCGCCGGGCCGATGACCCGCACGGTCGCCGATGCGGCTGCTGTCTTCAATGTGGTTGTCGGTGAAGATCCCGCTGATGCGGTCACCACAGGCGCGAACAGCCGTCGCGAAGCCGACTATCGCACGTTCGTAACGCCCGGTGGACTGAAAGGAGCGCGTATTGGTGTACTGCGCGAAGCCTACGAGCGCAACACGACCGATGCCGAAGTCGTCGCCGTCTTCACGCGTGCGCTCGACGACCTGAAAAAGGCTGGTGTGATCATCGTCGATCCGGCCGGCCTGCCGCCGCAAACCGGTGGCCGTGGTGGCGGTGGCGGCTGCAGCCGTTTCAAGTGGGACCTGAATCGCTACTTTGAAGCGCGCGGCGAAAACGCGCCGGTGAAGACGGTCGATGCGATCGTGCGCAGCGGCAATTACCACCCGAGCGTGCGCGAACGGCTGGTGAACGCGCAGCGGGACTCATCGCCCGCACCGGAATCGAATCCCGGCTGCATCGCCGCGCAGACCACGCGCGAGCGCTTCGGACAAAGCATCAACCAGATGATGGACTCGCTGCAGCTGGACGCGCTGGTTTACCCGACCTGGAGCAATCCGCCGCGTCTCATCGGCGATCTCAACACGCCGCACGGCGACAACAGCCAGGTGTTCTCACCGCGCTCCGGCTTCCCCGCCATCAGCGTTCCAATGGGCTACACGCGCGACAATACGCTGCCCGCCGGCATTACCTTCTTCGGCCGCGCCTGGAGCGAAGGCAAGCTGATCAACCTGGCTTACGGCTTCGAGCAGGCCACCCAACATCGGCGTGCGCCTGCGACAGCACCGCCGTTACCGGCGAAGCGATAATCACTACCGATTCCGGGCACCACCGGCAGATTTGCGGACGCACGTCTGGTGAGCCGCAAATCTGGCTCTCGCAACATCGCGACGCGCTCGATCCATGTCTTACTCAATTCTCGGGGTAAATCCAGCAATCCGTCGGCAGCGGACCCGCACCACGCCGGTTCTCCACCCCCAGAGAGTAAAAGCCGACTCCGGTGAATCGATCCACGCCCAAAGCCCGCTTTGAGGCACCGATGAAAAATTCGGCATCACGGCAGCTACGTTGGATCGTTGACGTTTCGTCGGCTGCAACGAATAGTATGCAATGAACGCGATCGCTCAGTTGAGCGCACACCTGGCTGGCCGCTATAACATCGAACGAGAAATCGGCGAAGGCGGCATGGCCACCGTGTACCTGGCTCGTGACCTGCGCCACGAACGCCGCGTCGCCCTCAAGGTGTTGAAGCCGGAGCTGGCTGCCGTTCTCGGCGGCGAGCGCTTCTTCAGTGAGATCCGCGTCACCGCCAACTTGCAGCACCCCAACCTGCTGCCCCTTTTCGATTCCGGTGAAGCTAACGGTCTGCTCTTTTACGTCATGCCGTTCGTGGACGGCGAAAGCCTGCGCGCGCGGCTCGATCGTGAAGGGCAACTGCCAGTGGACGAGGCGACGCGCATAGCAGTCGCGGTGGCGAGCGCACTCGAGTACGCGCACGCACAGGGCGTCATTCATCGCGATCTAAAACCGGAAAATATTCTCCTGCAATCCGGCCAGCCGGTCGTCGCTGATTTTGGGATCGCGCTGGCGATTTCCAATGCCGGCGGCGCACGCATCACGCAGACCGGGCTGTCGCTGGGCACGCCGCAGTACATGAGTCCGGAACAGGCGACCGGCGATCGGGTCGATGCGCGCAGCGACATCTACTCACTGGCTGCAGTAACCTATGAGATGCTGGCCGGCGAGGCGGCGCATACGGGCAACACCGCGCAAGCCATTATCGCGAGAGTGTTGACCGAGCAGCCGCGCAGCTTGCGCAGCACACGACCTCACCTGCCGGAGCACGTAGAAGTAGCGGTTACCAAAGCGCTGTCGAAGCTGCCCGCCGATCGCTGGGCCAGCGCGTCACAGTTTGCGGATGCGCTGCAGGGCAAATTGGCGCTCGATCGCCACACGACGGCAACCCTGCGGACACCTCGCGGTTCACGGTTCCAGGATCCGGTGTTTCTCGCCGTTTTGCTGGCGGCCGTACTGGGCACAGGATTCGGTGTCTGGAGTCTGACGCGCGGGCGAACCAGCGACGAAGATTCTGTGATCCGCGAAGAGCTTACGTTCCAGGAAGGTGAAGGACTGGCACCAGCTGCCTCGATCGCGATTTCGCCTGATGGACGCTCGATTGTTTACAACGGTGTGAACGCGGCGGGCGAACGTGTGTTGTTCCTGCGCGAGCTGAGCCAATTGACGGCGCGCGAGTTGCCCGGCACCCAGGGAGCGTCTCAGTTCGTCCTTTCCCCGAATGGCGAGTGGGTTGGCTACCTTCGACGTGGCGAGGTTCACAAGGTGAACGTCACCACCGGTGCGAACCTTCAGGTCACGCCTGCTATTTCGTCTATTGTGAACCTGGGCTGGAGTGCCCGTGACTTGATCGTGGCCGCGATTGGCCCGAGACTGCATACCATCCCTGCCGGTGGTGGCGAGCCGCAGCCGCTGATTCCGATCGATTCCGCGGGCGGAGAAATCGGCCAACGTGGACCGCGCGTTCTCGACGATGGGGAAACTGTTCTGTTTCGCAGCTGGCGCGGTACCGAGCGCGAGTCGAGGCTCGGCATTGTATCGCTGAAAACCGGAGAGGTTTCCTACGTCGAGTTTCCGGATGCCGCACCGATCGGTGTGGTGGACGGCAACCTCATCTACGCTACCGTGGCTGATGCGTTAATGGCCGTGCCTTTCGATGTAGCCGCGCGAAAGGTCACGGGCACGCCGGTGCCCCTGAACGAAAACGTACTGGTCACCGGTCAAGGCTACGCGCGTGCCTCGCTGTCAGCCAGCGGATCGCTGGTCTATCGCACGGGTACGTCGACCGGCCAATTGATACACACCGATTCGCTCGGTGCCATCACTACATTGCTGGCCGAACCGCGCTACTACTTTTCGCCCAGGCTTTCGCCGGACGGCAAGCGCATCGCGTACTCCAGCCGAACTGCCACATCGCAACTGGAAATCTGGATTTACGATATCGCCGCTAAGACGCCTACTCTCCTGACCACAGCTGGCGGGCCGAACGAGCGTCCGGAATGGAGCCCTGATGGCCAAACCGTTCTGTTCATCTCCAGCCGCAGCGGCGCTCCAGCGCTCTGGCGGCAGAACGCGGATTTCAGCGACAAGACCGAACTGCTCCAGTCCAAGGGCGACGGCTCGGTTGGCGCAGGCCTGCTCAGTCCGGATGGACAGTTTCTGGTCTACCGCATCAGCGGACCCGGACGTGGCCTTTGGTATCGCCGGCTCACGGGCGATACGGTTTCCAAACCGCTTAGCGGTACCGAGGCTTCGGCAATCGCGCCCAAGTTCTCAGCGGACGGCAAGTGGATCGCGTATTCATCCTCGCAAAACGGCCCGCCTCAGGTTTTCGTTCAACCCTTCCCGCCCACCGGCGCTCGGCATCAGGTTTCAAACGAGGGAGGAGGGGCACCGGTCTGGTCACGCGATGGGCGGCGCATCTATTTCATCAATGGCCCGCGCTTGTTTTCGGCAAACCTGGTCACTACACCAGCCCTTGCCGTGACCTCGCGCGACACGCTGTTCCAGAGTGTTTTCTTGAGCGTATGGGAAACCGCCAATTACGACGCAGCGCCGAACGGTGGGTTGATCTGGATGCGATCGCCTTCCCCCAATGAGCAAACCATTTTCGTGCACAACTTCAAATCCGAGCTGCGGAAACGCATGGGTGTGAAACGGTAGGTACATCGGCTGGAGTCAGGCTGGTCGGGCAGAACGCAATTCAATTTCAAATTCAGATTCTGACTTATTCTGACTTCAACTTCAACTTCAACTTCAACTTCAACTTCGAGCAGGCGACTAAACATCGCCGTCCCCCAGCAAGTGCACCACCATTAACCACTCGCAGGTAGATTCTCCAAACAGGTTGGTGAGACACAATCCGCTGCATCAGCGAAGCTCGAAGGTTCGGTCACTAGTTATCGCCAGGCGCTGCACTTTTCGCAGGGACACGGTTGCTCTGTACGATCCGCGCGCAAGCCGCGAGACATCGATGACGATGCTCCGCATCTGAACCGGTACGTTAGCCTCGCGGATTTCGATGGCGCGCGTACTTCCGGGCTCTTCGCGCCACCGCACGGTGACGTTGCCGCGGTTGTTGTCGGCCAGGCCAACCGCGCCGGCAACGCGGGCAAAGATGCCCGGCCGATCCAGGCGCGTCATCTGAATCTCGATGTCGACGGTGTCGGCTGCGGCAAAGCCGTACGCTTCCCAGTACACACCGAGGCGATCCAGCTTCGTGAACGTGGTGGTGCCGTACATGCGCTTGACTGCGGCATCCGCATCGAGCGTAGCCGTCGCAATGCCGGAGGGGTCGAAGAGCAGAGGCTGCGACAACGCCTGCGCACCGCCCAGAGCAGAAAGCGGCTCGGCGATGTCGGCACCGAAACGTGTGCGCGCCGCCGGCCGTGTGCTGTCGCCAGGCAACTCGACACCGATCAATGCTGCACCGGCCTGCAACATCGCATCGGTTATGAGTGCACGTCCAATCCGGCCGCCAAACGTATCCACGTTTTGTACATCGGCTGCGGAACGCGATTGGAACAGCGTGGCCCGCACGCTGTCACCGGGTGGCCGCGTGAGCAGTGCGGAATCCAGATCGGCGGCCCATACGAAGCGGGTTGCCACGCCCCGCCGCAGCATGACGGTCTGGCCCACGGGCAATTGGACGATCCGGCCCCGGTCGCGCGCGTAATGCTCCACTGGCCACCAGTCGAAGTCATCCTCCGGTCCGTTGAGCTGCCAATGCCCGGGCAGCGCCCGCAACGGCGCCAGCAGTGCGTCTGGCAGAGGGAGCGTGTGCAGCCGGCCGCGAGTGTATTCGCGAACGACGTAGGGAGGCGCTGTATCGGACGCATGGTTTCGCAGCCAGTTGCCGTGGCCGATATCAACCTGAACACCGGCCCAGTACATGTGCGCTGGCCAGCCGTACCGAACCAGGCTTTCGATCGTGGACTTCCCGCCCTTCCTGTCGACAAAACGCTGCCGCTCGTCATGGCCCAGTCGTGCCAGCAGCGTGATCTGCACTTTGCGCGCGTAGTGCTCTGCGCGGCGTTCGTTTCCGGGCTCCAGAAAAAGCGGATCGCCGAGCCACCACAAACGGGCTTCGATGTCGGCCCGCTCCGCACATGGCAAGCGTTCGTACGCTTCGCGGATTTTTGGCTCGAGCAGGACATTGACGTCGTTCCACGCGCAGCGCTCGGCTTCGCTCATCAGCTGCGTGGCGGCCAAAAACGCGGAGTCGGCGACAGCAGTCTGGCCTGCGCGCTGCAGTATCAGCCCGCGCAGCAACCCGCATTGTGCCGGGTCCGGCGCACATTCCGCCGCTACAGACCAGGCACCGTTGATATCCCCCGCATCGAGTGCGAATCGGACTCGCAAAAGGGCGAGGTCCAGATCACCGGGCATCTGCAGTGCCGCGGAATCCAGCTGTGATCGCAGCCGATCGCGCAGCCACGACACGCCCACCCGCCACACGCTGTTGCGTATTCCGGCATCGATGCCGAGTCGCTCATCTTCGATCGGCGGTGCGTCCGACGGATACCACATCGGACAGGAGGCGTGCGCGGCAACACTGTTCTCGATGATGAATTTGCTGATCCGGGTATCTGTCTGGTCCCAGTGACAGTGGAGTGCCAGCAGCCGCAGGTTGGCATTGCGCAGGTCGTCGCCGGTGTTTTTCGGCGCGTTGTCCTGCGTTTTCTGCCACGCGCCCTGCCACTGGAACAGGAACGTGCGCGTTAGACTGTCGACCCGCAGCCATAGCCCGGAGTCGCTGGCCGGAGCCGTGACCCGGCCGGAATCCTGTCCAATAACCAGCTGCAGTGCGAGCAGGAGTGTACGCATGCCCGCCAATATGCGTTAGTCGCGGCTCTCAGCCAACGCGACCTTTTCGCGAACTTGCGGTTTCTCGCCCCCCGCGATCCCGGATGCGCGTCTTCGATGTTTTCCGCGGCGAGCCCCTCACTCCTAAATTTGAAATTGAAATTGAATTTGAATTTGCCGTTTGCCATCGACGCCAAAGAAGCAGTCGTCCGGACGCCGGTCGAGTCCCCGTCAGTCGACCGCGAGAGGAAAGGCCGCTTTGACAACCGTCCGTCCCGAGTCAATGATCCCCGCATGATCCAGAAAAAAATCGCGCTGCTCGGTGCACCTGGGGTCGGCAAGACGAGCCTGGTCCGCAGGTTCGTCGAAAGCATTTTCGATGAGAAGTACCTGACCACGATCGGCGTGAAAGTAGACAAGAAGTCGATCCAGGTACGCGGGCAGGATGTGTTACTGATGCTGTGGGACGTGGCCGGTGCGGAGGAGAATTTTTCGGTACCGAGCTCGTATGTGCGCGGGTCGGCGGGGTACCTGCTGGTGGTCGACGGCACGCGGCCGGAAACGGTCGAACGCGGCCTCGACATCATCGAGCAGTTGCGACGCGACGTCGGGGATCTGCCTTTTGTGCTGGTCCTGAACAAGATCGACCTGGTCGACGCGTGGCGGGTTCAGGACGCCGACCTGGAGCCGATCACTGCTCTCGGCGCGCCCACGATCCGGTCGAGCGCGCTCACGGGAGAGGGTGTCGAAGACGCTTTCCATCGTCTGGCGGAATCCATCGTCAGCTGAACCCGCGACTCAAAGGTCGAACGTCGTCTCCGCGCGCGCGAACTCGATTTGCGTGGTGCCGCCGGACGCGCGCCGCGCCATGGACTCGTCGAGCCAATTTCGCTCGGACCAGTCGCGGTTCGGATCATGATGTCCGAGGAGTGCTTTTCGAACACCACACGCCGTGGCCATGTCGATGACATCCTCGATGCAACTGTGTCCCCAGCCGGCACGCGGGATCGCGCCGCTCGTACCGATTCCCATCAAGCCGTCGTATTCTGCGCGCAGGTACTGCGCATCGCGGTAGAGCAGGTCGGCGCCGGTTGCCTGTGCGATCAAACGGTCTTCCGCCGCACGACTCACTGCTGCGGCCGGATGGTCCGGAGCGCCGCGCCAAAATTCGTGGTCGGTAGCAAAAACGAACACCTTGCCGCCGTGCTCTACGCGATACGCCAGGCAGGGCGCGGGGTGGAACACCTCGAATGCAGTGATGGTGGTGGCGCCGATGCGGACGGGCTCCGCCGGATCGTGCAGCTTCGCGTGGAGTGACGGCTGACCGGCGGGCTCCGTGGTTGCTGGCGAGCCGATGATACAGGCATCGAACGTTGCGGGCATGATGCCGAAGAATACTGGCGTCTGTACGCCTTGTACGGTGGCGGCGACCTGGTGCGAGAAGATGCCGAGGTTGAAGTCGAGCGCGCGCAGAAACTGGCGATTGCCATAGATGTGCAAGCGGTTGCGCGGATCGAAACACACTGCGGCCTGGTCGAAGCCCTCGGTGTGGTCGAGGTGACTGTGGCTGCCGAAGAGGTGAAGATGGCGCTCCGGCCGCTGATCCCACTTGGCCTGCAGGTCGCGCGCGCAGTTGCGGAAGCCGCTGCCGCAATCGAAGACGATGTCGTAGCCGTCGGCCGTCTCGACCCACACGCAGGTGGTCCAGCCGCCGTAAACGCGCGGTTCCGGGACATTGAAACGCGCCCGGTACGAGGTCAGCGTCTTCCGATTGATCGGCCCGCCGAGGATCGCTTCCACCGAGTCCGGCCGGCCGCGCTCGCCCTCCCGTCGGGCCAGGTCCTCGAACACGAGACGCAGCAGTTCGTGGTCGGACTGATCCTGGAGCGCCGCGCGCTCGGCCCGCGAAGGAAATACCGAGCCGCTGCCCTGGGTACCGTAGAGGTGGACACGCAGGTTGGGAATCGGCGACTCCGTCATCAAAGGTGCCTCATTTCGGCATGAGCGAGGAGCGACGAGCGACGAGCGACGAGCCACTGCAGAGCGGCCCCGCGGCGGCTTGTTTCTTCGCGGCGAAGATCGGCGAATCGCAGGGTTCTGTCGAGTAGGTCTCTTCAGCGGCCGTTCGGCGTGGCGGAACCGTTGGCTCCGACTTCTTCGCGTTTGGCAGGGTTGCGCTCTACTATCCACTATCCAATAGACTCCAATACGACCCGCCGGCCGGTGCCGGCGATTGCCCAGCGAGGACGCCGTGAGTACCGATACCAACAAAGCGCGACCCGCCGCGAAGAACGCCGCTTCCGCCGACGGGAACAGCCAGGCCACGGAAGACCTGAGCGGCGGCAACATCGACAAGGTCCGCGACATCCTGTTCGGCGGCCAGATGCGGGACTACGAGCGACGGTTCAACCGGCTCGACGAGCGACTCCTGCAGGAGAGTGCCGAGCTGAAGGAGGATGTCCGCAAGAGGCTCTCCGCGCTCGAGCAGTTCGTGAAGCAGGAGACCGCGTCACTGGCCGAACGCATCAAGGCCGAGCACGAAGAGCGGATCGATGCGACCAAGGAACTGTCCCGCGAAGCGCGCGAAGCCGGCAAGGCCTTCGAGAAGAAAACCGGTCAGCTGGATGATCAGATCGGCAAGGTGCAGCGCGAGTCGCGGCAGCAGATCCTCGAGCTGCAACAGCAGATGACCGACGACCTGCGCCAGGCGATCGACAAAGTGCTGACCCGGCTCGCCCAGGAGTCACAGGAGCTGCGCAACGACAAGACCGACCGCGCGACCCTCGCCGAGTTGCTGACCGAGATGGCGATGCGCCTCAACAACGAGCTGTCGATTCCGGGTGTCGACGACGGTCGGAATGGCTGAGCGCCCCGCGCCGCGTCTGCAAGACGAGGCGCCGAGCAGCTCGCGCGATCCCGATCGAGACGACGGCATCGCATCGCTCCGTGCGATCCTGGTCGGGCCCGAGCAGCGCCGCATGGCCGCGCTGCTGGCCCGGCTCGACGATCCCGAACAACGCGCCGAAGACATCGGCGAAGTGCTGCCCCAGGTCCTGATGCAGCATGCGCACGATCCGGATTTCGCGCGCGCGTTGACACCCACCCTCGAGAAGGCCATCACCGCGTCGGTCCAGCGGAATCCCAAGCCGATGGCGGACGCGCTGTTCCCGGTTATGGGGCCCGCGATCCGCAAGGCAGTCGCGGCGGGTTTGGCAGGAATGGTCGAGTCACTCAACCGCACGCTCGAGCTGGCGCTCTCACGACGCTCGATCCAATGGCGGATCGAGGCGCTGCGCACGGGCAAGTCGTTCGCCGAAATCGTCCTGCTGAAAACGCTGCTCTATCGCGTCGAGCAGGTCTTTCTCATCGATCGCAAGACCGGGTTGCTGCTGCAGCACGTGCAGGCCGACATCGATGTCGTGCGCGACGCCGACATGGTGTCCGGCATGCTCACTGCCATCCGCGACTTCGTGCAGGACTCGTTCGAGGTGTCGGACCACGCATCGCTCGACGCACTCGAGTTCGGCGATCTGCACCTGTGGATCGAGCCAGGACCACATGCGATCGTCGCCGCGGTGATCCGCGGGAACGCGCCGCTCGACTATCGGCGCACGCTGCAGGATGCCGTCGAGACCATCCACCTGCAGTTCGGCGAAACGCTCGCATCGTTCAGCGGCGATGCCAGCATCCTCGACGGCAGCCGGCCGATGCTCGAAGCCTGCCTGCAGACGCAGTTCCGCGCCGAGGAGCGCAAGCCACAGAAGCGCGGCGCCTGGATCGTGTTCGGGCTTTTTGCCGCGGCCATTCTGCTTTGGATCGGCGCTTCGTATCGAGCCAACGCGCGCTGGGGTCGCTACATCGAGACTCTCCGCACTCAACCGGGTCTCACGGTCGTGTCCGCCGAACGTGAGGGCGGCCGGTTCGTCGTGACCGGGCTGCGCGATCCGCTGGCCGTCGACCCTGCGCCTCTGGTCGCCGCTGCCGGGCTTTCGAACGATGACGTCCTGGGCCGTTGGACTCCCTATCAGGCGCTCGACTCGCAAATCGTGCTGGCTCGTTCGCGTGACATCCTCAGACCACCCCCGAGCGTCACGCTCGCGCTCAACGACGGTGTGCTCTCGACCACCGGGGAGGCGCCTACTGCCTGGATCGCCGAGGCGCGCAAGGTCGCGCCGCTCATCGCCGGAGTGCGCCGCTTCGATGCCGGACAAGCAGTCGGTGCCGAACTGCGCGCCGCCATCGCCGCGCTCGAGCAGGAAACACTGCACTTCGTAAAGGGCGCACCTCGTCTCGCCGCCGGACAGGATGACGCGATGCGTCGCCTGGTTGCGAACTTCCGCCAGCTCGGAACGCTGGCCGAAGCCGCCGGGCTGCGGTTCCGGGTGGAGATCGTCGGCCATACCGATGAGGACGGGCTCCCCGAAGCGAACCTGCCACTCAGCCGCTCCCGTGCCGAAGTCGTGCGCGCCACGCTTGCCCCGTCGTCGACCGCCGCCCTCGAGCTCGCGGTCAACGGTGTCGGCAGCACGCAGCCTGCCGTCCAGGGCCGTTCCGAGAGTGAGAAGCAGCGCAACCGTCGCGTGACGATTCGCGTCACGCCGATGGGCTGAGCAACCGGGCCGCTCAGTCGACCAACGCCCAGAGCAGCGCGCGACTGGTGCGGTCGAGCTGCCCCGGATCCGCCACTCGATAGAAATCACCCGCGACATCACGAATCAGCACGCCGCCGTCCGGCAACTTGCGCGGCCAATCGTCCAGCCTGGTCTGAAACCGGCGCGCGCCCTGCTGCGTGCGCACCAGCCAGTTGCGCAGCTCGATCTCTTCTTCGATCTCGAGCACCGCAATCACGTCGAAGATGAATCCCGCCTCCGACAGTGCCGCCTGCAGTACCGCGCGCCCGTGCACATCCAACATGCCCGGATCCGCGACTAGCGCGAACTCCCGATCGTCATCATCGCGCAGCGAGATGAAATGCCCCGGCTCCGACCAGGGAAAACACCGCTGCACGCGCACGACACACCTTTCATTGCCGAGTTGCGCCCACAGTTGTCCATCGAGCGCGCG
>JBBDWZ010000111.1:3274-15704 GCA_040902615.1 Gemmatimonadota bacterium | reverse complement strand
CGCGATCCGCAATCCGCCCTTTTCCTCAGCTCCAGCTGCAGTGAATACAACCGCCGATATTTCCCATCATCGATCTGCATGAGTTCGCGATGAGTCCCCGCCTCGATCAGCCGACCGTCCGCAATCACGAACAGCCGTGATGCCTTGCGCAGCGTGGACAGGCGATGCGCAATCGCGAACACTGTGCGTCCAGCGATCAACCGCTCGAGTGCTTCCTGTATCTCACGCTCGGTCTCGGTGTCCACGCTGCTCGTGGCTTCATCGAGAATCAGGATGCGCGGGTCGTGCAGAATCGCGCGTGCGATCGAGATGCGCTGGCGCTCACCACCCGACAGCGTCTGACCGCGCTCACCCACGAGCGTGTCGTACGCGTGCGGCAGCTTGCAGATGAAGTCGTGCGCATTGGCCGCACGCGCGGCGGCCACAACATCGGCCAGCGCCGCGTCGGGCAGACCGTAACTGATGTTCTCCAGGATGGTCGCCTGAAACAGGTACGGATCCTGGAGCACCATGCCGATCTGCCGGCGATAGTGACCGCTGTCCAGGCGGCGCACATCGACGCCATCCACGAGCACCAATCCACCGGTCGCGTCGTAGAAGCGCGCGATCAAACTCACGATCGTGGACTTGCCACCACCCGATGGCCCGACCAGTCCGATCAATTCACCCGGCTCGACCGCGAAGCTCACGCCGCGCAGTACCTGGCGCACGCCGTCGTAGCCGAAGGTCACGTTCTCGAACGTCACGCGCCCGACCACGGGCTCGAGCCGCACCGGCTCGATCGGGTCGGTGATCTCCGGCTGCGTGTCCAGCACTTCGAACACGCGGTGTGCCGATGAGGTCGCGCGATTCATCGTGCGCGCCATCTGACCAATCACTTCGATCGGCGCCACAAACATCGTCGCGTACAGCAGGAACGACACGAACGTGCCGGTCGAAAGCGAGGTATCGCTTGCGGCCAGCAGGCGCGGCACGGCCAGAATCCACACGACCACTGTAGTCGCGTGCACGCCCAGCATCAGCATCGGCCAGAAAGTGGTCCACATGCGATGGATGTGGTTGGCCTCGGCGGTCACGTCATCGTTCCGCTCGGCAAACCGCGTCACCTCACGCGATTCCTGGTTGAAGGCCTTGACCACGCGCACGCCCGGGATCGTGTCCGACAGGATGTCGGTCACGCGGCTCCACTTGCGCCAGGTCCGCAGGAACAGCGGGTTCATCTTCTCGCCGTGACGATAAACCAGCCAGCAGAACACGGGCGTCGGCACCGTCATCGCCAGACCCAGTCGCCAGTCCAGCGAGAGCAGCACAATCGACAAGCCCGCCAGCATCACGAGCGAGAGCGACACATCGACCACGCCGAACGCCAGGAATTCCCACAGCCGGTCGGTGTCGGCCGCGACGCGCGTGATCAAGCCGCCGGTCTTCTTGCGCGCAAAGAACGACAGCGACAGCCTCTGTATGTGCGCGTACAACTCGCCGCGCAGGTCGCGCGCAACCCACTCGCCCAGGATCGACATCAATCGCAAGCGAACCATGGCCGCGCCCTGGCGGACCAGGTGCACGAGCGCCATGGCCGCGATCGCAAATGCCGCGATCATGCCGGCACGCTCGAGCGGCAGCGTGCCTTCCTGCGCCGGCCGGATCACGCGATCGATCAGCCGGCCCGCGATGTACGGCGGCGCCATGCTGACCAGCGTGATGACCGTCGCCGCACCGAGACCCAGCGTCAGCTCGCGCCGATAGGGCAGCAGGTAACGCAGCAAGCGGAACAGCGCGCCACCGCCCGGACCCGATACCAGCGATTGCGTGTCTCGAATCGGCCGCGCCACCGACTCGGCGTACATGCGGTCGGCATCCGCGGGCGCAACACTGCGTCCGTCGAGCTGCTCCTCGATGACGAAGCGCAGGTTCTCGAACGCCGGCCGCTGCCGGTTCGTGTAGCGCAATTGCGCCAGCGGCGGCTCAACCGGTTCGCCACGATCGTCAGCAGCGTTGCGCTCAGCCCGGGTGCTTCGTGCACCGCCGTCACGCGGGTCCGCTCGAACAAACGAATGGGCGCGGATCGCGGATCGCGGATCGCGGGAACCACGGCGATATGGTCACGGCCCAGGACAATCCAAGTCCTCGCCAGCTGCATTGATTCATCGAGATCGGCGAGGGCGTAGAGCTGCACGGAGGCGGCTCCCCACTCCTGCTCGACGAGCGCGCGGATCTCCGGCGGTAGCGTGGAGGGCTGGTCGGTGTAGCGGGTGATGATCTGGTCGTCTATGTGCAATTGGTTCGGTTTCATGCTCGTGATCGTTGAATTGTTGGAAATAAGAACGGCCTCCCGGGCGACTACTGAAGTCCCCGAAAGGCCGGATCACGTGCACGATGACTGGGCTTTTTCTAGGGTCTTCGTTTCCTCATGAGGTCGTCGCTGGATGCACTACGCCCCGCGACGCGCGCGATCGGCCGGACCTGGCGGGCATAGCCCGACCAGCCGGTGCGCTCGCGAACTCGCAGGTACGTTGTAAATGAAGTGCGTATCATGATTCCAAGCGTTTCTGGTTGTGTTGATCTGATAAGGAACGTCTTCAGCCCGTACGACGTGACAACCATTCGTGTTTCAGGCAAACATCCATGGACCACCGGAGGAGGACGTCAGCTTGCTACACAGCTACCGTCGTTGCAGGCGCGCCAGGATTTCGCGGGCCCGTCCGTTGTTCGGCTCCCTGCGGAGCACCTCCTGGAACGCAGCGATGGCTTCAGCGATCTGACCTGCCTGCTCGTAGGCCTCACCCAGGCTGTCCCATCCGTTCACGTACTCTGGATGGACGCGCACGTTGAGCCGGAATGTGCGCAGCGCCTCGGTCATTCGGTGCGAACGCAGAAACTGGTAGCCGAGCGCATTGATCGCAGGAGCGGAAGCCATGTATCGGTTCAGCGGCAGTGTATCGTAGTCACGGACCCGCTTTTCCGCTGCGGCGGTGTCGCCGCGCACGAGTTCGGCTTCAATGTTGATGGCGACACTCGCGCTGTCGTAGCGCAGCACGGCTTCCAGCACAGGATCGCGATTGGCCTTGTAATCCTCGAAGGTCGGCCGCACCGCCAGGCGCGGCGCCACGAATTCACGCCGGTCGCTCGGAATACCGGTTTGATAGAAGGCAGGCGAGACCGAAACGCCGACGCCGCTGAACGGCAGGATCACGAACTCGTGTCCGGCAGCTACGTTGACTTTCCCGCCGGTCGGCTCGCCCACGAAGATTGCTCTCGTGTAGCGAGCGAGTTGCATGGTGAAGAGCAGGCCGGCGGAAAAAGTGCGCGGTCCGATCGCCACGAAAAGCCGACCGGGCTCGTCCACTTCGCGGGTTCGAACGATTTCACGCGCGATCGGGTCGAGCAGACCACCCTCACCACCCGTGTTGTTGCGAATGTCGATCAGCACCTTGTCTATGTGAGCGGCGTTTTCGCGCGCGTACGCCATTGCGGTCCGGAAGGTCTGTAGCGCAGTCTCTGCTCCGGGGCGGTTCATTACCTGGTCCCACTTGATGTAGAGGAGCCGCTGGCTCGGCTGATACTCCCACCAGTAGTTCTCTTCCGCGCGCCGCTGATACAGCGGCACCGGCAGCTTGGCCTGGTCGCGCGCATCCACCCAGTCGCTGGTATAGCCCGGCATGAATGGGTAGCCGAATGGACGGGGACGCGTGTCGGGCAGCGGCTCGAGCACGACATCGCTTTGCCGGCCATCCTTTTCGATGGTGAACCGTGCACGGTCGAGCCGATCCGAGAGTTTCAGCGCGTGCAGGACTTCGATCAGGTTCAGCAGGTTCGGCGCAGCGACCTGAAACCACTGGTCGTTGTCGCGGGAGATGATCGGAATCAGCCGTGCCAGCGCACTGTCGGAGCGTACGCCGCCAATAGCGACCAGCTTGCCCCCTACCGCCGGTGCATACTTACGATCGGCGGCCTCCACCCAGAAGCCGTCCGCGTACAATCCGAGGCGGATGGGCAACTGATGGAAGTCGACACCCGCGTTCGCAGTCAGCAGTATGTTCGTATGACCATCGCCTACCATGGCGACCACGCGTTCGAGCTCGACGATGATCTCGTGCGCCGCCAGTTGCGGAATGCGCGCATCCAGAGCCGCTATGGCTGCTTCGAAGGCTGCACGCGGGTTCTTCAGGAAAGGATCGGGATGGATCCGCTCGATCTCGCGCATGAGCTGCCGCAGATCGGCTCTCCATCCCGCAACGTCGCCCGCCTGTATCGCGCTCGTGCTGTACGTCCGAGGCGGACGCGCCATTTCGGCCGCGTGTTGCGCCGCGGCCGGCGCGCCGAACAACGCCCCTGATAGGACGAAAACCACAACCTTCATGAGCCCCTGTTTCGCCAATGTTGATGGAATGCCGTTAGGCCAGGCGCTGCAGCTTAATCGATGGCAGGGGCAGCGTCTTGAACGCGGGAAACCTCGGCGCGGCGGACTGCGGCGGGCGTTGAGCCGATTCGGCGGCGTACTTCGCGGTGAAGATGGCTCTGGTCGGCGTAACCGGCAGCGATTGCCACCTGCGCGATCGGCAGACCTGGCTCGAGCAGGCGTTGGCGTGCGTACTCGAGTCGCAGCCGACGACTATATTCCGCCAGGCTGCAGCCAAACCAGTGCCTGAACGCGCGCGCGACGTAAACCGGATGAAATCCAGCCGCGTCGGCGAGCGCCCGAGTGCTGGGCGGGTGCGGTGCCGCAGCGTGCAAGGTATCGCGAACACGCATCAGCCAGGCCGGCCGCGCCCGCTGCGTCCGGATTGGTTCGTGAGACAACCGGGCAAGCAGCTCGAGTGTGATGAGCTCCGCGTTCAGAGCACTCCCACCCGCGATAGAATCCCGCAATGGAGCGATCAGATCGCTCATCGCGACAGGCTCGTAAAAACGGCGTTCCCCGGGCAATCGGATGTCGTCGGCCAGTTCGTGCTCGATTAGCAGCAAAAGACAACCGCTGCCTGCGGTGGAAAACCGCAGCTCATGTACATCGCCAGCTGGTGAAGCGCGTAACATACCGCTGGACATGAGCGTAGAGCCGCGGGGTGTCCGTTCCTCGAATGCGCCGTCGTAGACAAAGCAGAGGTGAACCTGATTGTGCCCGTGTCCGCGCACGCGCAGGCGCGCTGGCATGGTCACATCTTCGGCCGCGACCAGCGGCGTAGCCACGGTGTTGATTGTCGAAGCAGGCATGCCGGTTTGGATGGGAATTCCCGTCTATTGGTTGGATTTAGCAGCCGGGCTTAAGGCACTTGCAGCATTCGATTAACCGCAGAGCCGCAGAAGTCGCCGGGTTTTTCACCGGCGCACGAAGCAGAACTCTTGCGGGCCACCCTTTTTTTGGGTTACCACCCCGGCAGCGCGGCTATCGCGGCCCGTATCGTAACGGCGAGGTCCAGCCGTTAGGAAAATGCTGTGGGCATCGAGATGCCAGGGCGGTAGCCAAATAAAAGATGCATCGATGACGAGTATAACGTCGCGCTCGATGAACTCCTCCGCGATCTCCGCGTCTCTGCGGTTAACCAGTCGTTCATGCGGGGACTTCCAGAACCCGGTTGACTGCCGAGGAGAGCCGTTCCCAGACCGCACGCTCTTCCGACAGTCTCTGCCGGCCCGGTGGCGTGAGCGAGTAGTACCGAGCCCGCCGGTTGTTCTCCGTGACCTCCCAGGCGGACGCGATCAGCCGCTGGCGCTTCAGTCGATACAGCGATGGGTAGAGCGAGCCTTCGTTGACCTGCAGCACGTCATCGGAATGCTGCTTGATCAGCAGCGTGATGCCCCAGCCGTGCATGGGACCGAGCTGGAGTACCTTCAGCACGAGCAGGTCGAGCGTGCCCTGCAGCATGTCGCCGCGCGTTTTCGCCATGATGTTACTCCGTCCGCAGCGCGGTCATTGCATCCGTGCGCGTGGCGGCACGCGCGGCCAGGTAACCTGCGACCAGCGAGACACCGAGCAGGATCAACGCGGCCAGCGCAAAGCTGATCGGATCGTTGGGCTGAACGCCGAACAGCAGGGTTTGCAGATAGCGCGTCAGGATCAGTGCCCCGACTAGCCCGAGCGCTACGCCGGCGATTGCGATGCCGGCGCCACGCCGTTGCACCAGCCACGTAATCTCTTCCGGTCGCGCCCCGATTGCGATGCGGATCCCCCACTCCCGGGTCCGGCTCTTCACGATGTAGGAGACCAGCGCGAACAATCCGGCCGCAGACAACGTGAGTGCGAGCACACTGAACGCGGCGAGCAGAATGCCCAGCAATCGCTCCTGCGCAAATGCCTCGGCCAGGCTCTCCTCCATTGTGCTGGTCGCAAAGACAGGCACGTTCGGATCCAGCCCGCCCACCGCGCGCACGATCAGCTGTTGCACCACTGCCGGCTCGAGGTCCGATCGCACCAGCACCGACATCGGCGTTATGTGATTCTGCCAGAGCGACATCAATACCAGCGGATGCGGCTCCTCGCGTAACGTCCGATACTTCGCGTTGGCGAACACACCAACGATTTCCGCGGCTGGATCGGTGATGTTGCCGATGTGCTTGCCGATCGGGTTCTGGCCGGCCCAGTACTTGTCGGCCAGGGCTTTTGAAACCAGCACGGCGGGCGTGCCGTTGCGCGTGTCCGCATCGGTGAAATCACGTCCGGCAAGCAGACGCGTGCCAACCGTTTGCAGGTAGCCGGGCGTAACAAGGTTCAGGTCATTGGAGGGAATCGCCTCCGGCGTGGCGTACACATGTCCCTCGAACGATGTGCTGTTGCGCAGCCCGGAATTCCGTACGGTTGGATGAAACGCCAGTGCCGCCGCGGACACGCCCGCCTCCGATCGCAATCGCTCGAGCAACTGGCGATAGAAGATCTCCGAGCGCGCACGATCGTAGCCATTTCGTCGCAGATCGAAGCGTGCTATGAACAGGTTTTCGCGATCGAAACCGAGATCGAGCGCTGACGCATGGCGTATCGAACGGCCCAGCAGCGCCGCGCCGGCCAGGAAGATCAGGCACAGCCCGAGCTGCAGCACGACCAGCCCGTCGCGTGCGGTGAAGCGCAGGCCACGGAACACGCGCAGCCCCGCGACCTGGCCACGCAACACGTTCGGCAGGGCCATACGCGTCGCCGCCAGTGCGGGCGCAACGCCGAAGAACAGGGCACAGGCGATCGAAGTCAGTGCGGCAAGCCCGAGCACGCGCGCATCCAGTACCGGTGTCGCGCTTGCCATCGGGATCAGGAAATTCTCCGGTGCAATCTTCAACGCGCCGCGCCGCAGCAGTTCGGCGACCATGATGCCGCCGGCCGCTCCGCAGAGTGCCAGGATCAAGCTTTCCGAGAGCAGTTGACGGATCAGGCGACCGCGGGTCGCACCGAGTGCCACCCGCACGCCCAGCTCACGACTGCGTGGCTCCGCGCGCGCGAGCAGGAGCGCGGCAACATCCGCGCACGCGAGCAGTAACACCATTCCGACCACCCCAAGCAGGATCCACGACAGACGGGTTGCCGCCGGCGCCTGCTCGAGCCCGATGGTGGCGGCACCGGCCGGCAGTACCTTCACTTCGCGCGGCGGACTCGCTTCGCGATCGGCGGCAATGGCGATGCTGTTCAGCTCCGCCTGGGCCTGCTCGAGGCTCGTGCCGGGCCGCAACCGCGCAACGATGTCCAGAAAGGAAAAGCCGTAGCGCTCCAGCGGCTCGAGCTCGATCCAGTCCGGTACCGCCACCTCGATCATCGCCATCGGCAGCCAGATCTCGGTGTCGTGATCGAACGATTCGCCCTTGAAGCCGCGCGGCGTAACGCCGATGATCGTGAACGGCGTGCCATTCACTCTGATCGTGCCGCCAATCGCCGAAGCTTCGCCCGCGAATGCCTCGCGCCAGTAGTTGTAGCTCACTACCGCGACCGCGTGCGCGCCCTTCGAAACATCATCCTGCGCAGATAACAGCCGGCCGACCAGTGGTTTTGTACCTAACAGCGTAAAGTAGTTGCCGGTCACGATCGTGCTGATGCGGCGCTCGGCCGGCGCACTGCCGTTCACCACCGTGACCGGAGTGCCCGCCTGAATCGCTGCGGCTTCACTCAGTCCGCGCGCACGCTTGAAGTCGAGGAACAGAGGATACGATGTGGACGATTCGTCCTCCTCGTCCACGCCGTAAATGCGCACCAGCTCCTGCGGCCGCACCGCATCCGGCGGCCGGAACAGCACCGCATCGACCAGGCTGAACACTGCCGTGTTCGCTCCCACTCCCAGCGCCAGCACGAGCACGATCGAAAACGCCCACACCTTCTGCCGGCTGAACGTGCGGAATGCGTAGCGCACATCCTCGACGAACTGCTCCAACCACGGCGCCCGCGATTCGCTGCGCGCTTCCTCCTGGAACCGGTCGACCGACCCGAAATGCAGGCGAGCCAGCCGCCGCGCGGCCGCCGCCTCGTGCCCCTGCGCACGGTAGGTCTTTTCCGCCTCTTCCAAATGGAACGTCATTTCTTCGGCCATCTCGCGCTCGTCCGCATCGCGTTCCCGTGACGCGCGGATCCGATCCCGGAGCTCATGCAGCCAGCTCATACGCTACCCTAGATGATAGAGAGAACAGCCCGGGAACAGGATAAAGCTGGCCACCCTAGATCGTCAAGAGGAACGTTGTTATCTCTTGGGCCTGTAGCTGGGGAGGGAGGGAGAGGGACAGGAACGAAATTCAAATTCAATTTCAATGTCAAATTGAACTCCAACTGACTTCAACTGCAATTTCTCGCCAGCAACGCTCCCGTGTGCACGCCTTCGATGTTTCCGCGGCGAAGAACCCTCACCCTAATTTGAAATTGAAATTGAAATTGAATTCGAGATTGTAGTTTCTCGCCAGCCGCGAGCTGGTCGATCTGACAAACAGTCGATTAGCCAGGCACGCTCGGCACCAGGGCTCTACCGCGTCCAGACCTCGAGATTTATCTTGCGCTCCCCTTGCAACCCAATGGAGACGGGCTATGGCCAGCGTCGTACACTTCGAGGTCCCCTTCGACGACAAGGCTCGAGCGATGAAGTTCTATTCGGCAGCGTTCGACTGGAGGCTCACCGACATGCCGGAAATGAGTTACGTCATGGCGGTGACCACGCCGGTGGATCCGAGCACGCAAATGCCAACCGGGCCGGGCGCGATCAATGGCGGTCTTTTCCAGCGTCCGAAAGAAGCGCCGAACCCGGCTATCTATGTGAGTGTGGAATCGATCGACGCAGCGCTGAAGAAAGTGCAGGCGGCGGGCGGCAAGATGGTCACGCCGAACACCCCGATTCCGGGAATGGGCGCCTATGCCCGAGTCAGCGACACGGAGGGCAACGTCATCGGCCTGTTCCAGCAAGGCGGCTGACCGGGCGCCGGCGTTGCCGATCCGCTGTCTCTAATCAGCGCGCAGCGATGTCATTGGATCGACCCGCATCGCGCGCTGTGCCGGGATTAGCGCGGCAAGGACTGCGATTCCACTCACCAGCGTAACGACTACGATTAGTGTGAGCGGATCCGTGGTCGAAATACCGAAGATCATGAATTGCATGACCCGCAGCACTGCAATCGCCAGTGCGACGCCGACGACATTACCGATGACGGCGAGCCGGAGTCCCTGAGCGAGCACGTGCCGCAGGACCGTGCGTCGCTGCGCGCCGAGCGCGAGCCGCACACCGAACTCACGCCGTCGTTGGGCTACCGAATAGCTGATCAGGCCGTACAATCCAATCGCGGAAATCAGGATCGCACCGATGGCAAAGCTGGTCATGATGCGAAGCATTCGGCGCTCCGCTTCGGTTGAGGTTTCGCGTAGCGCATCCATGGTGAGCATGCGCGTGATCGCGAGATCGGCATCGAAGCGGCGGACCGCGTCTCTCACCGGCGCAACCACTGCGGTCGGTTCGCCCAGCGTTCGCACGGCAATCCAAAGAGCCAGGCGCGGCCATTGCTGCGTCGAACGATAGATCTCCACGGGTTTCACTTCCTCCGGATCGCCATTGAAGACGGTGCCGACCAGGCCGACGATTTCCCAGCTCACGCTGTCGATCACCACCCTGCTTCCAACCGGGTCCCGCCCCGCGAAAAACTGCTCCGCGGCCGATTGGTTGATCAGCGCCACGCGCTGGGTGCCCACGCGATCGGCCACGCTGAACGCGCGGCCGCGCAGGACCGGAATGCCCATGGCCTCGAAGTAGCGAGGACTTGCCGCGTTCATGCGCGCGCGCGGCCGCTGGTCTGGCATCGTGCGCCCTTCGATCGCGAACTCGCGACGTGCGCTGCCGACACCGTATGGTACTTGCAGCCCGACACCCGCACGCTGCACACCTGGAATCGCTTCGATCGATGCCACGAGCTCCTGGATATCCGAATTGCGCGCGGTTGAACCCTGCGGCACTGCCAGTCGCATTGTGAGCAAGCGAGTCGTATCGAAGCCGGGTTCGATCGCCCGAAGCTGACTCAGACTCCGTGTGAACAGACCAGCAGCCGAGAGCAGCACGATCGAGAACGCGACCTCGGCGATCACGAGGATACGACGGCCGCGCGCGGCATCGGTGCCGCCGGTTGCAGTACGCGTCGTCTCACGCAGTTCACCAACCAGGGTTGGCCGCGTCAGGCGCCAGGCCGGCCACACGCTGATGACCAGTCCGCACGCAGCGCCAATCGAAAGGGCAAGCCCGAACGATTGCGTGTCGACGCGGATGCCGGGCCAGCGCACGAGCGTCTGGATGCCCCAGATCGCGAGCAGCGCACCAAGCACTCCCGCGATCAACGTGAGCACCGTGACTTCGACCACCAGCTGCCGCACCAACCGCCCCGGTCCCGCACCCAGCGCGCGGCGAATCGCCAGCTCGCGCCGGCGTCCGGACAATCGCGCAATCAGCAATCCAGCGAGGTTTATGCAACCAATGAGGAGGACGAGGGCGACCGCACCCGTGAAAATCCAGCCCTCGACATTGCTGCTCGGCCGATTGAAATCGAGCAATGGCGTGAGCGTGAATCGCAGGTCGCGCATTTGCTCGGGAAACGCACTTGCCAGTTGCGATCCGATCATGCCGATTTCCGCGCGTGCCTGGTCCGCCGTCCTGCCCTGGCGTAGACGCGCGAGCGCGAGGTAGGCATCGGCCATGCGGTCGGTAAGCGGCAGGTCCCGTAGCTGCAGCGGCGCCCAGAGTTCCGTGTCGAGCGGGTAGACATCGCGATCGGCGATCACACCAACCACTTCGTACGGCTTGCGATCGAGGAAGAGCGTGCGACCGAGCATGTCCGCGTCAACGCCGAACCGCACGCGCCACATCGTTTCACTGATGACAATGACCGGATTGGCGCCAGCCAGCGTATCGCTCGCAATCAGCGTGCGGCCGAGCAGCGGGCGTATGCGCAGCGTCTCGAAGAGTCCGGGCGTGGTTAGCACGCCGTCGGTCAGCTCCGCGCGGTCGGGCCCACGCAGGATGGGCTCCCACTCCTCGAACAGTGCGATCCGCTCGAACGATTTCGCCTGCTCGCGTACTGCCAGGAAGTTCGCAACGGCCAAGGATCGACAACTAATGCAGTCGCGGGCGCCCTGACCTATATAGACCAGCTGCTCCGCGCCGGCGACTGAGCGGCCCTGTGACATCAGGTATCGATGCGATGTACTCATCATCGTGGTCGCACCGATCGCAAGCGTAAGCGTCAGGACGGTCGCCGCGGAAAAGCCCGGCGTCGCTCGCGCCTGCCGCAGCGCGTAGGTCACATCGTGGGACAAATCCTGCAGCCAACGCGTACCGCGAGCGTCGCGTCCTTCCTCTTTGAACCGCTCCAGCCCGCCAAACGCAATCCTCGCCTGACGCATCGCCGCGTCCCGATCGAGGCCCGCACGCTCCAGCTCCGCGGCTTCCATTTCGACGTGGAAGCGCATCTCGTCATCCATCGCACGCTCACTCGCGCGGCGCTGCAACAGATGACGCAGCCGATGCACGATCCGCGACAGCATCACGTACCCTGCAGCACTTGTTCGATGGCCTGCGCGAAGCGCCGCCAATCGGCCTGCTCGAGCGCGCACTGCTTCTTGCCGGCGGCCGTCAGCGAGTAAATGCGCACCTTCCGGCCTTCATCGGATTCGCCCCATGCCGATTTGATCAGCCCACGGTCTTCCAGCCGGTACAACGCCGGATAGAGCGAGCCCTGGTTGACCTGGAGCACGTCGGCGGAGAGTTGGCGGATGCGCTTGGATATGCCCCAGCCGTGCAGGGGTTTGAGCAGCAGGCTACGCAGGATGAGCAGGTCGAGCGTGCCCTGCAGGAAGTCGGCGCGTTCGGTCATGGGTTACCTCGAGCTTCGACAATAGTACGGCCGCTATTGTCGAAGGTCAAGGTATGTCTGCCGACGCGTAAAACTGAACCGCTGAGACGCGGAGGACGCCGAGGTGTTATTTAGTTTTAGACTCGGCGTG
>JBBDWZ010000111.1:0-3264 GCA_040902615.1 Gemmatimonadota bacterium | reverse complement strand
GTGCTCCGCGTCTCAGCGGTTCCCCGCGTCGACAATCCGCGGATGTATGACAACTCCAGTGGGACAATCCGTCGTGGCGGCTAATCGGTCTGCAGCCGCCGCCAGTTTTCCATGCGTTCGCCCTGATGCAGTGTCGCCCACTCGATACGAGAGCCAAGCCGGGTGCCGGAAACCAGTTCGAGTAGAACGATGGGCTCGATCCCGATTCGGTGGAACTCCAGGCGATCCCTCGGTTAACCACGGCCTGACCCGGCGGGGTCCGGCCGCGGCTGGAAGCTGACGGCGCGCCGGTCTCGTGGTAGACTTTCGGGTGCGCGTGTGCGCTCGAACCCGTCCGAGCCCGCGAAGGACCAGGCAGAAGGAGATTACGGCATCATGAGTCAAACGATTGATCGGCCGGCGAATGAAAGCGGGCGTTCGGCAGACGCTCTGACCCGGGAGCTACTCAGGTGGGTCGAGCATTCCTTATGGGCGAACCTGAAATGGGCGGAGTATGTACATACCCAGCCCGATCCTGAGGGGCGTGCGCGTGAGTTGCTGGCTCACATCATGGTCGGTGAACGCGTGTGGTTCGAACGAATTGAAGGGGAACAGAAATCGACTGCGGTTTTCCGGGTGCTGCCCGACGAGATTCTGGTCGAGGGGTTCCGCCAAAATGCGCAAACCTACCGGGAGCTGCTCGCCGGCGACTGTGAGCGGGTGGTTCAGTTCCGGCGTGCAACCGGTGAAGAGTATCACGCACGCGTGCTGGATGTGATCACTCATCTGCTCACCCACGGCTACCATCATCGGGGACAGCTGGCCGCCCTCTATGCCAGCAACACGATCACGTATCCCAGCACGGATCACATCGATTTCCTGATGGCGAATCGGCTGTAAGCGGCTCCTTCAGCGTGGGCCAGCCGGGAGTGACCGCCGAGGCGCGGGAGCACGCGGAGTCAGAAACTGAATAAAACTCGGTGATTTCGGTGCGTAGCGCGCTCTGACCGGCGAGCAGGCGCCACCATCGGATGGCTTGTGTCGGATTGGTTCCCGCAACTGCCAGGCTTTCCAGCGCGCCGGCGTTTCTGACCGGCAATCGCTTCCGACATCCCAAATGAGTGATGCTGGCACCAATTAAGTGCCAATTAATCGATGCTAAAGAGCAGGTTAACCGGGCCCGCTTGCCGCCATGCGCGGTGATTGGAAACGCCACTCGCACGGTCAAGCATCCCGGAGAGCCATGCGCCCGTTATCCGGCCTTTTTGGCCGCCGTCGCCACCCTGCTGGGCTGCAGCGACCCGGTCGAGCCCGGCCAATCGAGCCTCAAACCCGCCTTCGATGTCGATGGCAAGAATGTGAGCGGTCACGCGGTTAAAAGTGGTTCGCCCTAAGACAAGCCGACGCAGGCTAGTGCATCCAGGCTGGCAAGGGCATTTCCAGCGGCGTTGGCTCGGTGAAGATTATCGGGCCGGGCACGATCAGCGGTTTCTGGGCCGGTATTCTGTTCGAGCACGTGCGCTCATTCGAGGTCACGCTGGACCGCAACCTCGGTCACGGGTTCACCATCAACGGCGCGGATGACAACCAGATTTCGTACAACAAGATCACGGGCAACGGCGGCGGTTACGGCATTCTGCTGTTCATCGCAGCGCGCAACCTGGTGTCGAACAACCAGGTGTTTAGCAACCACAGCGGCATCGTAATCGAGCACTCGGATAACAGCTCGGTCGGCAATACAATCACGCACAATACATCACGTGAAACCGCGGACGGCGACATGGGCGACACCTGGTTCGACTGCACGCACAACACCTGGACCAACAATGGGTTCGGTACAAGAACCCGTCCTGCATCCAGTAACCTCTGAACTTCGGAGCACTCACATGCGCGCCCGCGCAAGCCATCTCGCGTGCCTGATCGGCACATTGCTGTTCGGCTGCAGCGACAACCGATCGCCCTTGGAAGTATCAGATATCGCCGCTCCGATCACGGGCCTCGGCATGGCCGTGGTCGATGCGGCCAGTGGCGGCAGTCCGTATTTCTTTTTTCTGCCGCCAACCGTAGTCAACATGCCGGCTGTGAACGGGCCAGGCGATAACACGCTGTATCCGGAAGTCGAAGTGTGCGAGTGGAGCGGCACGAGTTGCACGGGGCCGCTGGTAGCGCGTTTCGATCGTCTGGTCAATACGCCGTTCGCGTGGAAACTGCGGGTCGGCACGTCGGATTACGCGCTGGTATGGGCGACTGCGCAGTCCGCACTCGATCCCGCGCTCAACTATCGAATGCGTGTGATCCTGGGGGCGTTCGAGCTCGGCTACATCGATCTCGATGTGGTCGCCACGAGCACGCAGGCAGCCGCCGTGGATCGCACGCGGTTTCTGCCCGTCATTGCGGGGTCTGAGTTGCGTGCGAAGTTCCTGATCACGAAGGGAGCGTTCTTTCGCGTCGGCATGAGCAGCAGAACCGTTTCCGGTTTGAACGGCGCAGTGAGACTGGTGGTGCCCGCCAAGGCGCTGGCCGATGAGCACCACATCCTGATTCAGCACGCTGCACAACCACCGGCCGATCCTGCGCGCCTGACAGCGCCAGTCGAAATACTGCCGAGCAGCGTCCCCATTACCAAGGCATTGACGTTGTCACTGCGTTACGATCCGACTGGACACACGGGCCTCGACGAAACCACGCTTCTCTTGAAGCAACTGGTTGGCGGTGTCTGGCAGAACGTGCCGGGTTCAACCGTGAATGTGGCAACCAGAACGATCTCCGCACCGATCATGATGCTGGGCACGTTTGCCATTTTCCGGGCGGACCCGGCAATCGCGAACGCAGGGCCCGACGCGTATGTGCAAATGAACAGCGCAACCACGCTCGACGGCAGTGCATCCCAGGGCACCAATCTGACCTACACCTGGACGCCGATCGTGTGGGATCCAACCTTCGGCACGCCGCCCACGTTGAACGGTGCAACACCATCCTTCACGCCAACCGGTGTGCAGCGGATCGTGTACCAGCTTCAACTGACCGATGGCATCACCAGCAGCACGGATCAAGTCGAGCTGATGGCGCTCGAGGATCCGGCGCATGCGGTTTTCGTGGCGCCGTTCCCGGTCGGTGCAGATGTCAACGCGGGTACGCGCGCGCAGCCCGTGCTGACCATTGCCAATGCCGTACAAAAAGCCGCGGCGATGGGTGGGGATGTCTACATCTCCGGCAATCCCACAACCTTCTTTACCAACGCCGCATTGAACCTGGCGACGGGCGTCAGCATATACGGTGGCTTCG
>JBBDWZ010000110.1:0-5684 GCA_040902615.1 Gemmatimonadota bacterium | reverse complement strand
ATCCCCATCCAGCCCGTCCATCCTCTGTCATTCGCCTTTTTCAGCAGCCTGCTAGAAGTTTGAGCGTAAACAACGGATTGATCTTGATATATGGGCTTGATGCAGGACATAACTACAGGTTATTCAAGTCTGCCTAACTTATCCATCGTCAGCAGGCCGCGGCAATGGACAGACACTCGGTCGAGAAGAAAATCATGCGGCTGCAAAAACATTTCATGCTCATCAGTCTCGGTTTGATTGCCGCTGCAGCGCCGATTTCCGCTCAGACCGTCACCCTGATCCGGCCGGGCCGCTACAGCATCGCGTTCGAGGCTGCCAGGCCGTACTTCTGGGTTCACGAGCCAAACTGATTCTCGAGCTGCCCTACGCGGTTGCCCGTGGCGACGACGTTCCCGGAACCACCAACATCTTCGGCAATCCGTACGCTGGATTACAGCTGGTCCTCGGTCGCTCGAGGATCGATCTGGGTGCACGAATCCGCAGCTGGGACAGCAACCTGACCGTGACGGATGAAGGCCAAACTTTCAATGGGGTTGCTACCATTGTCGGCGTGACCACCGAACTGGAGCGATTGGAAGCTTTTTTCCGGAATGTCGCCAGCCTGACTGCAGCAATTCGAATAGATGCCGGCCCGCCAACCGGTGCCGGCGTAGCGTTTTCGGCGGGCCATCACTTTTGATGTTTACCGGCGATGAGGAGTTCGGTGACAATCGCAATGAGCTGCTGCTCACCTACGGCTTCGAGCCTGTTTATCGCGCCGCATCACTTCGCGTCGGCGCTCGATTTCTGGGTCGCTATTACGCGACCATAGACGGAGATTTCGGCGAGCGCTCACTTCACGAGGTCGGCTGGTTCGCCGATTTTGCCGCCGGCCGCCTGCGCCCCGGGCTGCACCTGCGCTTCCCCATCGATGAAGACTACTTCCGTCAAAACCACCGCTTTATTCTCGGCCTCCATATCCAGGTCGTTCTCAGCCCTGAGCGCTGAAAAAACGTTCCCCTTGATCTGACAGGGGAGTTGGTGCATCTTCTCCCCTAGACCTGAAAAGGGGGAACGTGAGCACGACTGACCTGGTTCATGGGCCGCTGCACTTGATGATCCTGAAAACGCTGACCTGGGGACCCGCACACGGCTACAGCATTGCGCGCTGGATTCGGCAGGTCACCGGCGATGTGCTTCAGATCGAGGAAGGTTCGCTGTATCCGGCGCTGCACCGGCTGGAACAGCGCGGCCTGCTCGAATCGACCTGGGGTGTGTCGGAGAACAACCGGCGCGCAAAGTTCTGCCTATTGACCACACGCGGGCGCACGCATCTGGGCGAAGAGTCTCCCAACTGGCTGCGCTTTGCGACTGCTGTCGGGCAGGTGCTGCAAGCGGCACACGGCCCGGCCTGATTCCACGCGAATCGGTGCAATGACGAGTCAACCCAGCTGGCGTCGATACCTGCGTTTTTGGGGTCCGGATCTGCACGCGGACGTGGATGACGAGCTGTCGTTTCACGTGCGCATGCTGGAAGAGGAGTATCGGTCGGCCGGGCTCAGTGAAGAAGAAGCGCGCCGTGCCGCGGAGCGGCGCTTTGGTGAATTCAATGCGGTCGAGCGCGAGTGTCTACACATCGGAGAGGAGAGCGAGTATATGGTTCGGCGTAAGGAAGTCTGGTCATCGTTGCTGCAGGATTTGCGTTTCGGGCTTCGTCAATTGCGCCGAAACCCGCTGGTCAGCGTCATAGCGGTTTTCACGCTTGCGCTCGGCATTGGCGCCAACACCGCGATCTTCAGTGTGGTAAACGGCATTCTGCTTCGGCCGTTGCCGTATCGCGATGCCGATCGGCTGGTCGTGTCCGGCATGTCGCTGCCGGACTATCGCGATTTCGAGCAGCGTGCGCGCTCGTTCGAGGGCATGGCGACGTGGGCTTCCTACATTTATAAGATTCGCGTCACTGATGAGCCTGAAGAGATTCGTGGCGGCGTCGTGACATCGGGCTTCTTTGCTCTACTGTCCGAGCCGCTGTTCGGCCGCGTGATCGACCTCGACAACGAGCGTACACCCGTGGCTGTAATCAGCCATACGCTGTGGCAGCGCCGTTTTGCCGGTGAGCGCTCCGTGCTGGGCCGATCGCTCGATCTGAGTGGTACGCCGCACACGATCATTGGCGTGATGCCGCCGTCGTTCGAGTATCCGGATGGCAGCTTCGACGTCTGGGTGCCGCTGGTCACAGCGATGGCCGCAACGCCTGCACAGCTCGAGAACCGTTCGCTCCGCATTTTCCGGGTGCTGGCCCATCTCAAGCCGAACGTCACTCCGGAACTGGCCACAACCGAAGCACGCGCGATCTCGCAGGAGCTTGCGCGACTGTATCCACAGAGCAATACCGGCATCGAGTACACCTTCATCAGTCTGACCGACCTGGTGGTTGGCGGTATCCGATCCGCGCTCTGGATCCTGCTGGGTGTGGTTGGACTGGTTCTGCTGATCGCATGCGGCAACGTCGCCAATCTGCTGTTGGGTCTCACCGCAGCGCGTGCGCGGGAAATTGCGGTGCGGCGTGCGCTGGGCGCGGGCAAGACGCGCCTGGTCCGTCAGCTCATCACGGAAAGCCTGGTATTGGCGCTGGCTGGTGGCAGCCTCGGAGTCCTGTTCGCAGCCTGGCTGGTTCGGCTGTTGCCGCGCGTGACCGATGACCTCCCGCGACTGAGCGAAGTGACGTTGGATGCGCGCGTGCTGGGATTTGCACTGCTGGCATCCGTGGCCACCGCACTGCTGTTCGGTCTGGCACCGGCGCTGCAAGGCGCGCGCGGTGACCTGAACGATGTGTTGAAGGAAGGCGGCCGCGGCGGTGTAGGCATGCGTCGAGGCGGCGCGTTGCGCGCTTCACTCATCGCCGGTGAAGTCGCCCTCGCCGTCATCGTACTGGTCGGCGCCGGACTCCTGATCCAGAGTCTGCTCCGCGTCGTAAACCAGGACATCGGCTTCGACCCCGACAAGCTGGTCAGCGCGAATGTCGGATTGTTCTACTTCACCGAGCCGGCGCAGCGCACGCAGATGCTGTCACAGACACTCGAGCGCGTTGCACGTGTACCCGGCGTCGAGCGTGTTGCGGGTGGCAGTGCGCTCCCACCACAAAGCGGGCAGCGCGGCACGGGTTTCACGGTGGCCGGCCGAACACCGGATGCAACCGAACAGAACGGTGCCTGGTGGATCGGCATTACGCCCGGTTACTTCGCTACGCTCGGCACGCGAGTGCTGCGCGGCCGCGAGTTCAACGAAACCGATTCCGGGAATGGTGCCGCCGTTGTCGTGATCAATCAGGATCTCGCAACCGCGCTGTTCGCTGAAACCGACCCGATCGGCCGTCAGATCCAGCTCACCAATCCCGAGGCCGGGCCCGCGTCGCGCACGATCGTTGGCGTGGTCGACGACGTTCGCTACGCGGGAATCGAAAATCCCGCGGTGAGCGCGATCTACACACCGTTCGCGCAGACGCCCTTCATGTGGTCATACTTGATGATCAGGAGCAACCTGCCGGCCGATCAGCTGGTGCGGCCGCTGCGCCAGGCCATCGCCGGCGTAGATCCGCGTATGGTGCCGGCCAGGGTCCAGCAGCACGATGACATCGTTGGCGATTTGATTGCCACCCGCAGCTTCCTCACCTGGCTGCTGGCGGCCTTTGCCTTGCTGGCCCTGGTACTTGCCGCGGTTGGCATTTATGGAGTGATTTCCTACAACGTCGCGCAGCGGCGCCGTGAGATCGGCGTGCGCCTGGCCCTGGGCGCGCGACCTGGAGTCGTCGTCACCGAAGTCATCGTCCGTGCTCTTCGGTTGGTGGTGCTTGGTGCCGTGGTTGGCTTGGTCGCCGCGTTCTGGCTGACCCGGCTGCTCACCACGTTGCTCTACGACATGCGCACCACCGATCCCCTCACCTACGTGCTCGGCGCCGTCGTGATTACTGCAATCGGCTTTGTTGCAAGCGGTCTGCCTGCCCTGCGCGCATCACACGTTGATCCTGCGAGGATTCTGCGAGAATAACGGATTAACGGATTGACGCAATAACGGATTGACGAAATAACGGACGCGCACGAGCACGACCACGAGTACGAATTACGATCACGGGCTCCCACCGTGTCGGCCTGACGAAGTGCAGTCGTCGAGTCGGCCTGGGGGAGCCCGTAATCGTCAATCCTACTCGTGCTCGTGGTCGTGCGCGTCCGTTGATCCGCTACCTGGCTGCCAGAGCCTTCGGCTGCACGCTATAAACCGCCTGCATACCCATGCGCATATGCTGGACCACATGACAGTGTATCAGCCAGGAACCGGGATTGTCGGGGACCATGTCAGCCACCTGCATGCCCATGGGCAGCAAGGCGATTACATCGGTGCGCATCATTCCCGCCTGCACCACGTTGCCGTGCCAGTGCGGCGCATGAATCTCGAAATTGGTGGAGGCCATCACATACCAGCGCACTCGCTCGCCGATTTGCATGGTGAAGCCCGGCGTGTGGCCGAAGGAAAGCCCATTAATGGTCTCCCGGAAATAGGAGCCGAACAGCGGTGCGGGGACTTTGGGGTTCATCACGGACAGATCACCGAACGGTCCACGTACCAGGTTAAGTGACTTGGGGTCCTTGGCGTAGGCATCGATGTTGTCCTGTATGTACCAACTCTGGTTCTCATCAACTTCCATGAAAGCCGCGATGATCTCGCGGTCCACATCGACCGGCTTGCCATCCGATCGTGCCGCCCCGCGCCGAGTGATGATCATGGGACCGGTCAGACCCGTGTTTACATCGCGAATCTCCTCCGTATGAGAGTGGTACATCCAGAACGCCGAGCTCGGCTCGTGCTCGCTCGGCCCGGCTCGCTCCGGTACCGGCCAGGTATAGGTGTGCTGGCCGCCCGGCGCCACTCCATCGTCCGCCTTGTCGTTTCCCGAAGTCTGATCAGCGTACGGCGCGCCTTCCGAATCCTTGTTGTAGAAAACGCCGTGCGGATGTACGCTGAGTGAGAGCTTCGTGATATTCTTGAAAACGATGCGGATCGTGTCACCAACTACGGCGCGCACCAGAGGACCCAGCATACCGAGATGTTCCCATTCCGGCGGCCGCGGCTTCAGCTGCGAAAAGCTGGCATCCGTGTACTCGCGATAGATCGCTTTTTTGACGATGTGGCCGATGGTCCAGGGCCCCGCCTCAGCAAACGGTTTCTGCTCCTCGCTGAATGGCTTGCCGCTGATCTTGTCCTGACCGGTGGGCGCGTAATCCCAAATCACCTCATCTGCCGCGACGTAATACGTGCGCACCTGGGGCGAATCCGACTGTCCCTGGGCCCACCACGCACTCATGGCCAGGACAATGACGACAATTGCGCCGATACCCAGTTTGCGGCTGGACATTGTGGACCCCCTGCGGACGGAAAGCTATTGAAGGAATTGCCATAGTATGACCTGCGATCGGGGACCAGACAAGAACAATGTGGAGAGCGTGTCAGTCGCGACCCAGCCTCGACCAGGCCACTCGGATTGACGGATTAACGGATCAACGGTCGCGCACGAGCACGACAGCGACGAGTAGGATTGAACGATTACGGGCTCCCATCGTGTCGGCCTGACGAAGTGCATTCGGCGGGTCGGCCTGGTTGGAGCCCGTAATCGTCAATCCTACTCGTGGTCGTGCTCGTGCGCGTCCGTT